>DATBDF010000280.1:0-5679 GCA_036270075.1 Nocardioides sp.
CGCCGCCCGCTGCCGGACGACGCGTCCGACCTCGCGGGCCGGCTCCCGATCTCGATCTGACCCCGATCAGCCCGCGGTCAGCGGCGTCCCGCGCTGAACCCGGCCGCGCTGTGCGCGCTCCCGGCGGACGCCGCTCGCGCGGACGAGCGCCGCGGACGACCGACCCCACCCGTGGAAGCCTTCTGCCCGGTCGCCTTCGGCGCCCGCGACGAGCGCTGACCCGAGGACGCGGGACGGCCCCGGCCGCCACGACGACGCCGGTTGCCGGATGCACGTGCGGCGCTGCGGCCTGCCGATGCGGCGGGTGCGGGCTCGATCGGTCCCGCCGCGCTCAGGACCCGCTCACCGGGAGCGAGCTCGCGCAGCACCGGGTGGTCAGTCGCGTCGATGCGTGTGGTCGTCGGGGTGATCCCGGCCGCCTTGGCCAACGTCTTCGCGGCTCGCACTTGGTCGCGTGTGATCAGGGTGACCACCGTGCCGGTGTTGCCGGCGCGGGCCGTACGACCCGACCGGTGGAGGTAGGACTTGTGCTCCGCAGGCAGGTCGGCGTGGACCACGCGGGCGACGTCGTCGACGTGGATGCCCCGAGCGGCCACGTCCGTGGCCACCAGCGTGGAGGCGCGCCCCGAGTGGAAGGCGTCGAGGTTGCGGGTCCGAGCGCCCTGGCTGAGGTTGCCGTGCAGCTCCACGGTCGACACGCCGCTGCGGTTGAGCTGGCGAGCGAGGGCCTTGGCGCCGTGCTTGGTCCGAGTGAAGACGACGGTGCGTCCCGGTGCGCTGGCCAGGTCCACCAGCACGGGCAGTCGGTGCTCGCGCTCGACCTGGAGCACGTGGTGGCTCATCTCGGCGACGGGGCTCCGCGGCGAGTCTGCTTCGTGGGTCACGGGGGTGTTCAGGAACTCACGCACGAGCGCGTCGACCTGCTTGTCGAGGGTCGCGGAGAACAACAGTCGCTGCGTGCCACGCGGCGTGCGCCGCAGGATCCGGCGTACGCCGGGGAGGAAGCCGAGGTCGGCCATGTGGTCGGCCTCGTCGAGGACGGTGACCTGCACGTCGTCCAGCACGCAGTGGCCCTGACCCATCAGGTCTTCGAGCCGACCGGGACAGGCGATGACGATGTCGACTCCACGACGGAGGGCGTTCACCTGCGGCTGCTGGCCGACGCCGCCGAAGACGGTCCTGCTGGTGAGGCCCATCTCGCGGGCGAGCGGGGCCAGGACGGCGTCGATCTGCCCCACCAGCTCGCGGGTCGGCGCCAGGATCAGCGCGCGAGGAGCGCCGCGGCGGGGCCTCGGGCCTCCGGCCAGGCGGGCGACGACGGGAAGGAGGAAGGCGTAGGTCTTGCCGGACCCCGTGCGACCGCGGCCGAGGACGTCGCGACCCGCCATCGCGTCGGGCAGGGTCGCGGCCTGGATCGGGGTCGGCTCCTCGATGCCGGCACGGGCGAGGAGCGTGGACAGGCGTGCGGGCACGCCGAGAGAGACGAAGGAAGACAAAGGGAACCAAATCTGTGCGGTGTCTCGCCGAAGCCGCGGGTCGACGTGTCGTCGGACGGCTGGCACGGAGCAGGGTTGAGCTACGACGTGCTGACAACTCGCGGCGAGAGCTCGACGAGCTGACACAGCCAGCGTACCGGAAGTACGTCGGGCCCCCCGCATCCGGGCACGCGTGGGGTGCGGAGCAGCCGAACCGGCCACCCTAGGCTCGCCGCATGACCGGGCTGCAGATCGCGCTGACCGCTCTCGCGGTGGTCATCGGGGTGTGGCTGGTCGTGCTCATCGTGATCGACCGGCAGCCGAACGACTGGCTCTACGGCTCTCTGGGCCTCCTCGAGATCGGGCTCGTCGCGCAGCTCGTGATCGGGCTCGTCCGACTCGGCGGAGAGCACCCGGGCGTCAACGCCGCGGCGTACGTCGGCTATCTCGTCGGCAGTCTGGTGATCCTGCCGGCGGCGTTCCTCTGGTCGGTCGGCGAGCGCAGCCGGGCCGGCACCGGGGTGCTGCTCGTGGCCGTGGTCGTGGTCCCGGTGCTGTTCCTGCGACTGCACCAGCTGTGGTCCGCATGAGCGAGCACATCCCGTCGACCCGGCGTGGCCTGGGCCGGATCCTGGTGTTCGTCTACGGCCTCTTCGCGCTCTCCGCCACGGCCCGTGCCCTCGTCCAGCTCGCCACCCAGGCGTCCGACGCCCCGGCCGCGTACTCGCTGTCGCTGTTCTCCGGGATCGTCTACATCGTGGCCACCTGGGCCCTCGCCACCAACCGCCGACGCGTCGCGCTGGTCACCATCTGCGTCGAGCTCACCGGCGTTCTCGTGATCGGGACGCTGAGTCATCCCGACGACATCGACCACGCCAGTGTCTGGTCGGACTACGGCAACGGGTACGGCTTCGTCCCCCTGGTCCTGCCCTTCGTCGGGCTGTGGTGGCTGTGGTACGTCGCGCGCGCCACCGGGTCAGGTACGGATTGAGTCGCATCCGGGCGGGAATTCCACGATCTCCGCATGGCCCGTTCTCGCGGATCGTCCTAAGGTGGGGTCTAGCCCGGCTGGCGTGATTCGGCCGCAGCCGGGTGGGACCAGTGGCGGTGGTCATCGTTACGCACGACGACCACCGCCCTCATGTGGTCAGCCGGTGGATCAGCCGACCGGAACGACTCCGCGCGACTCGACATCCTCACGCAACGTCGTGCAGATGCGGCTGAGCAGTCGCGACACCTGCATCTGGGTCACGCCGATCTCGTCGGCGATCTCCTGCTGCGTGCGCTGACCGAAGAAGCGCATCCCGACGATCTTGCGGTCGCGCTCGCCGAGCCTGCCCAAGGCCGGCGCCAGGACGACGCGTGCCTCGGCCGCGGCGAGGCCCGCCTCGTCGTTGCCGAGCTGGTCGCCGATCGAATCGCCCGCATCCTCGTGGATCACCTGGTCGAGGGACGTGGGGGTGAAGCACCCGTTGGCGGCCAGCGCCTCCTCGATCTCGTCCGTCGACGTGTCGAGCTCGGCGGCGAGGTCCTCGGCCGTGGGTGGATGGCCGAGCTCGGAGGACAGCCCGGACTCGGTCGACGCGATCCGGCCCTGCAGCTCCTGCACTCGCCGGGGTGGTCTCACCATCCAGCCGACGTCGCGGAAGTGCCGCCGTATCTCGCCACGGATGGAGGGCACGGCGTACGACAGGAAGTCGTGGCCGGTGGAGTGGTCGTAGGTGTTCGCCACACGGACGAGTGCCAGGTAGGCGACCTGCTCGAGGTCCTCCTCGGCGATGCCGCGTCGTCGGTAGCGCACGGCGATGGAGCGTGCCACCGGCATGTTGAGCCGGATCAGCTCGGCGACGAGCTCCTTGCGCTGGTCGTCGTCACGGGCGTCGTCGAGCTGGTCCAGCACCCGCTCCGTGCGCTCGCCGCGGTCGCGGCGCTCGCGTTGGTGCGTGGCGGGCAGGTTGGTGTGAGTGGCTGGGTCGAGGTAGGGGTCGAGGGTGGTGGAGGTGCGTGCCACGGCGTGGCCTCTCGTCGTCCGAGGAAGACTGCCGTGGTCTCAGGCAGTCGGGACGGTTGCGTCGCCGATCTGCTTCAGCGTCGGGCCCGGGTGCGTCATCGCCCCATCGGGCCGGACTTCCACGCTACGTTCCACGGCTCGAGAGACAACCACCCGCGGGGGTGGGAACACGTGTCACGCCTCGGTGGGCTGCGGCCCGCCGACCCACGTGGTCTGCAGCCGGCGAGCCTCACCGCAGCGACGGTTGCGCCTCCGTCGAACCACGGTTGTCCACCGGTACCCGGCATCCGGGCGGCCATGCGTGTGCGTCAGGCCTCGGCGGTATGGGAGTCGCCCTCGTCCTTCGGCGCTGTCCACGGGTCGAGCAGGACGCCGGTCTCGACCAGGTGCTGGGCGACGGCGTACAGCTTGATGTTGTGGTTCTGCGAGATCCTCCGCATCACCGCAAAGGCCTGGTCGGCGTCGAGGCCGAACCTCTCGATCAGACGACCGGTCGCCTGACCGATCACCGTGCGCGACTCGAGGGCCCGATGGAGCTGCTCCTCCTTCAGCGTCGCGGCGAGCACCACGGAGGTGTGGGCGGCGAGCACCTGCCCCTCGAACATGTCCTCGTGGTCGAACGCGCCGGCATCCGCGGCGTACAGGTTGAGCGCCCCGATCGCGTCGTGGCGTGTCGCGAGGCGGTAGCTGAGCACCGAGCGCATCCCGATCCGCGACACCATGGCCGGACCCCATGTCGACCAGCGGGAGTCGCGCTCGAGGTCGTTCGAGGAGACGGTGTCCTCACTCTGGAGCGCGTCGAAGCACGGGCCCTCGCCGAGGTCGAACTGGAGCTGGTCGATGACGCGGAGCGTCTCGTCGGTGGCCGCCACCGTGCGGATCCGGCCCTGTTCGACGATCGAGACGCCGGCCATGTCGCAGCGCTCCACGGCCTCGACGCACGTCTCGACGACGCGTTCGAGAGTCGTGCCGATCGACGGCTCTTCCGCCATCTGACGGACGGCATCGGCCAGCACGCGATTGAAGTCGAAGTCCATCGCTTCCCGAGTCTCGTTGTCGGTGCGACCCGGGAGCCCGCCTCTGGAGCGTGGTCGCGCAGTCATTATGCAAGGCAGTTCCCAATCCATCACCACGATGGCTCGCGCGTGTCTCAGCCCTGATCGGGAGCGAGCACGAGGTCGACGTCGATCCGCGCCCAGGGTCCGGCGACCTCCCTGTCGTCGGGGGTCGGCGTGGTCGGGATCTGCTGGCGCACGTCGACGATCAGCGACTCACGCACACCGAAGACGCTGTCGGAGTCGAGATAGCGATCACCGCGCGGAAAGACGTGCGTGACCAGGGTGCGGTAGCCCTCGGCCTCGACCATGAGGTGGAGGTGAGAGGCACGCATCGGCGACCGCCCGGTAGCTCGGAGCAGCTCACCGACCGGGCCGTCGTCGGGGATGGGGTACGGCGTCGGGGTCACCGCCCAGAACCGGAAGCCACCGTTCTCGTCGGTGTGGAGATGGCCGCGCCCCGCGAGCCGGTCGTCGTCGTACTGCACGTCGTAGAACCCGTCCGCGTCGGCCTCCCAGACCTCGATCCGGGCGCCGGCGACAGGTCGTCCGTGGGTGCCGGTCACCGTTCCCTCCACCCAGCACGGCTCACCCGGTGACCCTCCGGCGACGTCGCCACCGAGCCCCACGTCGGGTGAGCCCTCGACGAAGAACGGCCCGAAGACGGTGGCCTCCGTGGCGTTGGCATAGGCCTCGTTGTTGATCGTGATCGTCTGCATCGAGGCTCCGAGCACGTCGGACAGGAGGATGAACTCCTGTCGCCGCTCGTCGGTGATGTGGCCGACGGCGGTGAGGAAGTCGATCGCGCGCTTCCACTCATCCTCGGTCAGCCGGGTCTCCCTCAAGAACGCGTGCAGGTGACGGGTCAGGGCCTCGACCAGCTGCTTGGTCCGCGGGTCGGGGGTGCCCGCGAACGACGCCACCACCCGCTCGACCAGGACCTCCTCGCGCTCGCGCTGCTCCGTCGAGATCTCGCTCATGCCGGCTCCTTCCCTTCCCAGGCCGCCCGGAGCAGCGCTTCGATGTTCCCGGCCGTCACCGCGGTCGGGTTCCCGGGCGGCGCCGCGTCGAGGATCGCCGGCACCGCGCTCGGCAGGTCGTCCGCGTCGAGCCCGAGGTCGCGCAGGCTCCGCGGGGC
>DATBDF010000281.1:0-9028 GCA_036270075.1 Nocardioides sp.
CACGCCGGCGGTGCGCATGTTGCGGTACCAGGTCTCCAACGTCAGCAGCTCCCACAGCTGCTTGGACCAGTCCCGCTTCCCCGCACGCTGCTCCGCGACCATGCGGAGCAGCGGTTCCTGCTGGACGAACCCCGAGGCGACGAGCTCGCCCCGGACCAGGGTGTCGTCGATCATCGGCGCCAGGTCGTGTGTGACCCAGGCGCGCAACGGAGCCCCGAAGGACGCCTTCGGACGGTCGATCACCGCGTCCGGCAACCAGGCGCGGGCCACGTCCTTGAGCGCGGCCTTCTGCGTCCGGCGCCGGATCTTCTCCGAGCCCGGCAGCGCGAACGCAGCCTCGAAGACCACCGGATCGACGAAGGGCACGCGGACCTCGCAGGAGGCCGCCATGCTCGCCCGGTCGGTGTAGGTCAGGTTGAGTCCCGCCATGAACATCCGGCTGTCCGCCAGGCACATCCGGTTGACGTGGTCGTCGAGGTCCGTGTCGGCGTACACCTGCGCATGCGCGTCGAGGACGTCGTCGACGGCCGGCGCCAGCGCCGGGTCGAGCAGGCCGACCAGCTCGTCGCGGTCGAACAGCGTGTAGCTGCGCCGGAACGCCGCCTCCTCCTCGAGCTCGGCGAACGTCAGGAAGCGCTGCGCCCACCGGGCGACCCGGATCCCGCGACCGTTGACCATCACCGGAAGATGGCGCACGGTCGGGCCGACCACCCGGTCCCGCAGCGCGCCCGGCAGTCGGCGGTAATGACCGGTGAGCAGACAGGCCAGGTGCTTGCGGTAGCCGCCGAACAGCTCGTCGGCGCCCATCCCGGACAGCAGGACCTTCACGCCGGCCTCGCGCGCGGCGCGACACATCAGCTCGGTGTTCAGCGCGGCCGGGTCACCGATCGGCTCGTCGAGCGTGTCGACCATGCGGGGCAGCTCGCTGACGATGTCGGGGCTGATCTCGATCTCGTGCAGCTGGATGCCGAGGTGGTGCGCCATCAGCCGCGCGTACCTCGCGTCGTCCGGCATGGCCTCCAGCTTGTTGTCCGCCTCGCGGAACGCGATGGAGTAGGCCTCGATGCCGGGGTTGTGACGCCAGGCGAGCGCGGTGACGATGCTCGAGTCCAGGCCACCGCTCAGGAAGCTGGCGACCGGGACGTCGGCCACGAGGTGCGCGGCCACCGACTCCTCGAGCACCGTGGCGAGGTCCGGGCGCTCCGCCTGGGCTGCCTCGGACGCCTTCTCCGAGGCACTCCAGTACGTGCCCGAGCTGGTCGGGCCGTCGACGTGGAACGTGCGCCACGAGCCCGGCGGCAGCTTGTGGACGCCCTCGATCGCGTCGAACTCCTGAGGCACCCAGTAGTACAGGGCGGACGCCACCATGCCGGCCGGGTCGACCCGGAGCTCGTCGCCGACCGCTGCCACGATCGCCTTCAGCTCGGATGCGAACAGAACCCCGTCGCCGCGCTCCATCACGTACAGCGGCTTGATGCCCAGCGGGTCGCGGACCAACGTGAGGTCGCCGGTGGCGGCGTCGTGCATCGCGAAGGCGAACATGCCGCGGAAGCGGGTCAGTGCCGCGGTGCCCCAGCGGCGCCAGGCCTCGAGCACGACCTCGGTGTCGGACTGCGTGGAGAACGACGCCCCCTGCGCGATCAGCTGCTGCCGCAACTCGCGGTAGTTGTACAGCTCACCGTTGTACGCGAGCGTCAGGTGGTCCTTGACGAACGGCTGGTCAGCAGCCGTCGACAGGTCGATGATCGACAGGCGCGCGTGGGCCAGCACCGCGGAGTACTGCGGCCGGACCACCTCGTGGAGGGCGCAGGCGTCGGGACCGCGATGGGCGATGCGCTCGATCATCGTGCCCGCGAGGACCTTGCCCTCGGGCTGCTGGAACGTGCCCGCGATGCCGCACATGGTCGTCAGTGCCTCGCGTTCGCGGTCGTGTGCACGAGCTCGTCGAACACCTCGAGGTAGGCGCGCTGCTGGTGCTCCCACGCGAGCTCGTCCACGACCCGCTCGCGCCCGAGGCGGCCCATCGTGGCCCGCAGCTCCGGGTGGTCCAGCAGGCCGACCACGACCTTCGCGAACAGGTCGACGTCGTTGGGCTCCACGTACACCGCGGACTCGCCGGCCGAGACCCTCGTCTCCCGCAGGTCGAACGCGACGACCGGCAGCCCGAAGGCCATGTACTCCATCGTCTTGTTCATCGTCGAGACGTCGTTGAGCGGGTTCATCGGGTCGGGACACAGCCCGAGCTCGGCGGTGGACAGCACCTTGGTGACGAAGCTGTCCGGCACTCGTCCCGGAAGCTCCACGTAGTCCTGGAGACCGAGCTCGTCGCGTAGCGCGACCAGGTCCGGGTAGCTGTCGCCGGCGCCCATGAAGGTGAACGAGATGTCGCGCCGCCCGAGCCCGTGGACGATCTCGCCCGCGGCCCGGACCGCCAGGTCGACGCCGTCCTGCGGACCCATCACGCCGATGTAGGCGACGAGGTGCTCGCGGCCGCGACGTACCTCGGGTGCCTCCGGACCGCGCGCGAGACGGCGCGGGTCCGGCCCCGTGCGCACGACGGTCACGTGCTCGGCCGGCTTGCCACCACGGCGTCGGGCGACGGCGGCGTACGACTCGTTGGTCGAGGTGACGCGGTCGGCGGTCCGGAAGGTCATCCGCTCCAGGAACTCCAGACCGACGTACGCCGGTGTCCGCTCGTCGTGGAAGCGCGAGCGGTAGAGCTCCGGGCACAGGTCGTGGTGGTCGAACACGAAGCGGGTGCCGTCCCGCCGGCGCAGCATCTTGGCGAGCGGCCAGAAGATGTCCGGCGGGTTGCACGCCTGCATGACGTCGAACGCCCCGCTGCGACGACGGGCCTTCAGCACCAGTCGCGCGGTGGCCATGAAGGAGTAGGCGTACTCGGCTGCGAAACCGGCCGCGCCACCACCCGGCGCGTAGGGCCGGTAGGTGTAGATCTCGATCCCGTCGAGCACCCGGTGGGGCACCGAGTCCTGGCCCGCCGGGCAGACCACGGTGACGTCGTACCCGGCGTCGCGCAGCGACTGGCACTCCAGCCAGACCCGCCGGTCGAAGGGGACCGCCAGGTTCTGGATGATGATGAGCACCCGAGGGCGCCGCCCCTGGCCGACCTCGGTCGGCACGGAGCGGCGGAGTTCCATGGTCACCAGCCGATCCCCTCGTATCCGGGGAGGGCCTCGACCTCGGGGCCGAGCCGGCCGTTGAGGTCGATGATGCGCGACGGAGGCGTGGCGAGCAGGGCAGCCACGACCGAGGGCTCGTTGGACGAGACCACGGCGACGTCGACGCCGTTCATGGCCTCCTCCGGCGAGGAGACGAGCAGGCGACCGACGTGTGGCAGGCGGGTCATGACCTCTTGCCGATTGGCCCCGACCAGTCGCTCCGGACGGATGATCGGGTCGTAGATCCAGACGTCGTAGCCCTTGCCCAGCAGGCGCTCGGCCAGCTCGACGTTCGGGCTCTCGCGCAGGTCGTCGGTGTCCATCTTGAAGCTGAGACCGAAGATGCACACGCTCTTGCCATCCGCGGCGAGCACCCGGTCCACGGCGTCACGCAGCACCATCTCGTTGGTCAGCGTGGTGCCCAGCAGGAGCGGGACGTCGACGTCGTTGGCCCGCGCCAGGTGGTGCAGCGCCCGCAGGTCCTTCGGCAGGCAGGAGCCACCGAAGGCGAAGCCGGGCCGCAGGTACGCCCCCGAGATGTTCAGCTTCTCGTCCATCAGGAACGTCGACATGACCTCGCGCGCGTCGACGCCGTAGTTGCGGAAGACCCGGGCGATCTCGTTCGCGAACGAGATCTTCGTGGCGTGGAAGGCGTTGCAGGCGTACTTGAGCGCCTGTGCCGTCCCGACCGACACCTGGTGCGGCGGCAGGTCGATGAACGAGAAGAGCTCGCTCAACTGCCTGAAGGTGTCGTCCTCAGCGGTGCCGATGACCACCATCGGCGGATCGTAGAAGTCGGTGACGCTGCAGCCCTCGCGCAGGAACTCCGGGCACATCGCCGTGCCCACGTCCCACCCGGCAGGGGTGTCGGCGAAGTAGGTCTCCGCCAGGTGCTCGACCGTTCCCGGCGGGACGGTGCTGCGCACCACGACCGAGTGGTGGCCCGACGCAGGTGGCTCGACGCAGTCCATCGTCAGGCGCAGGTCGGCGGCGACGCGGTCGATGAAGCGCAGGTCGGTGCCGCCGTTGCTCGACGACGGCGTGCCGACACAGATCAGCGACACGTCGGCGCCGGCCAGTGCGTCCGCGATCCGGTGGGTGGCGCGCAGCCTCCGCGCGGACACGGCGTCGTGCACCAGCTCGTCGATCCCCGGCTCGACCACCGGGCTGCGTCCGGCCGCGATGCAACCGACCTTGAACGGGTCGACGTCGACGCCGACCACGTCGTGCCCACTGGCGGCCAGACCGGCAGCCGTGACGGTGCCGACATAACCCAAGCCCAGAACAGCGACTTTCATGCTCCCCCCTCAGCGCCCCCGAAGCGCATACCCCTGGCTGCGGCTGTCTAGCCCCCCGGCTCCGCCGCTTTCTCGTCTGAGCGAGCGGTGGCCAGCCACGCCTCGGTCCCCTCGAACGTGGTGCCATCGCGCCGGCACCATCGCCTGGTAACGACGCTAATCAGGGCCGCGATGGAGGTAATCCCCTGAATTGGGGAGGCCGATCCGAGCCGCGATGACTTCCCTGGTTGGTACGTACTTGCAGTGATCTGCCTGTCCTGCAGGCATCAGGTCGACACAGGGAACCGCCGGGGTCTCTTCCGCCGGATTTGCCGACCTTTTGCCAGATATTTCGCGGGCGGGTGGGTTCATGGCTGCCAGATACGAGGGGGGATTGACAATGCGTATCTCTATATCGGCACGCCCTGATGGGGGTCAGGTGATTGCCACAAAGGCGTCGGGGGGCGCCGCACCCGGAGCGGGGGGAAATCCGTCCGGGACGCACATCCTCACGGAGCTGGTGCTTCTCGCGCTCAGCACTCCGGTCCTGATGTTCGCGCTCGCCCTCACGGGGGTGGGCGAGGAGGTCGTCCTGCGCGCGGCCGGCCTGTGGTCGCTCGTCCAGATGACGCTCCTGATCGTGGTGGTGAGAGCTCACGCTCTGGCGTGGGCATCCTCGCGCGCCCCGATCACGAACGAGGCGGCCCTGGGGCTGCGGGCCGAGCTGGCCGAGGCCGCCGTACGACGAGAGGAAGAGCGGCTCCACGAGCTGCGAGCGACGGTCAGTGGGATCGGGATGACCCACCGGCTGCTTCGGGAGCGCACGCAGGAGCTGACGCAGCCGACACGGACCCGCCTGGAGGGGTTGTACGAGTCCGAGCTCTCACGGCTCGAACGGCTCGTCGACGAGGGCGTGTCGGCCCACAGCGAGGTCGAGACGCTCGACGTGACGACGCTCGTGGCGCCGTTGGTCGAGTCGTTGCGGCTCCGCGGCATCTCGGCGAGCTGGCGCGGCGAGTCCGCGCTGGCGGCGGGGCGCCCGGACGAGTTCGTCGAGATCGTGCAGAACCTGCTCGAGAACGCCGCCCGGCACGCAGGTGGGGCCGACGTCTCGGTCGACGTGACGAGCGACGCGGACGAGATCCGGGTCGACGTGTCGGACGGCGGTCCGGGGATCCCGGCTCGCGTGAGGTCCCAGCTGTTCGAGCGCGGCGCCCGCCGAGACGGATCGCCGGGTCACGGGCTCGGACTGCACATCGCCCGACGGCTCGCCCGCGGGATGGGCGGCGACCTACGGCTCGACCCCGATCGCGGACCACAGGGCACCAGGTTCACGCTCACGCTGCCAGCGTCGGTGGAGGTTGAACCATGCTTGGCCCACACGGAGTGAACCGCGTCGTCGTTGTCGACGATCACGTCCTCTTCGCCGAGGCGCTCGACGTAGCGCTCCGAATCGAGGGGTACGACGTGGATCGGGTCGACGTCGACGATCGCAGCATGTCGTCCGGCCAGCTGCTGAGCCGGATCCTGAGGCTTCGGCCCGGCATGGTCCTGCTGGACCTGGAGCTGGGGCGAGGCGGGGACACGACCGACCTGGTGCAGCCGCTGACTCAGGCGGGTGTGGCGGTCGTCATCGTGACGGCGAGCACGGACCGGCTCCGGTGGGGTGAGTGTCTGCGGTACGGCGCTCGAGCCGTGCTGCCGAAGTCGGCGCCCTTGGTGTCGATCCGCGACACGTTGCGGTTGATCGCCGAGGGACGTCCGCTGCCCGGGCGCCAGGAGCGCGAGCAGCTGGTGGCGGACTTCCACCGCCAGAACGCGCGCCGTGTCGAGATCCGGGGTCGGCTCGACCGGTTGTCGTGCCGCGAGCGCGAGGTGCTCGGACATCTCATGGCCGGGCGACCGGTGCGCGAGATCGCGCAGCGCTCGTACGTCTCCGAGGCGACCGTCCGGACCCAGGTGAAGTCGATCCTCGCCAAGCTCGAGGTGACCTCTCAGCTCGCAGCCGTGGGTGCAGCACACGAGACGGACTGGCGCCCGCCGGTCGCGGTCGACCAGCGCTGACTTCACCGAAATGCGGCATGAAACCCCTCAGCACCTCCAGCACATTGGAGGGCAGCAAGAGCCGCGATGAGCGGCCGGCAAGGGGGAGACATGCGCGGGGCGGCAGACCGCTGCTCGGGGGGCGCCGGCGACCTCGGACCTGAGGTGTTCTCGTGACCGCGCTCGTGCCGATCCGGACGCGTGGCACTGCGGCGGTCGCCGGCTGGGAGCCCACTCCGACCTCGGGAGTCGCCCCGTCACTGCGCGTCGGAACGGTGCGGTGGCGGCGCCTCGTCGCGGTCGGCGACGCGGTCTCGGCCGCCACGGTCCTCGGCCTGCTCGACTTCGTCAGCCCGCACCAGCCGACGCGGGTCGTGCTATTGGTGTCGGCGTGGATCGTCGCCCTGGCGGCGACCGGTGGCTACGACGCTGAGCGCGTCCCGTTCTGGCCCGACGAGGTACGTCGCGTGTGGCTCGCCGCTCTCGGCCTGGCCGCGTTCCTTCCCCTCGCTGCCGGGCTGCTCGGCGAGTCCATCCACCACGTGTCCAGCTCGGCGGTCACCGCCGCCCTCATCGCGAGCGCGTCCACCTCGCAGCGCTGGCTGGTCCGCGCGGCCATCGCGCTCCGCCACGGCGGCCGCGTCGGCGCGCTTCGGATCGTGGTCGCCGGACACCGTCGTGAGGTGGAGCGGGTCCTGGCCGAGCTCCGGCACGGCGGGCTCCGGGGCTACGACGTGGTCGGCGTCTGCGACGTACCGCCGAGTGCGGAGGACGCGGTCGGGCGCATGGCCTCGGCGGTCGGAAGCTCCGCCGCCGACGCGCTCCTCGTCGTCCCGTGCCGCCACCTCGACGCCGCGGCCCTCCGCCGGCTGAGCTGGCAGCTCGAGCGGTCGCAGGCGCGGCTCCTCGTGTCCACCTCGCTCCTCGACGTCTCAGCGCGCCGTGCTCATCTCGCCCGCGCCGGCGGACTCTCGCTGGTGAGCGTCCGGCAGGCGCGCACCCAGGGAGCGACGCGGCTGGCCAAGGAGCTCATGGAGCGGGCACTGGCGGCGGTGGCGCTCGTCGTCCTCGCGCCCCTCCTGCTGGCGCTCGCGGTCATGGTCCGGCTCGACTCGCCGGGCCCCGCGTTCTTCCGGCAGACGCGGACGGGCAAGGACGGCTGCGCCTTCTCGATGCTCAAGTTCCGGACGATGCAGTGCGGAGCCGAGGGGCTCCGGCCCACGCTCGAGAAGCTGGTCACCTCGGACTCCGTCCTCTTCAAGCTGCGTGACGACCCGCGGATCACCCGGTCGGGCCGCTTCCTGCGTCGCTACTCCCTCGACGAGCTGCCTCAGCTGGTCAACGTGGTCCGCGGGGACATGGCCCTGGTCGGGCCGCGTCCGCCGCTGCCCGAGGAGGTCGCCCGCTATGAGTCCGACGTGATGCGGCGGCTCGCGGTCAAGCCCGGGATCACCGGGTTGTGGCAGGTCTCGGGTCGGTCGGACCTCTCGTGGGAGGACTCGGTCCGGCTCGACCTCCGGTACGTCGACAACTGGTCGCTCGGTCACGACTGGCTGATCATGGCGCGCACCGTGGGTGCGGTGCTCGGTCACCGGGGTGCGTACTGACGCAGTCAGCCGCATTTTGGGGATGATCGGCACGCCGCGAAGGTAAAGGCTGGTGGCGTCGGGGCGGGACCGGAACGCGGAGGCAAGCCGCGCGTCAGTGAGGGACGGGTCCCAGGCCTACCCCGGGGAGTCCCCACTCAGTCCCGGTCACCGTGCTCCCCGATCCCCCATGGTGGAAGCACGGTGGTCGGAGGCGGCCCGCGATCCCCCGGACCCGCTCCGGCCGGCGCGGTGCGCCCCCCAAGACTTTCCTTTTCCTGGTCGCGCCCAGCACATAGACTGCTGACCTGCATCGGCTGCGGGGGCAGCCATGAGGGTCGGGGGGACCTCATGCAAGGACAGAAGCCCGTGCGTATCCGCGTCCTGGGGGATCTGCGGGTGACACGCCGCGACGGCACCGAGGTGCGCGTCGAGGAGTGGCGCACCGGAAAGACCCGCGACCTGCTGCGCCTCTTGGCGCTCGGGGACGGGAGACCCATTCGAGCCGACCAGCTCACCGAGCTGCTGTGGCCCGGCGTCGTGAGCCACAGCGCGCGGAACCGACTGCGGACCGCCGCGAGCCAGGTCCGCGTGACGCTCGGCGACCGGAGCGTCGAACGGCACCCCGACGGATACCTGCTCAGCAACGCCGTGCTCGACGCCCACCAGTTCGCGGCCATGGCGGTCCGGGCGGGGCTGGCGGCCGGTCGAGGTGACTGGGCCGCGGTGCTGCCCATCGCGCGCGCGGCCGAACGCCTCTACCGCGACGACCTCCACGCCGACGACGACGACAGCCCGTGGGCGGTGGCGGAGCGGACACGGCTCCAGCACCTCCGCCGCACGATGGCCTGCGACGCCGCGGAGGCGGCGCTCTACGAGCAGAACGAGCGCGAAGCGCTCGCGTTCGCGTCGCTCGCGGTCGACCTGGACCCGATGAACGAGA
>DATBDF010000282.1:0-4866 GCA_036270075.1 Nocardioides sp.
CCGTTCCGATCGGCGATCGCGGCAGGTCTGCCGGCCGTCATGGTCAGCAACACGCGGGTACCGGGGTTGACCAGGTTGCCGGCGAGCCTGTCCCGCTCCGCGGTGAACGGCGTGCTCCGCCGAGACCTCGGCTTCTCGGGACTCGTCCTACCCGACTCGTTGAGCGCGGGGGCTGTCACCGCGGCGGGGTTCGGCCTGGAGAAGGCCGCCGTACGCGCACTCGCGGTCGGCGACGACATGGTTCTTTTCGGCAGTGCCCCGGACGGGCTGTCGGCGACGACCCGGTCTGTCGTTCACGCCGTCGTCTCGGCCGTCCGTGCCGGACATCTGCCGCGCGCTCGGCTGGAGTCGGCGGTCGGGCACGTGCTGGAGGTCCAGCACATCGAACTCTGCGACCCCCACTGATCGGCACGCCGCGGCACGTCCGTCGGCAAATCTGTGGCGCTGATGGGTACAGAGCAGGCTCGACCTCGTACACTGGTCCCATCGGCACCGTCGCGAGGCGGACTGCTCTGGTCCCCCACCGTGTCGGGTGTCAGCGCCATCGGCGCGGCACGGCCGAGGGGGTTCGGTCCGCGGAGCGGACCGGACTGCTGAGTTCACACCCCGTCGAAGGGCGGGCGCCGGACGCGGGCACGGGCCAGCGACGGCGAGCATCGCGCTTGAGGAAGAGAGCGGCTGGTTGGTCACACAGCGTCGACGCCAGACCGGCGGTAACCGGTCGGGTCAGCGTTCCCGGGGACAGGGTCGAGGGCAGACCCGTCGGCGGGACAACGAGGGCATCATCCCGGTGCTCGCGATGGCCGTGCGCGAGGTCGAGCGCGCCGTCAACCAGCGCCAGCTGTCCTCGGGACAGCGCGCCCGCTTCCAGGCAGCGGCGCTGCTCGCGCGCGCCGAGCGGGCGAACGTCCGCGCGGACGAGTCACTCACCCCGACTCAGAAGGAGTCGCAGCTCAAGCGGCTCGAGGGACTGGCCACGATCCTCGCGCAGATCGCCACGCGCGAGCCGTCGCTGTTCAGCCTGCTGCAGGAGGACGCCGAGGTCTCCGATGCGACCCGTCGCCTCGAGCGGGAGATGCAGCTGCAGGCCGGACTCGAGCCAGAGCCCGAGCCGGAGCCGGACCCGACGTTCCCGATCACGACGCGCGACCGGACGGCTCTTCCGCAGTCCGTCGTCCAGGCACAGCTCGCCAACCCCTTCCTGGTTCCCGACTTCAGCCAAGCGGCACCGCGCGTCCGCGGAAGTCTCGCCGGCTGGGAGCTGATCGAGCCGCTGTTGAACTCTTTCGAGCAGGCAGCGCCCGGCGCACCCGCGAGCATGGAGCTCCCGGACCCCCGGCCCATGCTGCTTCCCCCCGATGTCGAGCTCATGCCCCACCAGGCGAAGCTGCTGGCCTCGGCCGCGGAAGGCCACCGCACCTTCCTGCTCGCCGACGAGCCCGGCCTCGGCAAGACTGCGCAGGCGTTGCTGGCCGCGCAGGTCGCGGACGCGTACCCCCTGCTGGCGATCGTGCCGAACGTCGTGAAGACGAACTGGGCGCGCGAGGCACACATGTGGACGCCGAACCGCACCGTCACCGTCGTCCACGGCGACGGGCTGGACGTGGACGGGTTCGCCGACATCGTGGTCGTCAACTACGAGGTGCTCGACCGGCACGTCGGCTGGATGGGCGAGCACGGCTTCCGGGGCCTGGTCGTCGACGAGGCGCACTACATCAAGAACAAGAAGTCGCAGCGTTCCCAGAACGTCCTGGAGGTCTCCGACCGCATCCGCCAGCGCGTCGCCCGTCCACTGATGATGGCGCTCACCGGGACACCGCTGATCAACGACATCGACGACTTCCGCGCGATCTGGCAGATGCTCGGCTGGATCGAGGAGAAGAAGCCCGGCAACCTGCTGATGGCCTCGCTGGAGGAGACCGGCTTCACGCCGGCCGACCACGCGTTCTACCCCTCGGCGCGCCAAGCCGTCGTCGACCTCGGCATCGTCCGCCGGCGCAAGGTCGACGTCGCCGCCGACATCCCTGCGCGCCGCATCGCCGACCTCCCGGTCGAGCTCGAAGGTGCCATGGGTCGTTCGATCCGCGAGGCCGAGCGGCAGCTCGCGCAGCGCCTGGTCGGGCGGTACCAAGCCGCTCTGGAGCACCGCCGTACCGGCTTCTCGGTCCTCGGCCCGGACGGCATCGACCACGAGCTGGTACGCCGCGTGGCCGAGCGCGAGGTCGCCGAGGGCGGCGAGGCCGAGACCGGCGACAACGTGTTCACCATGGTGCGCAAGATCGGCCAGGCCAAGGCCGAGCTGGCCGCGGACTACGCCGTCCAGCTCGCGCGCAGCGCGGGCAAGGTCGTGTTCTTCGCCAAGCACCTCGACGTGATGGACGCCGCCGAGGAGCTCTTCGAGCGCCGCGGCGTCCGGTCCACGAGCATCCGGGGCGACCAGTCCCGGACCGCGCGCGACGCCGCGATCGACGCCTTCACCAACGACCCCGACGTCCACGTCATCGTCTGCTCGCTGACAGCCGCCGGAGTCGGCATCAACCTCCAGGTCTCCTCCAACGTCGTGCTCGCCGAGCTTTCCTGGACGAACGCCGAGCAGACCCAGGCGATCGACCGGGTCCACCGGATCGGCCAGACCGAGCCGGTCACCGCGTGGCGGATCATCGCCGCGCAGACCATCGACGCGAGGATCGCCGAGCTCATCGACGCCAAGGCGGGCCTCGCCGCGCGGGCGCTGGACGGTGCCGGTGAGCAGGAGATCTCCTCCTCCGCCGACGTCCAGGTCGACACCCTGGCCGCGATCCTCACCGAGGCGCTCACCCAGGGCGTCGAGGAGTAGGACCGGGTCTCTCGGCGGGCTGGTCTGCGGGGTGGTGTCCGGCTGTTCGCCCAGGTGATCGCCGACCCTCAGCTCCGCCGCGCGCACCCGGTTGTCCGGCAGACACCGCGGGGTGACACTGGAAGACGAGCGGTCCGACGCGGCCGCAGGGGCGTCGGACACTACTTCTGGTCGAGGTGGGTGCGATGACGCACGGAGACTCTTTGGCACGGACGGTCGAGGCCACGCAGCGGTCCCTCGAGGAACGGCTCGGGGAGGCTCTCCTCCCGCACCATGACCTGAGTCGGCCGCGCGACCACTACGCGGCCACGGACACGTTCCTGGCGGCGACGAGCCGCCACCTCGCCGCCGTCGAGGGCGTGCTGGTCCACCCGGTACGCCGCAGCGTGCCGGAGGGACAGGCGCTGGTGCACGACTACCTCCGGGCCGCCCGGCACCTCGAGCAGACGTTGGCGCTGATCAAGGGTCGGCTCTACGGCGAGGCCTTCGCGATCCACCTCGCGTGGCCGACCCTCTGGGATCGAGCACACGGGCAGCTCACCGATCACAACCTCCTCGAGCGACGGATGGTCGACGAGCTCATCCGGCACGGCGAGCCCACGATGGTGGACGGGCTGGCCCGGCGGATGTTCGACCTGGAGTCGCACGGCCCGACCCGACCACACCCGCACACGCCCCACACCGGGATGCTCGGCCTGGTGGCGCGGAAGATGTGGGCGTTCGCGGACCGCTTCTGGGACACCGCCGAGGGCCGGGTGATCCCCGCGCCGGTCCGTCCCGCCCCGCACCGGCACGACAGCCTGGTCGCGCAGTACCTCGTCGCGGATCCGCGGTTCGACGCCCACGCGGCGCTCATCGAGCACCATCACCACGGCCGCAGGAACGGCCAGAGGTCCTCGACACCGCATGGCCCCGGATAGAGACTCTGGGTGTGTCAGCGGTCGAGATCGACGACTACCTCGCGTCCCTGGACGACCAGCAACGGCACACCCTCGAGGCGGTACGACGTTCCATCCTGGCCGTCGTGCCCGACGCCGCGCAGGGCATCTCGTACGGAATGCCGGCCTTCCGAGTCGACGGGAAGGTCGTCGCCGGCTTCGCGGCGTTCAAGAACCACCTCAGCTACCTCCCCCACAGCGGCAGCGTGCTGGGCGACCTGGGGACCGAGCTGGACGGATACACCCGCACCTCGGGGTCGCTGCACTTCGCCGTCGACGAGCCGCTGCCCGACGACCTGGTCCGCCGGCTCGTCGAGGCGAAGCTGCGACGGCTCGCGACGGACTGACCAGGGCCTGAGCGTCTCGGTCCAGCAGGGTCTCGCGGCGTAGCCACCCCGGCCGACCACCATGGGGACCGGCTGCAGGTCCCTAGGCTGGGTCGGTGCGTCCGCTCTCCTACGACCACGCGACCGCCGTCGACCTCCTGCGCGACCAGCTCGACGTGTTCGTCGCGGCGGCGCAGTCGTTCTCGGACTACGACCTGCTCGGCCCGTCGCGCGTCCATGGCTGGACCCGGCTCGAAACCGTGGTCCACTGTCGCGCGGGACTCGAGGAGATGGTGGGGGTCTGCGCGGCGCAGGTGGACGACGCACCGGACCACGATGCGGCGTCGTACTGGGCTTCGTTCGCTGCGGCTGACGACGACCCGGTCCCCGGGATCCTCTGGATGCGGCGGACGGCGACGGCCTACAACCGACCGGACGGAGCGCTGCGCCACCTCACGGACGTCGCCACCACCGCCCGGATCGCACTCGCGCGCATGCCCGACCAACCGGTGCTGTTCCAGGGCAAGACGATGACCAGTGGCGACTTCCTGACCACCTGGGTGGTCGAGCTCGCGGTCCATCAGCTGGATCTGGGAGACGGAGCCGGCCATCCGACTCCCGGCTCGCTGCTGGCCGTACGCCGTACCGTCGAGGCCGTCGCGGACGTCGATCTCCCGCACGCGTGGAGCGACGAGGACGCCTCCCTGATCGGGCTCGGCCGCCGCCCGCTGCCGGACGACGCTTCCGACCTCGCGGGCCGGCTCCC
>DATBDF010000283.1:0-10107 GCA_036270075.1 Nocardioides sp.
CCCGCGCCGCCCGGTGAGTCAGCCACCGCTCCCACCACCAAACGGTGGATCTCTCACCGCCCACCCGCCACCCGCCCGCCCGTCGGTGAGGCAGCCACCGTTCCCACCGACCGAACCGTGGACCACTCACCGCGCGCCCCGGCCACCCGCGCCCGTCGGTGAGCCAGCCACCAGAGGGTGGATCACTCACCGCCCGAGATCCGGGTCCCGTCGGTAGGACCATCGGCGGCTGGGTGGCGCATCAACGAGCCACGGCCGTCACTCCCAGAACACACGGTCGACGACCGCGCGGGCACGGCGCGTGGTGCGGAGGTAGTCGTTGACCATCTCGTCCGAGCGTCCGGCACCGTAGCCCAGGATGGCGGCGATCGCCGCTCGTTCGCGGGCGTCGCGCGGCACCTGGTCACCGGTACGCGCGGTCACCAGGGTGATCGCGTTGCGCAGTCGGCTCACCGAGCGCCAGGCGCGGTCCAGGGCGTCGTGGTCGGCGGTCCCGAGCAGCTCGGCATCGCGAGCGGCGTCGAGCGCGGTCAGGGTGCGCGGACTCCGCAGCGCCGGGACCTGCCCGGCGTACCGGAGCTGCAGCAGCTGGACGGTCCACTCGATGTCGGCGAGCCCGCCGCGGCCGAGCTTCAGGTGCGTGTGCGGGTCGGCACCGCGTGGGAGCCGCTCGCGATCGACCCGCGCCTTGATCCTGCGGATCTCGTTCACGTCGCCGTCGGTGATCCCGTCCGGTGGGTAGCGGAGCGGATCCACCAGCGCGGTGAAGCCCGCCCGGACCGACTCGTCGCCCACCACGGCGTCGGCACGGAGCAGTGCCTGGGCCTCCCAGACCTTCGACCACTTGCCGTAGTACGCGGCGTACGACGCCAGGGTGCGCACGAGCGGACCCTGCTTGCCCTCGGGGCGCAGGTCCGCGTCGACCACCAACGGTGGGTCGGTCCCCGGCGCGAGCAGGAGCTGCCGCAGCTCGTTGGCGACTGCATGGGCGTACGCCGTGGCCTCCTCGCCGTCGGCGCCCTCGACCGGGTCGTGCACGAACATCACGTCGGCGTCGCTGCCGTACGACAGCTCGAACCCGCCGTACCGGCCCATCGCGACGACGGCCATCCGGGTGGGCCCCGCATCGAGTCCGCGCTGGTCGCGAACCGAGCGACCGACGACCTCGAGCGTCGCCTCGAGAGTGGCATCGGTGAGCCGGGAGAGCGCGGCACCCACGGTGGCCACGTCCGTCTCGCCGAACAGCTCGCCGACGGCGATTCGGAACAGCTCGCGACGGCGGATGGCCCGGATGGACCGCACCGCCTCGGTCGGGTCGTCCTGGCGGTCGGCGGAGGCCCGCATCCGCTCGACGACGGCCTCGGAGCCGAGCGGGGTGAGGTCCTCGCCGAGCATCCGCACGCCCTCGGGCTCGCGCTCGAGCAGGTCCGTGGCGTAGCGCGACGTGGCGAGCAGGCGGGCGAGCCGCTCGGCCACCTGGCCCTCGTCCCGGAGGGTCTTGAGGTACCAGTGCGTCGAGCCCAGGCTCTCGCTGATCCGGCGGAAGCCGAACAGGCCCGCGTCCGGGTCGGGGGCATCGGCGAACCACCCGAGCATCGCCGGCAGCAGCGCTCGCTGGATCGCGGCCGTGCGCGTGACCCCGCTGGTCAGGGCCTCGAGATGCCGGAGCGCGGCCGTGGGGTCGGCGTACCCGAGGGCCGCGAGCCGCTGCCCGGCCGCCTCGGGCGTCAGCCGTGCGCCGGCACCCGGGACCCGGGCCACCGCCTCGAGCAACGGACGGTAGAAGAGCTTCTCGTGGAGGCGGCGTACCTCGCGTCGGTGGTGCGCCCACGCCTCCTCCAGGGCCACGGCCGGTTCCTTGGTGAAGCCCATCCCCCGGCCGAGCCGCCGCAGCGACTCCTCGTCCCCGGGTACGACGTGGGTGCGGCGGAGGTGCTGGAGCTGGATCCGGTGCTCGAGTGTCCGCAGGAACTCGTACGCCGCGTGCAGTGCGTCGCCGTCCTCGCGACCGACGTACCCGCGCGCCGTCAGGGTGTCGAGCGCGCGGAGCGTGCCGGGCTCCCGGAGCTGCTCGTCGGTGCGCCCGTGCACCAGCTGCAGCAGCTGGACGGCGAACTCGACGTCGCGCAGCCCGCCGGCACCGAGCTTGAGCTGGCGTTCGGCGTCGCGGGCCGGGATCGCCTCGAGCACGCGGCGTCGCATCGCCTGGACGTCACCGACGAAGCCGTCCCGGTCGGCGACCTGCCAGACCATCGGCTCGACCATCGACAGGAACCGGCGCCCCAGCTCGAGGTCACCCGCGACGGCGCGCGCCTTGAGCAACGCCTGGAACTCCCACGTCTTCGCCCAGCGCTCGTAGTAGACCCGATGGCTGGCAAGAGTCCGGACCAAGGGCCCGGCCTTGCCCTCGGGACGGAGGTTCGCGTCGACCGGCCAGATCGTGCCTTCGGCGGTGTGGTCCGAGCAGACCTGCATGAGCACGGACGCGAGCTGGGTCGCGACCCGGGCCGCCGTCGCCTCGTCGACGTCGCCGACGGGCTCGAACACGTAGAGGACGTCGACGTCCGAGACGTAGTTGAGCTCGTGGCCACCACACTTGCCGAGTGCGATGACGGCGAGCCGCGCGCCGGCGGCGTCGGGCACGTCGGCCCGTGCGATCGCCAGAGCAGCGTCGAGCGTGCCCGTGGCCAGGTCGGACAGCTCGCCCGAGGCGTCGTCCAGCCCGACGCGGTGGGCGAGGTCGCGAGCGGCCAGACGCGTGAGCAGACGTCGGTACTCGACCCTCAGCGCGTCGACAGCGGCCCCGTGCGCCGTCGTCGCGGTCGGGATCTCGGTCGACGGGTCGGCGCCGACGGCACGCAGCAAGGCGTCACGAACGGCGTACGCCGCGGGGCGCGTCGAGCCGAGGAACGGGTCGGCGAGCTCGTGCCACTGATCCGGGTGTCGGCACAGGTGGTCGGTCAGCGCCTGGCTGGCCCCGAGCACCGAGAGCAGTCGCATCGCCGTGTCCTCGTCGTCGACGAGCGCCTCGACCAAGCCCGGTCCGGCTCGTTCCGCCAGCCGGACGAGCCCGCTCAGCGCCTGGTCCGGGTCGGCCGTACCGGCCAGCAGCGGGACCAGGGGCTCGGCGTGATCGCCCAGTCGGGCCAGGTCGTCCGCGGCCTGGGCGGAGTCCTCGAACCCGACCCGCAGCAACCGAGTGCGCACGGAGTCGCCGCGGGAGGTCACCGCGTCAATGTAGGTCACACGAGTGATGCCGACACCCGCGTGTGGGTCTTGCATCGCGACGCCACCTGGTGCAAGGTTAGGAAACTTTCCTGTCTAATAGGGACCTGCATGAGGCGAGCACCGTTCGTACCTCTCGGCGCGACAGTCGTTGCTGTCCTCCTGACCGTGCTCGTCGTCGCCCCCGTGACCGGTGTCGCCGGCGGGTACGCGACACGGGCCGCCGTCCTCGCTCCGGTGCACGGGCAGGTCCGGGTCAACCAGCAGGGCTACCTGCCCGCCGAGCCCAAGCAGGCACGCCTGATGACGACGGCGCGGGTGCACGACACGCAGTACCGGGTCGTCGACGAGTCAGGTCACACCATGCTCCATGGCCGGGTCCCCGCCGGCACCACCGGATCTTGGAGCGCCCGCTACCCGGCCGTCTACCGGCTCGACCTCACCCGGCTGCACGCCCCAGGTCGCTACCGGATCGTGACGCGGGGCGACGTCGTCGCGCGGTCACCGCGCTTCTGGGTGCGGGGCGCCGGCGACATCTTCGGCAGCATCCTCCGCGCGGGCGTCGCCTTCGACCGCAACCAGCGCGACGGGGCCGACGTGGTCGCAGGTCCGCTCCATCGCCGGCCGTCCCACCTGAACGACCGGGACGCCTCGCTCTACCGCTGGCCACGCATGCAACGCGGGTCCGACCTGATCCTCGACCGGCGGCTGCACCTGATCGGCGGCCCGGTGGACGTCTCCGGTGGCTGGTTCGACGCCGGTGACTACCTGAAGTTCGCCCACTCCACGGCGTACAACGACGTGCTGCTGTTCTCGAGCGCGCGCCTGCTCGGCGACCGCGCTCCGGCGCCGCTGCTCGCGGAGGCTCGGCACGGGCTGGCCTGGCTGCGCAAGATGTGGCGGCCGCAGGAGCGCACCCTGCTGATCCAGGTCGGGATCGGGTCGGGCAACCGCGCCGGGACGTTCCGTGGCGACCACGACCTGTGGCGGCTCCCGCAGGCCGACGACCGGGACACGCGGCACGCCGACCGGTTTGTCGCCCATCGCCCGGTGTTCCGCGCCGCGGCGCCGGGACGCCCGATCAGCCCCAACCTGGTCGGCCGGGTGTCGGCGGCGTTCGCGCTCGCCGCCCAGCAGGACGCCGGCTCCCACCCGAGGCGTGCTCGCCACGAGCTCCGGCAGGCGCGTCTGCTCTACGCCCGCGCCGCGACCGCACACCCGCCTCACCCCCTCGTCACGGCGCTCCCCCACGCCTTCTATCCCGAGTCGACCTGGCGCGACGACATGCAGCTCGGCGCGGCCGAGATCGCGCTCGCCGCGCATCGTCTCGGCCAGCCGGCCCGGCCGTACCTCCGGGACAGCGCGACGTGGGCCCATCGGTTCATCGCCCAGGACAGCCCGGACACCCTGAACCTCTACGACACCGCCGCCCTGGCCGACTCGGCGCTGGCCGACGCGATGCGCGCGATGCCACACGGCCGTCTGGCGGTCACCCGCCGCGACCTCGTCGGCGACCTGCGATCCCAGATCCGTCGGGGAATGGCCCACGCGCGCCACGACCCGTTCGGCGCCGCCGAGTCCGTCGCCGAGTTCGACGCCAACTCCCACACGTTCGGGCTGATCGCGACCGTCGCCCTCTACGACCGGCTGACCCACAGCCGCCGGTTCCGCGGGTTCGCAAGCCTCGAGCGCACCTGGCTGCTCGGCGGTGACCCGTGGGGCGTGACCGCGATGGTGGGCATCGGACGACAGTTCCCCTGGTGCATGCAGCACCAGGTCGCGAACCTCTCCGGCACTCTCGACGGGACTCCGCCGCTCGACGTCGGGGCGGTCGTGAACGGGCCCAACGGCCGCGACAACTTCGAGGGCGGGCTCGGGGGGTTCCAGACCGGGATGCGGCACTGCACCGCGTCCTCGCGCAGGCTCGAACGCTTCGACGGCCACGGTGGCCGGTACGTCGACGACGTCCGCGCGTGGCAGACCGACGAGCCCGCCTTGGACATGACCGGCGCAGCGATCATCGCCGCCGCGGCCGAGCTCCGGCTGCACCCGGGCGCGCGGGTCGCGGCCGGGTCCGGCCCTGCGACGGGGGCCGGACGATGAGGCCCGGTACGCCGCGGATGCTGCGCGGGATCAACGATCGCGCCGCCCTCGACCTGCTCCTGGAGCACGGACCTCTGTCGCGCACGCAGCTCGGCGAGCTCACCGGACTCTCCAAGCCCACCGCGTCGCAGCTGTTGGGGCGACTGGAGACGGCTGGCCTCGTGGTGGCGAGCGGCAGCTCGCGCGGCGGACCCGGACCGCGAGCCCAGCTCTACGCGGTGAACCCGCGTGCCGGGCACGTCGCGGCCATCGACGTGACCCCGGCCCGCCTGCGCACCGCGGTCGCGGACATCACCGGCCACATCGTGGGTGAGCACGAGCTCCGTACGCCGCGTCGCGCCGGCCCGGACGCCGTGTCGGACGTGATGTCGACCCTGGCCGGCGCCACGACGGCGGCGGGGATCGGGACCTCGGACCTGCTCCACGTGGCGATCGGGACGCCGGGTGCGTTCGACCCCCACACCCGACGGTTGCGCTACGCGCGCCACCTGCCCGGTTGGCACGACCCCGGGCTCCTGGACCGGCTCGGCGACGCCGCGGGGGTCCCCGTGCACGTCGAGAACGACGTGAACCTCGCGGCCGTCGCCGAGCTCGAGACCGGACGCGCGCGTGGCATCGACGACTTCGTGCTCCTCTGGGTCGACGAGGGCCTCGGCGCCGCGATCGTGATCGGCGGGCGTCTCTACGGCGGGGTCACCGGGGGCGCCGGCGAGATCGGCTTCCTGCCGCTGCCCGGCACGCCGCTCGTCCGCGACGTACGCCGTGGCAACGCCGGTGCGTTCCAGGAGCTGGCCGGCGGGCCGGCCGTTCTCGCGCTCGCGCGGACCCTCGGCTTCCGTGCGACGACCCCCACCACCGCGGTGCGGACCGCCCTGGAGACCCCGGGCTCCGGTGACGACCTGCTCGCGATGCTCGGTCACCGTCTGGCGGTCGGGATCGCCGCCTTGGTCGCGGTCCTCGACCCGACGTTGGTCGTGCTCTCCGGATCGGTGGCGCTCGCCGGCGGTGAGCGCCTGCGTACGGCCGTTGCCGACGAGCTGGGCTCGCTCTCGGCCGGCCGCCCCCACCTCGCCCTCGCCGAGGTCCGCGAGGGGCCGGTGCTCACCGGTGCCCTCCACACTGCCCTGGCCGCCGCTCGGGACGACGTCTTCGACACGGTCCGTCACCTCGCAAGCCCGGGCAGCGCCCGGCCCGTCACCAGGAGATCACCATGATGCGACTCAACCTCGTGCGACGCCCGCTCGCCGCCAGCGCCCTGGCGGCGGCCCTGGCGGTCGCACTGACGGCGTGCTTCGGCTCGTCGCAAGGAGGTGCGAACGACAATCCGAACGCCGACGTGACCATCACGTTCTGGCACGGATGGAGCGCGCCGAGCGAGGTCAAGGCCATCCAGTCGACGATCGACGCCTTCGAGAAGGACAACCCCAACATCCACGTCAAGGCCGTCGGCAACATCACCGACGACAAGATCAACCAGGCGCTGCGCGCGGGTGGCTCCAGCGCCCCCGACGTGGTCTCGTCCTTCACCACCGACAACGTCGGTGAGTTCTGCACCTCGAAGGCCTTCGTCGACCTGAACCCCTTCATGGACAAGGCGGGTATCGACCCGAAGCAGGTGTTCCCCGCGGCGCAGCTCCAGTACACGCAGTTCGACGGCGACCAGTGCTCGCTGCCTCTGCTGAGCGACGCGTACGGCCTCTACTACAACAAGGACGACTTCAAGGCCGCCGGCATCACGTCGCCGCCCAAGACCTGGTCGGAGTTCGACGCGGATGCGGTGAAGCTCACCAAGGAGAACGGTGACACCTACTCCCAGCTCGGCTTCATGCCGCTCTACCACGGCTACGAGTCGACGATCACCCACTTCGCCGCCCAGGCGTCGCCGACGTACTTCACCTCCGACGGGAAGTCGAACGTCGCCAACGACCCGCCGCTCTCCTCGACGTACGAGTGGCAGAAGGCCCTCGTCGGCAAGCTCGGGGGCTACGGCCGCCTCGACAAGTACCGCACGACGTTCGGGGACGAGTTCAGCAACAACAACCCGTTCATGACCGGACAGGTCGCGATGGCCATCGACGGTGAGTGGCGCGGCGGCATGATCGACGACTCCAACAGCAAGGTGAACTACGGCGTCGCGCCCTTCCCGGTCCCCGACGACCAGGCCGACCAGTACGGCAAGGGCTACATCACCGGCACCATCGTGGGCATCGCGAGCACCAGCGAGAAGCAGAACGCGGCCTGGAAGTTCGTGCAGTACCTCACCACCAACACCGATGCGGTCGTGAACTTCGCGAACGCGATCCACAACGTGCCGTCGACCAAGGCCGCACTGGCGTCACCGAACCTCGACCAGAACCCGAGCTTCCAGACGTTCATCAAGATCGCACAGAACCCCTACAGCAACACGACGCCGTCCAGCCCCAACGGCGGCGCCTACCAGCTCACCCTGCAGAACCTGGGCTACGACTACGAGTCCGGCAAGGTGACCGACCTCCAGGCCGGCCTCCAGACCGCGGCCCACCAGATCGACACCGACATCGCCCAGAGTCAGTGAGCTCTTCGGCCAGCGGTGTGGCGGCCCGGCCGAAGCGCCGGAGGAGGCCGTCGAACCCAGGACAGCGAAGGTTGCGCCGTCGCGAGTGGCTGCGCAACCTCGCCTTCCTGTCCCCGTGGCTGCTCGGCACCGGACTGTTCTTCCTCTACCCGCTCGTGATCACGGCGTGGCTGTCGTTCACCAAGTACGACGGCTTCGTGTCGCCCACGTGGGACGGGCTGGACAACTGGCGCTTCGTCTTCCAGGACTACCCGTTCTTCTGGCCGGCGCTGCGCAACACCCTGTGGTTCGTCGTGGTGATCGTGACGCTGCGGATCGTGGTGGGGCTGGCACTGGGGATGCTGGTGGTGAGCATCAAGCGCGGGAGCACCGTCCTGCGGACGATCTTCTACGCGCCGTTCCTCGCTCCCCCGGTGGCGGCCACCCTGGCGTTCGTCTTCCTGCTCAACCCGGGCACCGGTCCGGTCAACGCGATCCTCGGGCGCCTGGGTCTGCCCGAGCCGGGCTGGTTCAACGACCCGTCCTGGTCCAAACCCGCCCTCACCCTGCTCGCGCTGTGGGGCGTGGGTGACCTGATGGTGATCTTCATGGCCGCCCTGCTCGACGTACCCAAGGAGCTGTACGAGGCGGCGTCGCTGGACGGAGCGGGGGCGGTCAACCGGTTCCGCCACGTGACGCTCCCTCACCTGCGGCCGATCCTGGTGTTCGCGGTCGTCACCGGCGTGATCGCGCTGATGCAGTACTACACCGAGCCGATCGTGGCCGGGCAGGTCGCCAGCGGCCAGATCGGCGGATCGGGACAACAGTTCGAGCCCGGCTACCCCATGGGGTCGACGTTGACCCTGCCGCAGCTGGTGTACAACCTCGGGTTCCAGCGCTTCGACATCGGCGCCGCCTGCGTCATCTCGCTGGTCCTGTTCGTGCTGTCCATGGCCTTCGCCGCCTTCCTGATGCGCCGGAGCAGCGGCTTCCTGGCCGGCGAGGAGCTCTGATGACGACCGCCACCGTCCGAACGGACACTCCCACCACCTCGCACGAGGTGCGCGACGTCTACCGCCGGCGGCGCTTCCTGGAGTGGATCGCCGTCCACTCGCTCGGGGTCGCGCTGGCGTTGCTGTTCGTGCTGCCGTTCGTGTTCGTCGTGCTCACGGCGCTGATGACCGACCAGCAGTCCCTGACCCGCGACTACTGGCCGCAGCCCTTCGCCTGGCACAACCTGGTCGACGTCTGGCAGACCCCCGGGTTCTCGACCTGGTGGCGCAACACCATCATCTACGCCGTCGCCGGGACGACCCTCACCCTGCTCTCCAGCATCCCCGTCGCGTACGCCCTGGCCTACTTCCGGTTCCGCGGGCGGAACGTCGCGATGATGATGGTGATCGCCACGATGATGCTCCCGCCCCAGGTCTCGATCATCCCGCTGTACCTGGTCTGGGCCCAGGACTTCCACCTGACCGGCACGCTCTGGCCGCTGATCATCCCGCTGGCGTTCGGCGACGCCTTCTCGATCTTCCTGTTGCGCCAGTTCATGCTCACCGTCCCGCTGGCCTACCTCGAGGCCGCGAAGATCGACGGCTGCGGTGACTTCCGCACGATGGTGCGCGTCGTGATCCCGATGATCCGGCCGGCCATCGCCGCGGTCGGGCTGTTCCAGTTCTTCTACTGCTGGAACGACTACTTCGGACCGCAGATCTACGCCAGCGAGAATCCTGGGGCATGGACGCTCAGCTACGGCCTCCAGTCCTTCAAGAGCGCCCACCACACCGACTGGAACCTGACCATGGCTGCCACCGTGCTGGTGATGGCGCCGGTGATCATCCTGTTCTTCCTCGCCCAGAAGGCGTTCATCGAGGGCGTCACCCTGACCGGGGTGAAGGGGTGAAGGTCGCAGTCGTCGGCGGCGGCTCGACGTACACCCCGGAGCTGGTGGACGGTCTCGGCCGCATGCGCGACGTGCTGCCGGTCGACGAGCTGGTGCTCGTGGATCCCGCGGCCGAGCGGCTCGAGCTGGTCGCCGGCCTCGGTCGACGCATCCTGGCGCGGCTGGGCCACCCGGCTCGGCTGACCACCTCGACGGATCTCGCACCCGCTCTGGACGGGGTCGACGCGGTGCTGATCCAGCTCCGGGTCGGTGGACAGGCAGCGCGGCTCGAGGACGAGACCTGGCCGCTGGAGTGCGGGTGTGTGGGTCAGGAGACCACCGGCGCCGGCGGTCTCGCGAAGGC
>DATBDF010000284.1:0-1506 GCA_036270075.1 Nocardioides sp.
CGTCTCCGGCGGCGCCCCGCTCGGGCCGCGGCTCGGCCATTTCTTCCGCGGGATCGGTCTCACCGTCCTCGAGGGCTACGGGCTCACCGAGACCACAGCCGCATCGACCGTGAACACTCCCGGCCTGATCAAGCTGGGCACGGTCGGCCGCCCGCTGCCCGGCGTCTCGGTGCGGATCGCCGAGGACGGCGAGATCCTGATCAAGGGCGGTCAGGTCTTCGTTGGCTACTACAAGAACCCCACCGCGACTAGCGAGGCGCTACGCGACGGCTGGTTCGCCACCGGCGACATCGGCGAGCTCGACAAGGACGGCTGCCTGCGGATCACCGGTCGCAAGAAGGAGCTCATCGTCACCGCCGGCGGCAAGAACGTCGCCCCCGCGGTGCTCGAGGACCGGCTGCGCGCGCACCGCCTGATCAGCCAGTGCATGGTCGTGGGCGACGCCCAGCCCTACATCGCCGCTCTCATCACCCTCGACGAGGAGGCGCTGCCCGCCTGGCTCGAGCAGCACGGCAAGCCCGCGATGGACCTCGCCACCGCCGCCGAGGACCCCGATGTCCTCGCCGAGATGCAGAGCGCCGTCGACGACGCCAACAAGGCCGTATCGCGCGCCGAGGCGATCAAGAAGTTCAAGATCCTGCCGGTCGACTGGACCGAGGAGACCGGCGAGCTGACCCCGTCGCTCAAGCTGAAGCGCGGGGTCGTGATGAAGGAGCACTCCGCCGAGGTCGACGCGTTGTACTCCTAGTTGGTAGTTGCTGGTCGTTCGCGCCCCTCACCGGCTCTTCTCGGGGAGAATCCCCCCATGTCTCCCGTGGTCGAGGTCCGCGGTCTCACCGTGGCCTTCGGCCCGGTCCTCGCGGTCGCCGGCTTCGACCTGACGCTGCCCGCCGGCGCCTCGGTGGCGCTGGTCGGTCGCAACGGCGCCGGGAAGTCGACCACGTTGCGTGTCCTCGCCGGGGTCCTGCCCCCGACCGCGGGCACGGTGCAGGTCGGCGGTGTCGACGCGGTGCGCGATCCCTCCTCGGCCAAGGCACGCGTTGGCTACTGCCCCGACGTCGGTGGTCTGGTGCCTCGTGCGACCCCCTGGGAGCACCTGCAGCTGGCCGCGACCTTGCGCGGTATGCCCGACGGGTGGCAGCAACGTGGCCGCGACCTGCTCGACCGCTTCGACCTCGGTCGCGAGGCCGACCGGATCACCGCCGGCTTCAGCCACGGCATGGGTCGGCGGATGTCCGTGGTTCTCGCCGCCTTCCACTCCCCCGAGGTCCTGCTCCTCGACGAGCCGTTCGACGGCGTCGACCCGCTCGGGGTCGACGCCACCATGACGGTGATCCGCGAGCTGCGGATGGCCGGCTCCGCCGTCCTGGTCTCGACCCACCTGCTCGACCTCGCGGTGCAGGCCTGCGAGGAGGCGGTCGTGCTGCGCCAGGGCGTCGTGGTCGCGGCCGCCCCGGCCTCGGAGCTCGCCGGCGACGCCGGAGCAGCGCGCTACCGGTCGCTGCT
>DATBDF010000285.1:0-6753 GCA_036270075.1 Nocardioides sp.
GCCGTCCTCCGCCAGCTTGACGGCCTCGACGTACGCAGGGTCGCCGTCGAGGCGGACCAGCGGCTCGACCGGACGCCCGAGACGGCGCCGTAGTGGGAGGTTGAGCCCATATCCGGCCCGGGCGGCGGCCGCGACGTCGGCTCCCGGGACGATCGCATGCCGGAAGGTGTGTCGTCCCTGATCGGCATCCGGGTCCGGGAAGCGTGGGGCGCGGAGCAGGCTCGCGCGGATGCGGGAGTAGGTGCCGCCACCAGGTCTCGGGTGGCGGGTCACGTCGTGGCCGTACGTCGTGCGGTTGGCGAGCGCGACGCCGTACCCCGGCTCCGTGACCAGGGCCCAGCGATGGGCGCACACCTCGAAGCGGGCGGCGTCCCAGCTCGTGTTGACGTGGGTCGGCCGGACGACGTGCCCGTACTGCGTCTCGTAGCTCGCTCGGTCCGCGTGGACATCGGCGTCGACCGCGAGCTTGAGCACCTTCTCGCGCTCCTGCCAGTCGACGTCGGTGTCGATCTCGATCCGGCCCAGGTGCAGGCAGATCCGTTGCTCGACGACGGACGAGCCGAACGAGCGCCGCACCACGACCCTGTCGCGCTCCACGCGCAGCTCGTCGACGTCCGTGAGAAGGCTGACGGTGTTCCGGTAGTGCTCGTCGAGGTCCCAGGCGTCCCAGCGGTTCGGATGGTCGGGATGCAGCTCGAGCAGGTTGGCCGCACCACCGGGAGGCAGGACCTCGCGGTCACCCACGAGGTCGACGATCGACCGGATGACGCCGCTCGGGTCGATGACCACACGCATGCGTTCGTTCTCCAGTACGACCCCGCCGTCGCCGGTCGCCCTCGCCGTCGAGGCGAGACGCTCGTCGGCCGGGGCAGCCGCGCCCAGGGCCGGCACACCGAGCCGGGGCATGGGCGCCGCGTTGAAGGCCACGGGCTCGTCGCCGCCCTCCGCCAGAGCCTGGAGCGCCCGCTCGATGATGGCCTCGAGGTCGGCCATCACTCGGGCGTACGTCGCTCGCGCCTCACGGTGCACCCAGGCGATCGAGGACCCCGGGAGGATGTCGTGGAACTGGTGCAGCAGCACCGTCTCCCACACCGACCGCAGCTCGTCGAACGGGTAGTCGAGAAGCCCGCGGACGGTGGCCGTGGCCGACCACAGCTCGGCCTCACGCAGCAGGTGCTCGCACCGTCGGTTGCCGTCCTTCATCGCGGCTTGGGAGGTGTAGGTGCCGCGATGGATCTCGAGGTACAGCTCGCCGGCCCACACCGGCGCCCGCTCGGCGTACTCCTCCTCAGCGGCGGTGAAGAAGGCTTCGGGGCTCTCGACGTGGACCCGCGGTGAGCCGGAGAGGTCGGCGGTACGCCGCGCGCGGGAGAGCATCTCGCGGGTCGGTCCGCCACCGCCGTCGCCGTACCCGAAGGGCATCAGGGCCCGCGACGCCACACCCTTGTCGCGGAAGTTCGCCGCCGAGTGCGCGAGCTCGGCGCCGGTCAGCTCGGCGTTGTAGGTGTCCACCGGCGGGAAGTGCGTGAAGACCCGGGTGCCGTCGATCCCCTCCCACCAGAAGCTGTGGTGGGGGAACGGGTTCGTGGTGTTCCACGAGATCTTCTGGGTCAGGAACCAGCGCATCCCGGCGAGCGTGACGATCTGGGGGAGCGCCGCTGTGTAGCCGAACGAGTCCGGCAGCCAGACCTCGTGCGGCTCGATGCCGAGGTGCTCGGCGAACCAGCCCTGCCCGATCACGAACTGCCGAGCCATCGCCTCGCCGCCGACCAGGTTGGTGTCCGACTCGACCCACATCCCGCCTGTCGGCACGAACCGCCCCTGCTCGACGTACCGCTTCACGCGCACGAAGAGCTCCGGGTACGCCGCGGCCAACCAGGCCCACTGCTGGGCGCTCGACATCGCGTACACGAGCGACTCGTCGGCGTCCATGAGCTCGACGACGTTCGCCACCGTGCGGGCGACCTTGCGCACGGTCTCGCGCACCGGCCAGAGCCAGGCCGAGTCGATGTGCGCATGACCGACCGCCGAGATCCGATGACCTCCCGGCGCTGCCTGCGCGGCCAGCACGGCGGCGAGCTGTGCGCGAGCGGCCTCTGCCGAGCCCACGACCTCGGTGAGGTCCAACGTGTCCAGCGCCCGCTCGATCGCGTCGAGCAGCTCGGCGGCGCGGTGCTCGTCGGGGGGCAGCGCCAGACGCAGACCGTCGACGACCTCGAGGTCGGCCACCAGGTCGGCGACCTCGGTCTCTCGACGACACAGGTCGGCTCGAGCCAACGCGTAGAGGGGGTCCGACCCCACCGTGAGCCGGTCGCCGAGGGCGGTCGGACGAAACCCCGTGAGCACGGTCGGGTTCGCTGCCGCCTCGACGTACCACTCGACCCCGCCCGGGGATGCGGGGATCCAGTCGTTGCGCGGGTTCAGGCCCTTGACGATCGTGCCGTTGGCGTCGTGGACGAGTCCCTCGGCCTGGAAGCCCGGATGCGCGCGGGTGAACCCGAGGTCGAGCAGGGCCTCGGCATCGGTGAGATCCGACGGCACCGTCCCGGTGAGCCGGAACCACGACGTCCCCCACGCCGGGCCCCAGCGCTCGCCGACCCGACACGGTGCGTACGCCGCCTGGCGCGCGACGGGGAAGGGCACCGGCTGGCCGACGTGACCGTCTCCCTCCGGAGGGACGTGCCACACCTCGACGTCCAGGCGCGCGACCGTCGTGTGTGTCGCCGGTCGGAGTCGCTCGTCGAGCGTCCGCGCGAGCCGTGCCTCGATCTCGTGCCGACGGTCGTGCATACGCTCAGAGAACCTTCTGGAACCACGCAGTGTCGAGCCAGCGGTCGAACTTGCGGCCGACCTCGCGCAGGGTGCCGACGTGCGAGAAGCCGCAGGCCTCGTGGAGCGCGACGCTTCCCGGGTTGGGCAGTGCGACCACCGCGAGGACGACGTGGATCCCGTCGGCGCACACCCGGTCGAGCAGCCCGTCGTAGAGCCGCCGACCCAGACCCTGACCGCGCGCCGGCTCCGCGAGGTACACCGACGTCTCCCGGGTCAGCCGGTAGGCCGCTCGGGGCCGGTACACCGACGAGTGGGTGAAGCCGACGACCGTGCCGCCGTCGTCCGCCACCAGGAAGTGGACGCCGGGCTCGCTGCTCTCGAGGTGGTGCTCCCAGGTGGAGATCGGTGGAGGCTCGAGGTCGAAGGTCGCGATGCCGCTGCGCACCTGCTCGTCGTAGATCGCCGCGGCGCCCGGCAGGTCGGCGGCCTTCGCCGGCCGGACGCTGATCGCCGATGGGGTCACGGGAGCAGTCCGTGGGCTTCGAACATCCGCTGGTAGATCTCCCGCACGACCGGCTGCTTGTGGCGGTTGTAGTCCATGCCCGTGCCGCCGCCAGGTCGCGCGTTCATCTCGACGGCGGCGGCGCGCTTCGCCTCGGCGTACCGCTCTCGGTCGTCCTCGTGCTCGACCAACCAGTCGTGGAACATCCGGTGCCGCACCACCTCCGGACAGTCGGGACCGAAGATGTGGACGTAAGCCAGCGGGTCGTCGCAGGTGACCAGCCGGTGCTCGTGCCACCACGGCTCGCGGATCGTGTGCACGAAGCCGGCCGCCGCGAGATCGGGCAGGTACGCCGGCTCGTCGGCCGAGTCGGCCACGACCAGGTCGACGTCGATCACCGGCTTCGCGGGCAGCCCGGGAACCGACGTGGACCCGACGTGGAGGATCTCGAGGGCGCGACTGCCGATGGCCCCGCGGATGCGGGCGGCCACGCGTTCGAAGTCGGCCGGCCAGCGGTCGTCGTACTCGACGACCTGGATCTCGTAGGGCTGGGCGGGTCCGACGACCCACGGATCTGCGCCGACCGGGGGTCGGTCGTCGTGGTGGCGCGTGATCTCCTCGTTGCTGGGCATCACGGCGACGCTATCGGTCGGGCCATCGGTCCGATCCGGTCTCCGCCGGTCACCGCCGGTCACGCAGGGCGACCGCACGCGCCGGGTGGTTCGTGGTGATCATCCAGATGCGCTTGTCGTGCAGGAAGCGCTTCTGCAGACGTGGGGAGTCCACGGTCCACACCAGCAGGGGGACACCGATCCGGGTCGTCCAACGAGCGAGGCGGATCATCGCCAGCGCGAAGTGGGCGGCGACCGCGTCGGCCTCCGACAAGCGGTACCGGTGCTGGGGGAACACCTCTCCCCACCGCCGCCGAACCGCGTTCCGCCACGTCATCCCACGCACGCTGCCGCCGATGCTCAGGGCGACGACGACCGGCGAGTCGTGCTCGACCGTCCAGCGCCTGATCGCAGTGGTGGTGTGCCGGACACCGTTGGTCACCACGATGCGTGAGGGGTCCATGCGCGCGGCGACGGCGGCGACCGCCTCGACCTCCCAGAGGTGGCCCTCCTTGCGGGCGGCCGCTGTCGTGCGGAGCTTGAGGTCGACATGCGCCCCCAGGCCGCTCGTTTCGAGCACGGCCAGCAGGTCGTCGAGCGTGCAGACGCCCGGCGCGCGGCCACGCAGCTCCGGCCAGGTCAGCTCGGCGATGGCACAGCTGTCGTCCCCGGTGCCGCCGTCCGCGTCATGGGAGACCACGAACGTCCCGTCGACGCAGCGGCGGACGTCGAACTCGCAGTAGTCGGCGCCGACCTTCGCCGAGTGGGCGATCCCGGCCAGGGGGTCCTCGTGGCCGCCGACGTTGCCGAGCTCGGCGTACCCGCAGCGATGGGCGGACACCAGAACTCGATGGCGGGCCACGAGGCGCCACGCTAGCGTCGCGCGCTGTGATCAGCGATGCCGCTCGGGCCGCTCTCCACGATCTCGTGGCCCGAGACGACCCGTCCATCGTCGGGCTGGTCCTCAGCGGGTCGGCGGCACGTGGCGACATGGCGACTGAGCGCTCCGACGTCGACGTGTACGTCGTGCGCGACGACGAGGTGGAGCGGGAGACCAACCGGAGCGCGGAGATCGACGAGATCAACTGGTCGGTCACGGACCTCGAGCAGGTGGACCGGCACGGGACGGGTGGCTGGTACTTCCGGTGGTCCTTCGCCTATGCACAGGTGCTGCGGGACGAGACCGGTGGGCGCATCACCGACGCCGTACGCCGCCAGGCCACCGTGGACGACGACGAGCAGCGGTGGGTGCTCATCGACCAGGACCGGCTCGACGGCTACGTCAACTTCGCCTACCGCGCTCTCAAGAGCCACCGCGACGGGCGCGACCTCGAGACCCGGCTCGACGCCGCCGTGTCGCTGGACTGGCTGCTCCACGTCGTGTTCACGCTGGCCGGCCGGCTCCGGCCGTACAACAAGTACCTCCTCTGGGAGCTCCGCGAGCACCCCTTGGAGGTGCCGGAGTGGTCGGCCGAGGCGTTCCTCCCGGAGATCGAGCGGATGCTGGCCGGCGACGCCGCGGCGATCCGGCGTACCTTCGCGGTCGTCGACCGCGAGGTCCGCGCCTGGGACGCCGCCCACGCCACCACCGTCTGCGGGGACATGGTCGACGAGTGGGGCGAGGAGCTCGCGATCCTGCGCGGCTGACTCCGGCGACTCGCGAGACCGCTCGCTCGCAGCTCGGAACGGTCGGCTGTGCCGGCCCGCGAGCAAGCTCGCTCGCCGCTCGGAACGGTCGGCTGTGCCGGCTCGCGAGCAAGCTCGCTCGCCGCTCGCTGCGCCCGCCCTTTTCCGACTTCGTCGGAAACGGGCGTGCTCGCTCGGGAACAGACCGCCTTCTACGGCGGTTGTGCCGTCTGTCAGACTTGAGTCGAACAGGCTCAAGAATTTTGAGACAGGCTCCCCTCCGCCCAGGATGGGACCGACACCCACAGACCCAACCGGTCGGATCGCCCGACCGAGGACCCTTGGAGGTAAGCAGACATGGCTCGTGCCGTCGGCATCGACCTCGGTACGACGAACAGCGTCGTCGCCGTGCTCGAAGGTGGCGAACCCACCGTGATCGCCAATGCAGAGGGCTCACGCACCACCCCGTCGGTGGTCGCGTTCGCGAAGTCCGGCGAGGTGCTCGTCGGCGAGGTCGCCAAGCGTCAAGCGGTGACCAACGTCGACCGCACCATCCGGTCCGTCAAGCGCCACATGGGCACGGACTGGAAGCAGAAGATCGACGACAAGGACTTCACGCCCCAGCAGATCAGCGCGTTCGTGCTCCAGAAGCTGAAGCGGGACGCCGAGGCCTACCTCGGTGAGACCGTGACCGACGCGGTGATCACCGTGCCGGCGTACTTCTCCGACGCCCAGCGTCAGGCCACCAAGGAGGCCGGCGAGATCGCCGGTCTCACCGTCCAGCGCATCATCAACGAGCCCACCGCGGCCGCGCTGGCCTACGGCCTCGACAAGGGCGACGCCGACCAGACGATCCTGGTCTTCGACCTCGGCGGCGGCACGTTCGACGTGTCCCTGCTCGAGGTGGGCAAGGACGACGACGGCTTCGCCACCATCGAGGTGAAGGCGACCTCCGGTGACAACCACCTCGGTGGTGACGACTGGGACTCCCGGGTCGTCGAGTGGATGGTCAAGAAGTTCAAGGACGGCAACGGCGTCGACCTGTCGCAGGACAAGATCGCGATGCAGCGCCTGCAGGAGGCGGCCGAGAAGGCCAAGATCGAGCTTTCCGCCTCGAGCGAGACCACGGTTCACCTGCCCTACATCACCCACGGTGAGTCCGGCCCGCTGCACTTCGAGGAGCGGCTGACCCGCTCGGAGTTCCAGAAGCTGACCTCCGACCTGCTCGACCGCACCAAGTCG
>DATBDF010000286.1:0-15756 GCA_036270075.1 Nocardioides sp.
ACACGGCGAAGAACAGGACGACTCCGAGAACGAGCAGCTCGATGAACTCCATGTCGCCTCCTGCGGAAGCACGCGCTCCCTCCCAGAGTACGCCGCTCCGCGCACGGTCGTGTGCCTGAGACGGCGGTGGAGCGCGCTCCCAGGCACACGACCTCTTCCCAGCCTCAGACGGCCAGGGACTCCTGCTCCTCCACCGCCGACTCCGCGGGGGCCGGCAGCCGGCCCGGCAGGAGGAAGGCGGACGCCACGGCGCCGGCGAGGCAGAGCAGCCCGACGACGACGCACGCGGTCGACATGGCCGACATGAACGAGTCGTGGAACGCGGCGAGCAGGCGCGGGTCGTGGCCGGCCACCACCTGCGCGACGCCGACCGAGCCCTGCGCCTTGTCCACGACGGCCGACGGCAGCGACGCGAACGCTCCGGACGCCAGGTGCGAGCCGAACACCGAGGAGAAGATCGAGCCGACGACGGCGACACCCAGGGTCCCGCCGAGCTCGCGGGTGGCGTCGTTGACCGCGGACCCGACGCCGGCCCGGGCCGGTGGGAGCACCAGCAGGATCGACTCGGTCGCCGGCGTGGAGATCAGACCCATCCCGAGCCCCATCATCACCATCTGCGGCACGATCACCGACCAGTACGGCGTCGTCACGGCCGAGGTCGAGATCCACAGGAAGGCGGCGCCGAACAGCACCATCCCGGTGGTCACCACGACCTTGGTCCCGATGCGGGGCGCGAGCGCGGCCCCGACCACGGAGGCGACCGCGATCGACAGCGCGACCGGCAGGATCCGCGCGCCGGTCGACAGCGCGCCGTACCCGCGGACGAACTGGAAGTACTGCGTCACCAGGAAGATGAAGCCGAACAGTGCGAAGAACGTGACCGTGACCGCCCCGCTGGCCGCACTGAAGCGGCGGTCGCGGAACAGCGAGATGTCCAGCATGGGGTGCGGGGTGCGGCGCTCGCGGATCACGAACGCCACCAGCAGCAGGATGGCCGCCGCGAAGCCGCCCACGGTCTCCGCCGACGACCAGCCACGGGCGGGGGCCTCGATGATCGTGTAGGTCAGGGTCGCCAGCATCGCCACGGACAGCCCCAGACCGGGCAGGTCGAGCGGAGGCACGGCGGGGTCGCGCGACTCCGGCACGCACACGTACGCCGCGACCGCGGTGACCAGCGCGAGCGGGACCAGGGCCCAGAAGACGCTCCCCCAGTAGAAGTGCTCGAGCAGCACCCCGCCCGTGATCGGACCGAGCGCCACGCCGAGACCGACGACCGCTCCCCAGATGCCGAGGGCGGCCGCGCGCTCGCGACGCTCGCGGAAGGTGTTGCTGATGATCGACAGCGTCGTCGGGAAGATCAGGGCGGCGAACGTGCCCATCAGGAAGCGGGTCGCGACCAGCGCGTCCGCGGACGTGACCAGGGCGCCGGCGGCGCTGGCGGCGGCGAAGCCGACCAGGCCGACGATCAGCGCCGGCCGACGGCCGAACCGGTCGGAGAGGCTGCCGGCGGCGAGCACGAGCCCGGCGAAGGCGAGGTTGTAGGCGTCGACGACCCACTGCAGCTGGCGGGTGCCGGCGGACAGCTCACGCGAGATCGACGGCAGCGCGACGTTGACGATCGTGGTGTCGAGGTTGATGGCGAGGACGGCGGCGCACACCGTGGCCAGGACCCAACCCTTGTGGACTGACTGGCTCATCTCAGAACTCCTGGAAGTCGCGACGTGTCCTATGTGGACACTGACAACATGACGGTACTCGGGCATGTATCCAGTGTCAACATCCCCTATCCTCGACCTGTGAGCACGCGGACCCAGCCGTACCACCACGGCAACCTGCGACCTGTCCTGGTCAACACCGCGGTCGAGCTCGCCCGCAGCACCGGCCCCGACGGCGTGGTGCTGCGTGAGGTCGCCCGGCGGGCCGGCGTGTCGCACAACGCGGCGTACCGGCACTTCGAGGACCGGGCCGCGCTGCTCGCCGAGGTCGCCGACCGTGCGATGGCCGAGCTGGAGAGGTCCATGCGCGAGCGTGCCGACGCGGTCACCGCCACCGACCCGATGGAGCGCGCGGTCAAGCGGCTGGGCGAGACCGGCCGCGCCTACGTCGCCTTCGCGATCTCCGAGCCGGGGCTGTTCGCCGTCGCGTTCACCTCACCGGAAGGCGTCGCCGTCCATCGCGATCCGGCCGCGCTCACCGGTCCGTACGCGTTCCTCAACGCCGTGCTCGACGAGCTCGTCGAGGTCGGCGCGCTGCTGCCCGAACGCCGAGAGGGAGCCGATCTCGCCTGCTGGGCGATGGTGCACGGGTACGCCGAGCTGGTCGGCAGCCGCGGCCCCCTGCATGAGGTTCCCTCCGAGATGCGCGACCAGATGCTCGAGTCGGTGCTCGATGTGATCCAGCGCGGGCTGATCGGCTAGCTAGCCGGCGACGCGCCAGCCGTCGCCGTCGCGCTCGAAGACGTACGACGACCCGTTGAGCACCAGATCGCTCGCCGGAGCATCCGGTGAGCCCGGCGCGATCGCCCCCCACAGCGCCAGGATCACGCCACCGTGGCTGACCACCAGGACCGTCTCGCCGCGGAAGAGGTCGGCGATGTCGTCCAGCACCGTGAGCACGCGGTTCGCCGTGGCCCGACCGGTCTCGCCACCCGGCACACCGGCCTCCAGGTCCCCCGCGAGCCAGGACCGGACCATCCCGTCGAAGAACGAGTGATCGTAGGGCCGGCCGAGGTACTCCCCGGCCGGGTACTCGTGCAGCCGCTCGCGCACGCGTACCGGCAACCCGAGCACGGCCGCCGCGATCTCGGCGGTCTGCACGGCCCGCGACAGCTCGCTGCACATCACCGCCGCGACCTTGTCGCCACGCAACCGCTCGCCCAGCTCGCGGGCCTGCTTGCGGCCGAGCGTGGTGAGGCTGCCGCCCGACGCGTTCATCTCGGGCGTCTCGTACTCGGCCTCACCGTGCCGGGCCACGATGATCCGGGCCGGGCAGTGCACGTCGCTCACGCTGCCAACCTAGCGACCCCTCCGGGAGCTCGGTCCCTCTCACGGGTGGAACGCGCGACCGCCGGCTGGCTCGGCAGGGACGGGCCGTCGGTGTGACCGCTGACGCTGGTCCCACGGGGTCGCACGGAGGGAGGATGCGCGGCATGCGAATCTTCCACATCGCCACGCTCGCCGACTGGAAGGCAGCCGAGACCTCGGGCGCCTACCGGACGTCGACGTACGGTAGGACGCTGAGCCAGGAGGGTTACATCCATGCGGCGTACCACGACCAGGTGCCGGCCGTTCGTGACCGCCACTACGCCGACGTCACCGAGCCTCTGGTCGTGCTGGAGGTCGAGACCGACCTGCTCGACGCCGACGTGCGCGACGAGCAGGTGGACGGCGAGGTCTACCCCCACGTCTTCGGTCCCATCCCCACGACGGCGGTCGTGGCCTGGCGCCCCGCCCGACCGCCCGCGTTCGATGCACCACCGGACCGACCACCCACCTCCCCGCTGACCCGGGCCTTCCGAGGCGCCGGCCTCGTCCTCGCCGCCGCTGCGATCGTGCTGTTCGTCGCCGCGACCGTGGCCCAGAGCCGGGCCGACGACGGCCGCCTCACCGACGACCTCGCCTTCCTGCTCTGGACGCTGACCCTCACCACGCTCGCCGCGGCCGGTGCGGCCGCCGTCGTGTCGGCCCTGATCGACCGGCGGTCCTGACGGGAGCCGCCCCGGTGCATCGTCCACAGGCGAGCGTCCGTCGTCCGGGGGCGACCTCACGCCGACTGCGCCACGGGCTCCCAGCCGAGCTCGCCGAGCCGGAGACGCCCGAGGTCGGTCGGGCGGAGGCCGCGGTGGTCGTCCGCGCGGCGCACGAACCACGGGCGCGGGCCGTCGATGAGGGCGCTGGCGAGCGCAGCCGCCAGTGAGCCGGCGAGGTGCTCGCGACGCTCGGTCCAGTCCAGGCACGGGCGAGCGAGGCGGCGACGTGCGGACCTCGCCGTCGCCACGTCCACACCCCAGCCGAGAAGACCCTCGACGCCCGGCTCGGTGAGGTCGTAGCCACCGGTATCCGGTACCAGCCAGCCGCGAGACAGGAGTCCGTCGTGCAGGGCGACGCCGCACCGTCCGGCGACGTGGTCGTAGCACGTGCGCGCCTCGGCGAGTGACCGCGCGCGACTCGACTGCCGCAGGCCGGCCACGGTCTTCTCGGGAGCGATGTGAGAGAGCGACTCCAGGGCGGCACCGACCTCCGGCGACGCCATCCGGTGGTACCGGTGGCGCCCCTGCGCCACCACCTCGACGATCCCGCCCTCACGCAGCTTCGCCAGGTGCTCGCTGGCGGTCGGCAGGCTGACGTCCGCGGCTCGCGCGAGCTCCGATGCGGTGAGCGCGCGGCCGGTCATCAGTGCGTCGAGCATCGCGGCCCGGCTCGGGTTCCCGAGCAGCGCACCCACGGCGGCGAGGTCGACGTCGTACATGACCTCGAGCCTAGGACGGCCACGCTTCGGCCCGGGCCGAACAGACGCGTCCCTAGCGTCGGGACATGACCACCGACAGTCCTTCCGCCAACCCGGGCGACGCCGTCGAGGAGGCGGTACGCCGGTCGCTCGTGCTCGTCGACACCTGGATCCATTGGGACGGGCGGCCGCGGGTGAGCGAGGACGGCGACCGGGTGTACACCCCGCACAAGGCGGTACGCCGGATCGCCGACCACCTCGTCGACCACCTCGCCGAGATCGAGGCCCGGCTCGCCGGCGTCGCCACCCAGCCCGACGGGTGGCACGGCAGCCTCATGACGCTCGAGTCCGACTGGGCGCGCTTCACCGAGGGCGACCGCGACGAGTCGCACCAGCGGTTGCCGCGGCTCGCCCGGACCTTCGCGCTCCGCCTCGCCGCTGCCGGCCCGGACGAGTGGGACCGGACGCGCGGCGAGGCCTGGACGCTGCGCCAGATCGCCGACCACCTCACCGGCGTGCTCTGGTACGCCGAGCAGGTCGGTGACCTGTCGGTGTCAGCCTCCGGCCGCCCGGGGGGCTGACGGGTCGTCACCCGGGGTGCCGCCCTCGCGGGCGACGTACTCCTCGATGCTCTCGAGCGCGGCGGCGTTGCGACGTACGACGGCGAGCAGGTCGGCCATCGAGGCGACCTCCTCGACCTGCTCCTTGACGAACCACTGGAGGAACTGCTCGGAGGCGAAGTCCGACTCCTCCCGGGCGATGACGAGCAGCTCGTTGATCTGGGTCGTCACCCGCTTCTCCTGCTCCCAGGCCAGCTCGACCGGCGCGACGACATCGGCGAACGACGAGACCGGCGCCTCGATCGCGGGGATCGCGACCTCGGCGCCGGTGTCGAGGAGGTACTGGACCATCATCAGCGCGTGGCTGCGCTCCTCGAGCGCCTGGGCGTAGAAGTGGGTGGCCATCTGCGGCATCGTCATCGCGTCGTAGTGGATGGCGCAGGCGAGGTACTGGTTGTGGGCGGCCAGCTCGTTGCCGACCTGTTCGTTGAGGCGGGTGACGAAGCGGGATGTGGGCACGATGACTCCTCCAGACCCGAGGGGCTCAGGCGGCCTTGACCAGCCGGCGCTTCTTGACCGTATAGCCCTGCGGCAGCGTGCCCTCCTTGAGCATGCGGATGGGACAGCGCCGGCAGCGCTTGTCGCTCACGCAGCACTTCGCCTTCGGCTTCTTCGCCTTGGACTTCTTGGACACGGCCGGGAGCCTAGCGAATCAGGTGAGCCTTACCTAACCGAGCCGGTCATCGCGACGGTGCCACCTTCACGGTGCGGATGCGGTTCGCGAGCTGCAGGTGCGGCCCGCGGAACCTCAGCGAGAGCGCCCGGGTGGGACCCCGCTCGCGCCGGGTGGGGATCGAGAGCGTGCCGGACACCCGGTGTGGCCGGATCTCGATGAAGAACTGAACCGTGCTCTTGTACAGAGGCGTGTCCAGGTCGACGTGGTCGCCAAGGTACCGCTCCCGGAAGCGCTTGGTCAGGTCACCGACGCGCAGCTGCGGGCCGTCGACCGCCTTGACCGGGCTGGCGAGGGCGTAGGAGTAGTAGTTCACCGGCTTGCCCAGGGTGAGCGTCCACGTCGCGCTGTGGCCGGCGGTGATGCGATGGGCGCCGGTGTGCAGGGTCAGCGCGGGTGTCGGGTCGTCGTCGATGATGGACGCCCCGCCGACGTACTGGTCCGTCTCGATGCCGTCGACGGCGTACGCCGTGAAGCCGATCAGGTGCAGACCGCGGTCGTCGAGGTCGTTGGGCCGGTACCTGACATGCAGCACCCCGCCGCTGGTGTGGGCGGGGATGTCCAGACGCTCCGTCTTCACCGAGTCGTCGAAGCTGAACGGCGTGCCGTGCACGATCGTGACGGCCGCGTCGTGGTCGAGGTCCCCGATGACGTGCCACGGGACGTCGACGGTGACGGGGTCGGTTCCGTCGCCCTCCGGCTGCGCGACAGTGTCGATGCTGAAGAGTGGCGTCGGCGCCGCCGGGTCCGTCGAGACCCCCGCGTCCGGGGTCGCCGACACGTCCACGAGGAAGACCCGGCCCTTCGGGTTCTCCGAGCTCAGCCCGACGTGGACGACTCGGCTCAGGTCGATCCCCGGTGCGCCGGCGAGCGACGCCCGGAGGTCCTGCCCCCACCGCTTCGCCAGTGAGTAGCTCCCGCCCGGGAGCGGGCTGAGGTTCCCTCCTCCGACGGGGGTCAGGGTCGCCGAGTGGCCGTCGGCGTCGGTCAGCGTGACCCCGAGGCGCACGGGACCCCGTCGCGGGTCGACCACGGTGCGCAGGTCGAGCCGGCTGTCGGCGCTCAGGTCCCACGGCTGGGCGAGGTCGAGACCCGCCTCCAGCCCGGCCGACCTCCAGCCGACCTCCAGGAACTGCCGGTGAGGGACGCCGGCGAAGAACTGGCTCGGCCAGTGAGGTGCCCGCACGGAGCTGAGCTCCTTCTGGCACGACGTGTCGTCCTCGGAGTCCGACACCCCCTCGCACAGCCGGCCGTGGGCCGTGGCGCCGGTGCTCGGGGAGCCGTCGATGCCGGGTCGGACGGTGACCAGCCCGCCGCCGATGGCGTGGCTGCGGACGTCGGCGTTCCCCGCGGACGGGACGGAGACGGGACTCCCGTCGAACATCGGGAGCACCGAGTCGTCGCCGTCCGCGAACAGGTGGACCGCGCCCGCGATGTAGGTCCGCCCGACTCGACGTTGCTCGGCCGCGCTGAGACGGGCCGGGTCCTTCGAGCCGCAGGCGCCGTCCGCGGGACCACCCCAGTCGTCGAACGACGGGGCGACCGAGGTGCCGGGCGTCCACTCGCTGTTGAAGAAGTTGTGGTCCGCGCCCATGACGAGCACCGAGCTGTGGAAGGCGAGGTCGGCGCTCGGGTCGGCGGTGACGTCGCGGCCGTCGTCGGTGAAGTTCTGACCCTGGAGATCGCTCACGTCGCCGTCGCAGTACGGCAGGAGGGTGACCGTCGGCGTGGCCGGAGCGGCCTGGAAGGCGAAGTCCGTCGGACCGATCAGGACCTGGCCGGTGACCTGGTACCCCTCGTCGCGGGGCAGGTCGAGCGAAGCGCGGTCGACACCCTCGCCGCCGCGGCTGTGTCCCACGAGGACCACGTTCGACAGGTCGGCCGGATGCGTGCCGTCCTGGGCGAACCCGACCCAGGCTCGCAGGTGGTCGCGGATGAGTGCCGCCCGCGCGGCGGCACCGCCGTCGATGTCGTCGAAGTCGAGCGCGTTGATGGCGTCGGCCGAGATCGACACCGTGACGTAGCCCTGGCTCGCGAGCAGACGCTGCACGTAGTCGTAGCCCAGGTAGCTCGGAACGGGCAGCTGGCCGGCCGGGCAGGACCACACCTGGGCGCCCGCGGCGTTCCTGGCGGTGCGGGAGCCCAGGCCGCCCAGGGCGCTCAGGTGCCCCGGACCCTGCGGGGGGCTCGCCTCGTCCGGGGTGTAGCAGGGTTCGTGTCGTCCGTGTAGGAACAGGACGAGGGGCGCGGCATCGGTCGCGTCGACCGGAGCCACGACGTGTCCGACCATCTCGGACAGCTGCTTGATCCCGGGCAGCTTGACCGGCGCGAGCCGGTAGTCGGTCGAGGTGATCGCATGGGTTCCGCCGTGGCCGGGGTCCAGGTCGCCGAGCAGCGCGCGCGTCGACGGCGCGCGGTACGGCGTCCGCTCCGAGCCGGTCCGCGCGGGACCTCCGCCCCGGCGGTCGAGCACCTTGGCGCCGACCACGACGTCGTAGGTCGCGGGGTCGGGCGGCGTCGGCGACCAGACGACCAGGGAGACCGTGCGCGCGTCCGCCCGCACGCCCACCCTGACCAGCGACCCGTCGTGACCGACCTGGACCGGCGCGTCCGTCGTGGGAATGCGCGTCGGGGAGTGCCAGGTCAGGCGGTACGCATCGGGCCCGACCGGAGCCACCGTCCACCGCCCGAGCTGCCGGGGCCCGTCCCGATGGGAGACCGGGGCCGCCTGCGGCGTACCCGTCGAGCCGGCCGTGGCGTGTCCGCCGGGCAGCGCGCCGGCCGGGCCGGCGCCGGCCAGGGCGAGCACGACCGAGCCGGCCACGAGACCGACGAGACGCTGGGCAGGTGTGCGCATCGACATCCCCCATGAACGTGGTGGCTTTCCGAGTGCCGCGCACCCTACCTGCAGACGCGGGCCGTGCACGCTGACTCGCTCAGCCCAGGTCGTGCGCCTCGCGGATCACGTCGACGATGCCGTTCATGATCTCGGTGAGGCCGAAGTCCTTCGGGGTGTAGACCGCAGCGACGCCGGCGTCGATCAGCCTGCGCGCGTCCGAGTCGGGGATGATGCCGCCGACGACCACGGGGACGTCGCCGATGCCGGCCTCCTCGAGGCCGACCAGTACGGCCGGCACGAGCTCCATGTGAGAGCCGCTCAGGATCGACAGGCCGACGCAGTGGACGTCCTCGGCCACGGCCGCCGCCACGATCTCCTCGGGTGTCAGCCGGATGCCCTGGTACACGACCTCGAAGCCGGCGTCGCGCGCCCGTACGGCGACCTGCTCGGCGCCGTTCGAGTGGCCGTCGAGGCCGGGCTTGCCCACGAGCAGCCGGAGGCGCCCGCCCTGCCCTCCGCTCAGCTCCTCGCCCGTCTCCCTCACCCGGCGTCGGACGTCGGCCAGCTCCTCGCCTGCCTCGGCCACGCTGACCGCCCCGCTCACGCCGGTCGGCGCCCGGAACTCGCCGAACACCGCGCGCAGCGTCGCGGCCCACTCCCCCGTGGTCGCACCCGCGCGGGCGGCGACCAGGGTCGACGGCATCAGGTTCGTGTCGGTCTTCGCGTCCGCCGCCAGCCGCGCCAACGCCTCGGCGACCGCGCCCTCGTCGCGCTCCGCCTTCCACGCACGCACGCTGGCGATGGCGGCCTGCTCGGCCTCGGGGTCGGCGGCCTGGACGGCCGTGCCTGGGTCGGCGGTGAGGGGCGAGGGCTCCGTGCCCTCGAACCGGTTCACGCCGACGACGACCTCCTCGCCCGACTCGATCCGGGCACGACGACGGGTGTGCGAGGACACCAGCGCCTGCTTCATGTAGCCGCTCTCCACCGCCGCGATCGCGCCACCCAGGGCTTGGACGCGGTCCATCTCCTCCTTGGCTCCCGCCACGAGCTCGGCGACCTTCGCCTCGACGACGTGCGACCCGGCGAAGAGGTCGTCGTACTCCAGCAGGTCGGACTCGAAGGCCAACACCTGCTGCAGGCGCAGCGACCACTGCTGGTCCCAGGGCCGGGGCAGGCCGAGCGCCTCGTTCCACGCCGGCAGCTGGACGGCGCGCGCACGCGCATCCCTGGACAGCGTCACCCCGAGCATCTCGAGCACGATCCGCTGCACGTTGTTCTCCGGCTGTGCCTCGGTGAGCCCGAGGCTGTTGACCTGCACGCCGTACCGGAAGCGGCGCATCTTGGGGTCCCGGACGGCGTACCGGTCGCGGGTGATGTCGTCCCAGAGCCGGACGAACGCCCGCATCTTGCACATCTCCTCGACGAACCGGACGCCGGAGTTGACGAAGAAGGAGATGCGGCCGACGACCTTCTCGAAGTCCTCCTCCGACACCTGGCCCGACGCCTGCACGGCGTCCAGCACCGCGATCGCCGTGCAGAGCGCGTACGCGAGCTCCTGCTCCGGCGTCGCGCCCGCCTCCTGGAGGTGGTAGCTGCAGATGTTGATCGGGTTCCAGCTCGGGATCTCGTGCACGGTGTAGACGATCAGGTCCGTGATCAGGCGCAGCGAGTGCTCTGGGGGGAACACGTAGGTGCCTCGCGAGAGGTACTCCTTGACGATGTCGTTCTGGGTCGTGCCGGCGAGGAGACCCGCCACCGCGGAGGCGTCGAGGTCGGGGTTCTGCTCCTCCGCGACGACCTGGTAGAGCGCCAGCAGCCACATCGCCGTGGCGTTGATCGTCATCGACGTGTTCATCTCGGTCAGCGGGATGCCGTCGAAGAGGCGGCGCATCTCTCCCAGGTGCGGGATCGGCACGCCGACCTTGCCGACCTCCCCCTTGCTCAGCGCGTCGGTGGGGTCGTACCCGGTCTGCGTCGGCAGGTCGAAGGCGACCGAGAGACCGGTCTGGCCCTTGGCGAGGTTGGTCCGGTACAGCGCGTTGGATGCCGCCGCCGTCGAGTGACCGGCGTACGTGCGCATGACCCAGGGACGATCCTTCTCCGCCATGGATCGAGCGTAGGGCGGGCCGTCACCGCGGGTCAGCGGCGTGTGAACTAGTTCTCAGGCCGACCGGGTCACACTCGGACACGCCCGACTCACGGCGGGCGCACGGGAAGGGTGCTCGGGTCAGGCCGTCGCGGCGGCGCGCTCGACCTCGACGAAGCGGGCGAGGCGCGAGACGTGGAGCATCCGGCGTACGGCCGGACCGGGGCCACGCAGGGTCAGGTGGTGGCCGGATCTGCCCGCCCCCAGCGAGGCGTAGGCGAGCACTCGCGCGGCCGTCAGGTCGAGGGTGTCGACGCCGCTGAGGTCGACGACCAGGTCCTGCTCGAAGCCGTGGAGGTGCTCGTAGATCGCGTTGCGGACCTCCATGGTGCTGCGCACGTCGAAGTCACCACTCAGTACCAGCGCGTGTCCGTCGTGAACGATGTCCATCGCCCGACCCCCGTTTCCCCGTGCCCGAGCAGGGCGTTCCCTTTCATTGTGCCTCGTATCTCTATGACGCGCGAGCATCCCCGATCGGTTGCGTTCACGCGAATGATTTTCCGCGCTCATGGGGCTATACGCTCGTCGGCGTGGTGAACCTGACCAGGATCTACACCAGGACGGGCGACGCGGGAACGACGCGGCTCGGCGACATGAGCGAGACCTCCAAGAACGACCCGCGTCTCCACGCCTATGCAGATGTCGACGAGGCGAACGCCCACCTGGGGATGGCACTTGCTCATGACCTGCAGGAGTCGGTCAGGGGCGTGCTGATACATGTGCAGAACGACCTCTTCGACGTCGGCGCCGACCTCTGCACACCGGTCGTGGAGAACCCCGCGCACCCGCCCCTGCGGATCACCCAGGAGTACGTCGACCGCCTCGAGACGTGGTGCGACGATTACAACGCCGAGCTGCCGAAGCTGCGGTCGTTCATCCTCTCCGGCGGTACGCCGGCCGCGGCGCAGCTGCACGTCGCCCGCACCGTGGTCCGCCGGGCGGAGCGCTCCGCCTGGGCGGCGTACGACGTGTACAGCGAGACCATGAACCCGGTGGCGATCCGGTACCTCAACCGGCTCTCGGACCTGGTCTTCATCCTCGCTCGCCACGCGAACCGCGAGAACGGCGACGTGCTGTGGGTCCCGGGCGGTGAGCGCTGATGTCCGACGAGAAGTCCTCCGCCGCCGGCAAGACCGAGCCGACCAGGCCGGACCCGGTCGACGACCTGGTCATCACCCGCCACGTCCTGAAGTCCAAGCGCGGCGAGCTGCGCTACACCGCGCGGTCGGGGCGGATCGTGCTGCGCGAGGAAGAGGTCAAGAAGGACGTCTTCCGGGGCTGGAAGGCCCGCGCCGAGATGTCGGTGACCGCCTACACCCTCGACGGTCCCGAGGGCCGCGACGACACCACCCGGCCGGTCACGTTCGTGTTCAACGGCGGACCCGGCTCGTCCTCGATCTGGCTGCACATGGGACTGCTCGGTCCCCGGCGCGTGGACGTCGGCGACGTCGCGGCGCCGCACCCGCCGCCGTACCGGCTGGTCGACAACCCCGAGACGCTGCTGGCGGTCTCGGACCTGGTCTTCATCGACCCGATGTCGACGGGACACACCCGCGCCGTGGAGGGTGAGAAGGCGAAGAAGTACCACGGCTTCAGCAAGGACGTCGAGCAGGTCACCGAGCTGATCCGGCTCTGGTGCACCCGGGCCGACCGGTGGATGTCGCCGAAGTACATCGTCGGCGAGTCCTACGGCACGGTGCGCGCGGTGGCGGTCGCCGAGCGACTGCAGCAGAAGCACGCGTTGATGCTGAACGGCATCGTGCTCGTGTCCAGCGTGCTCGACTTCGGGACCCAGGACTTCGGCCAGCACCGCTGGGACGAGTCCTGCCTGAACTTCCTGCCGACGTACACCGCGATCGCGCACTACCACGGCAAGGTCAAGGGCCGGCTGAGCAAGGTGCGCCAGGAGGCGGAGGCGTTCGCCGCCGGGCCGTACCGCACGGCGCTCGCCGCCGGACGCCGCCTGCCGGCGAAGGAGCGCGCGAACGTCGTGCGCACGCTCGCCCGGCTGACGGGTCTCTCCGAGGAGTACGTCGACCGGACCGACCTCCGGATCGAGCACTGGCGCTTCTGCACCGAGCTGCTCCGTGAGCGGGGCCTGACGGTGGGCCGCATCGACGGCCGGTTCACCGGGCCGGCACGCTCCCTGATCGCCGAGAACATGGACGCCGATCCGTCGATGGACGCCATGAACGGGCCGTTCGCCGCGGCCCTGCACCACTACTTGCGCGACGAGCTCGCCAACCAGCGGGACCTCCCCTACGAGGTCTACGCCAACGCGATCACCAAGTGGTCGTTCGAGGAGTTCGAGGGCAAGCCGATCTTCGTGGCCGACAAGCTGGAGCGGGTGATGCGGGCGAACCCGCACCTCCGGGTGCGGATCGAGTACGGCTACTACGACCTGGCCACGCCGTACCACGCGGCGGAGGACATGGTCGCCCACCTGCGCCTCCCCGAGGAGGCGTTCGACCGGATCGAGCACGAGTACTTCGAGACCGGCCACATGCCGTACCTGCACGAGCCGTCGCGCAAGCGCGAGCTCGCGTCGATCGCCGCCTTCGTCGAGCGACGCTGACGATGGCGCGTCGTGCGCGACCCGAGCCGATGCTCGCCCCACCGGACGCGACGTCGGTCTACACCGACGGCGCCTGCTCGGGGAACCCAGGCCCCGGCGGCTGGGCGTGGGCCGTCGACCGTACGACGTACGCGTCGGGCTCCGAGGAGATGACGACGAACCAGCGGATGGAGATCCGTGCGGCCCTCGAGGCCGTCACGGCACTGCCGCGCCCACTCGTGGTCGTCAGCGACTCGACGTACGTCGTGAACTGCTTCCGCGACCGCTGGTGGGAGAAGTGGCTGCTCAACGGGTGGCTGACGTCGGCCAGGAAGCCGGTCCTCAACCGCGACCTGTGGGAGCCGCTGGTCGCGGCCGTCGCGGACCGCGACGACATCGCCTTCCAGTGGGTGAAGGGCCACTCGGGGCACGAGATGAACGACTTCGTCGACGGCCTCGCCGTCGCAGCAAGCCAGGACAGGTAGGCCTCGATTCCGGGGTGTTCCTGGCCCGGCGGCGGGGGCACCCATCAGATGCGCGACCCGACGCACGGAGCGGACTCGGAAGGGGGAGGCCGATGACCGAACTCGTGGACGCCCTGGCCGTGGCCCGGGTCCCATGGACCTCACCCGCGATCCGCGCCTGGTACGCCCTGGGTGCGCTGCGACGGAACCTGCGCTCGGCGATGGCCGACGAGGCCCACCGGGTGGCCGATGCCGGCTTCGGTGCCGATTTCCGTGACGATGTCGGGATCGACGGTCCCGAGGACCCGCTGGCGTGGGCCAACCGGCGCCTCGACCTGCCGGGCGACGGTTGGGCGGTGACGGGGATCCGGTTCCGCGGGCGGGACAGCACGCGTCCCTTCGTGGACGTGGTCGCGACCACCGCGGCACCCACGCCCGACGGACTGGCCGTGGTCGCCGCGTCCGTCCTGCCGGCGTACGAGGAGTTCGCACCGCTGTGCCTGCGCGTGGACGCTCCGGAGGGACCGGCCGTGGTCGCCGAGCTCCGGGACGACGCGCGGTTCGAGGCCGCCGGCTGTGCGGTCGACCAGCACGTCGTGGCCGGTCTCGTGGAGCAGCTCCGGACGCAGCCGCGCGCCGGGACCTATGCACGGGTGAGCCTGCGCGCGGGCGAGCCGTCGGCACTGGCGAAGCGCGCCGCGGAGATCTACCGCGAGCTGGCGGCTCGCGAGCCGGAGCTCACGACCTGGGCGAGCCCGGAAGACGTCACCTCACTCTCCGCGTGCGCGGACGAGGGCCTGCTGTTCGAGGTGCTCGTCGACGACGTCACCGCCGGGGTCGTCGCGGGCCTCCGCGACGACGCTCACGCGATGACCGGCTTCGCGGTGCAGGAGCTCTGCCTGGACGCCGGGCACCGCGGACAGCGCCTGGCACCGGCGGTGGTGCAGCGGCTCGTCGACGAGCTGCCGGCGGACGCGGGCGATGTGCTCTGGGGAACCATCGACCCCGCGAACCTGCCGTCGCTGCGCAACGCGTCGTCGGTCGGGCGCACCCTCGTGGGCGGCTACGTCTGGGTCGCCCCGGTGGGGTTTCCGGGCATGCCCGCGGCGACGGTTCAGCGCACGTAGCGGTCCGCCACGACCGGCTGACGGTCCACGGCTTCCCGCGCCGAACCAGCAGCGGCACGCTGTCGCGCGAGCCGAATTCGCCTTGCTGGGCTCTGGCCCGGCGCCTAGCGTGGTCGGCCTCGTGCCCGCTCACCTGATCGCCCTCTGCTTCGACGCCCACGACCCGTCCGGCCTGGCGCGCTTCTGGTCCGGCGTCCTGGGCTGGCAGGTGGCCGACGATCCGCAGGAGGGCTCCACGCTCCTGCCGCCCGACGACACCGGGTTCCGGCTGCGGTTCGTCCACACCGACGAGCCGAGGTCGGGCCGGAACCAGATGCACCTCGACCTCACGAGCACGTCCCTCGACGAGCAGCAGGCGACGGTCGCCCGCGCGCTGCGCCTCGGCGGCGAGCACCTCGACGTCGGTCAGTTGCCGGAGGAGGAGCACGTCGTGCTGGCCGATCCGGAGGGCAACGAGTTCTGCGTGATCGAGCCCGGGAACAGCTTCCTGGCCGACTGCGGGTTCGTCGGGGCGGTCTCGGGTGACGGCTCGCAGGCGTGCGGGTACTTCTGGAGCGAGGCGCTGGGCTGGCCGCTGGTCTGGGACCAGGACGAGGAGACCGCGATCCGCTCACCCCACGGCGGTCCGAAGCTGACCTGGGGCGGTCCCCCGTTGGAGCCCAAGCACGGGTCGACATACCGGCCGCACTTCGACATCGCTCCCCCGCCCGGCGGCGACCAGCAGACGGAGGTCGACCGCCTGATCTCGCTCGGGGCGAGCCGGATCGACATCGGTCAGCGCGAGGTCGACTGGGTCGTGATGGCCGACCCCGACGGCCACGAGTTCTGCGTGCTGACCCCCCGCTAGCCCTTGCGGCCGACCAGGGGGAAGACGCGGCTGAGCGCCC
>DATBDF010000287.1:0-17024 GCA_036270075.1 Nocardioides sp.
GTCAGGTTCTCCTCGGGCAGGGGGTTGCCGGTGAAGTCGATGACCGCGGTGATCCCAAGTGTGGGGAATCGCTTCGTGTAGGTGGTGAACCACCCTCCGTCCTCGGCCGGCCCACGGGTCCAGCCGAGCTTCAGGGCACGGCCGCGCAACGAGAACGTCATCAGCAGATGACCTCTGAAGTCGGTGATCTCCTGCTCGGTCCGCATCCGGTCCGTCACCTGGTGCACGCCGCGCCCGAGCTGCTCGAACAAGGGGGTGACCTCGTAGTCGGCCAGGTGCTCGGTCCAAGCCGCGACCTGGTCCGCGGTGAGCAGGCTGTCGTGGGCGATGGCGACCCGACCGGCTGCGGGCAGGGCTACCTCGTTGTCGTCGACATCGGTCAGGCTGCCGTCGTCCAACGGCCGGAAGATGAGCACTCCGCTCGCGCCCGGATCGTCTGCGGCCTCCTCCGGGCTCACGGCCCACACCAGTCGGCGTACCGCGGGTCCCACCACGGGGTGGACCAGCAGGTAGCGGCTCCAGTCCTCCGCCGGCCAGGACCGTTGGGTGCACATGGCCTCGTACAGACGTTCGGTCTGCAGGGTGGCGATCGCCTTCAGCTGCTTCTTGACCGCGGTGAACGTCTTCTTGGAGTCCTTCGCCGCATCCGCGTCATCGGAGGCACGAGGGGTGGGCAGGGCCTTGATGGCGTTCCCGTCCGGGTCACGCAGCTCGACGGACAGGTCCGGCTTCAGCCGGGCGCTGAACACCCGCTCCCCGTACGGCAGCTCGAGAATCCCGTGCTCGTCGAACCCGGCAGTCGGAATCGTCCGGTCGGCGAGCTCGTCGACGGTCCACCCCTTCCGGTCGGCCAGGGCCTGGGCCTGCCGGACCGCCTCGTCCTGGAAGCTCTTGGTCCGGAACCGGGAGCCCACCGCGAGCACGAGCTGGATGGCAGCCGGGTCGTCCACCCACGCGAGCATGCCGATCAGCGCCTTGCCCTGGGCGGCTCGCTGTCCGTACCACTCACGCAGGTACCGCTCGGAGGGCGCAACGACGTCGGCACCGCCACAGGCGGCCGCGACCGCGAGCAGCCCTTTGCTCGAGGTGGCCGACCCGGCCGGACGTCGGGCGTAAGTCGGTAGGAGCGCTGCGGTGAGCTGCTCGACGCTCAGTCCGTAGTAGCGGCTGTCCGGGGTCGTGGTCAGGTACTGGTGCCAGGAGGACGCGTGCCAACCGGCCTGCTGCTCGGCCTCGGCCGCCGAGATGGGTGTCAGGTCCTCGGCGATCCAGCCCGCGAGGAGATGGGTGGCGAGCTTCTCGCGGCCGGCCGGGTCGAACAGGGCGGCGTACTGGCGTTGGATCGCGTTCGGCTCCGACGACTTCGCCTTGACCGCGGTCCCGCACAGCCACTGGATGATGGTGCGCGGCACCGGCTCCCCCGACGAGGTCCACGTGACCTCGGGGACCGCGCCCCAGTCGAGCCAGGACAGGGCGGCGGGCATCCCCCTCGCGACGAACGTGTCGGCGATGGCCTCGGTGGCCTTCGGGTCCAGGTAGGTCTCGGCGTCCTCTCCGACCGCCACCAGCGCGTCCAGGAGTGCACCGCGTACGACGTCGGCCTTCTCGCCCTTCCACGCCGCCTGGAGCTGCGGCAGAACCTCACGATCCGCGATCTGGGTCAACCACTGGGCCGCGACCGTGCGGGTCTCGCTCTTCCCGTCGGCGAGTGCCGCCGCGGCGCGGACCGCCCGGTTCGGGTCGCGCGCCAGGGCGGCCTGCGCCGGCACCCGGTCGGTCTTCTTCGGCCCGACCGCCAGCGCGTACAGGTGGTCGGTCACGCGGGCCGGCGGCGCCGGCAGCGTGGCGAGCGCGGCGAACAGGGCGTGCTCGTCGACGCTCCACCGCGAGCCGCTCGTCGGACGCTCGAGCAGCCAGTCCAGGTGGGTGGCCACGAAGGGCCACACCTGCTCGTCGGGCCAGCCGCGTCCGAGTCGGGTTCCGTACGCCGAGCTGTAGGAGCCCCACACCACGTCGCGGCCCTCACAACCGACCTGGTCCAGCATCCGCTCCAGGGTCAGCAGGTCCGGGCCCCCGGTGCGGGCGTGAACCCCGGCGAGCACCTCCATCGCCGGCCCGTGCACGATCTGCTGGCGCGCCATCAGCTGCACCCCCACCAGGACCTGGAGCGCGGTGACGGCGTCGTACCGGTCCCGGGCGATCAGGTCGACCACGGCCCGGTACATGAACCCTCCGGACACCGACATCGCGGCCTTGGCGCCGACAGACGGAGGTTCTTCCGACGCCAGCAGCGCTGCCAGGGCACGGACCTCGGACGCGCTCGGCCCGGCCAGAGGGGCCGGCGCACGGTACGCGGGGTTCGGGTGTCTCTGCTGGTACTGCCGCATCTGGTCGTTGTGCCGGCGCGTCGCCTCGTCGACCGCCGTGGCGACATCTGCGGCCACCCGGTCGGCCTCGCGCTGCGGCAGCGCCCAGGACGGCACGGGAGCCGGCTCCGGTAGGACCAGGTCGTCCTCGACCGGAGCCGCGGACTCGGCTGCTGCCCACCGGGCTCCCACCGCGCGCACGGATGCGGCGCGGTCGGCGCGGGCGGTCTCCAGCGCCCATGGACGCTGATCCGGCATGCCGGCCAACAGGTCGACCGCGTGGGCACGCTGGTCGGGCTTCGCCTCGACCGCGAGCCGCCTCAGGGGAGCGACGACCGCGCCCTCGTTGCGCAACGCAGCCGGACGAGCGGCGTCCCTGACCTGGGTGCTGGTCGCGGTGGCGGCCTCCGCCAACGGCTCGGCGAACACCTCCAGCTGCTCAGCGGACACGGCCGCCTCGACGATCCGGACGGTACGGACCCGCGCGTCCACCGACCCCGCGGTCAGCGCCGACGTCACCAGCGGCCGGTGCTCGACCAGCGCCTCGGCGTACCCCGGGAGCCGCTGCAGGAGATCCGTCGAGCTCCGCGAGACGTAGCGCGAGAACTGGGGCACCTCGAACGTCGCCCGGATCAGGTCAGCCGCGCCGGCGCCGTCCACGTCGGCGGCCCGGACCAGGTCGGCGAAGGTGAGCGGCAACGGTTGGCTGGGGGCGGTGCCCGCCCCGGCCTGGAAGATCATGAGCTCGAACCAGCTTCCGCCGGTGACCTGCCCCATCGACAGACCCCACTGAGCCCGACCCCACGCGGCGTCCAGCAGCCGGCCGTAGCGCCGGAGCACCGCAGAGTCGACGCCCGCAACGTCGGCGTACAGGACGGCCATCTTCTGGCGGCCCTGCTGGCGGTCCGGCGACAGCAGATGGTGTCGGGCGACCCCGTAGAGACCCTGCGCCTGGGTCAGGCTGTTCAAGGCGTCGGCCGGGTTGCCGGACAGCACGTACCCCACCAGGTCTCCGCGTCCCGGCACGTCGTCGAGGATGTCTTCCAGGGCCTTGACGAAGCCTCGAGGCGCCCCGTCGCCGCGTCCCTTCCCGAACAGGGGCATCCCTGTCTCCCTCCCCAGGCCTCACGCAGCCGACGCCGTGACCAGTGACGCGGTGAGCGTAATCGGAGACTCCGACCCCCGCGCGGGATTCTGCGCGCTTCAGGACGCGGTGCCGGCGCCATCCGGGGCTTCGCGGGTGGTGGGTGGGGGCGCCGGTCGGCCCGGCCCTAGCGGTTCTTGCGGTGTGCTGCCTGGTCCTTCTTCGACATGCCGACGTAGGACTTGAAGGTGGCGCCGGCCTTGAACGCCGGCACCTTGGACTTGGCGATCTTCAGCGTCTCGCCGGTCTGGGGGTTGCGCCCCTCGCGGGCGGCTCGCTCACGACGCTCGAAAGTGCCGAAGCCGGGGAGGGTGACCCGTTCTCCGGCCGCGACCGCGTCGGTGATGGCGTTCAGTGCGGCCCGGAGAGCCTGCTCGGCCGACCTCTTGTCCAGGCCCGCGTCCTCCGCGATCTTCTCGACGAGCTCGGTCTTGTTCATCTTCGGTTCCTCCCGATCGCAGCTCCCCGTCTCGATCCCGTGCCGCGGGGAGCTGAGTTCCGCGGCCGGATGACGACATCGGTTGATGGCAGGGTGCCTCGTACCCGCAGCGCTCGATCTCAACGGCGGCCATCATGTGTCCGGCCCCACTCTCGCAGCCCGCCCCGCTGGAAGACACCCCAGGAGCGCGCACGCCGCACCGGAGTGGCACCTGGCGGATCTCGGTCAGCCGCGCCATGCTGGCCGCGGTCGAGGTGCCGGCGCTCCACTGGGGTGGCCCGCGCGCTCGGTCCAGACATGAAGTCCTGGGTGACATCTTGGTCGGAATGGGAGGGCCGATGGAGCTCGTCCGCCCGGTAGGGTTCTCGCCGCTCGCGGGAGGAACCGGGACCCCAGCTGCCAGCGGTGCCGTCGGGGTGGCCGCCGAAGACGCGAGCTGAGGTCGACCCGTCATGGCAGCGACCTTGGCCGTCGTCGCGGCGATCTGCTTCGCACTGGCTGCGGCGTTGCAGCAGCGCGGTCAGTTCCGGCTGGCGCAGACCGGTGCGGTGATCGAGGGTCTGGTGGGTCTGTTCCGTCTGGTGGCAGTCCCGGTGTGGCTGTTGGGGACGCTGGTCCTGCTCGTTGGATACACGACCCAGGCGGCTGCGTTGGACCGGGGCAAGCTCGTAGTGGTCCAGCCCCTGATGGTCACCACGATCGTGTGGGCTCTCCCCCTGGGCTACTGGCTGAGCAGCCAGCAGGTGGTGCGACGCCAGTTCCTGGGCGCGGGCATCGTGGTGGTCGGGCTGGCGATGTTCGTGCTCGTCGGCGACCCGGACGAAGGCGTGGACAGCGCGTCGACGTCCGGGCTGGTGATCTCGGCGGTCATCGTCTGCGCGATGGTCGTCGCCCTGATGGTGTGGGCGCGGTCCAAGAGCTCCGCCTCGTGGCGGGCCGCGGTGCTGGGTCTGTGCTCGGGGCTGTTGTCGGGTCTGTCAGTCGCCTTCGCCAAGCCCGTCCTCAACGATCTCCATTCCGGCATCGCGGAGGCTGTCCAGGACTGGCGCACCTGGGCCTTGCTGGCGTTCGGCTTCGGCGGGTTCCTGATCCAGCAGCTGTCCTTGGCGACCGGCCAGCTGGCACCGGCGATGGCGGCGGTATCGGTGTCGAACCCGGCGGTCAGCGTGCTGTTGGGAATCCTTCTCTACCAAGAGGCCTTGACGCGTCCGGCCTGGCACGTCGTCGTCGCTGTCGCCGCTCTGCTGGCGGCGCTGGGTGGGGCGGTGCTGATCACCATGGCCAACAAGGAGACTCCGATCCCGGAGCAGGAGCGAGGCAGCACCGGCGTGGTCACCGCCGGGAGCTGAGTTGATTCCCGAGGTCGTCCTGCTCGCGCTGGCCAGCACGGTCCGTCCCACCAGTCTCGCGGCAGTCTCGGCCCTGCTCTCGCGGGATTCCCGACGGCGGCTGATGTTCGCGTACGTCATCGGCGGCTGGGTCTTCACCTTCGTGTTCGGTCTCGTGGTCGTCGGGGTGTTCCACGGCATCCACATCCGCGCCGGCACCGACCGGACGGTGGGCATCGCCGACATCATCGGCGGACTTGCGGCCCTGGTGCTCGGCTTTGCGGTCCTGGCCGGCTGGTTCCGGCGACGCCCGGACCGGGCCCCCGCCGGCCCCGGCACCCGGTGGATGCCCCGGCTCGATCACCAGGTCAGCGTCGGCGCTGCTGCCCTCGCGGGCCCGCTGACGCACATCCCGGGCATCTTCTACCTGATCGCGCTCAACGTCATCGTCGCCCACAACCCACGCCTTCCGGGTGGCGTGGTCGCGGTCGCGATCTACGACGCCATCTGGTTCGCGGTGCCGATCGCCGCCCTGGTGATGTGCGTCGTCGATCCGGATGCGGCGCGCGACGTCGTCGTCACGGTGCACGAGTGGGCCAGACGGCACTCGCGCACCATCGTGGTGGGCACGTCGTTCGTGGTCGGCGTCGCACTCCTGATAAGAGGTGTCCTCTCGTTGTGACCGAGGGAGCGCGCCGGCTGCGGAGCATTCCGATGGAACACCGGACAGCGTCACCGACGTGACAGACGCGTGGCCACGCCGCTGCCACAGTGAGGTCACCTCGCAAGAAACCGCATCTCACGTCAGGAGACGACCATGAACGCCAGCTCATCCTCAGCCCTCATCCAGCAGTGGTTCGTCATGAACGACGAGCGCAGCGCCCAGCGCCTCTTCGCCCGCCGCTGAGCGGCTCCGAGCACGGGTCGCGCCACCGCCACACGTTCCCACCCTCGAGCCGTCGGCCGGGGTCGGTCATGATGACGTGGTGCGACCACGCGCGCGTTGAGGAGATGTACATGACTGACACCGTCTCTTTCACCCGGATGCAGGACGGCACCGCCGAGGACTACGCCCTGTTGGAGCGCGTCGAGGTCGAGGAGCTCCGGTCGTTCCCCGATCGGGTGCTCGGCTGGCTGTTGACGATGCAGGACTCGGCCGGGTACCAGATCTCCCGGCTCGAGCACTCGCTCCAGGCAGCCACCCGCGCCCACCGCGCCGGAGAGGACGAGGAGACGGTCGTCTGCGCGCTCCTGCACGACATCGGCGACTACCTCGCTCCTGCCAACCACTCCGAGGTGGCGGCCGCGGTGCTCCGGCCCTACGTCAGCGAGAAGAACTACTGGATCGTCAAGCATCACGGGGTGTTCCAGGGCTACTACTTCTTCCACCACCTCGGGATGGACCCCCACGTCCGCGACCGGTGGCGTGACCACGAGTACTACCAGGCCACCGTCGACTTCTGCGCCGACTACGACCAGAACTCGTTCGATCCCGAGTACGACTCCGAGCCGCTGTCCTTCTTCGAACCGATGGTCCGCCGGGTGCTCGACGAGAGCCGGCGGCACAGCCACTGAGCTCGATCCGGGAGGGCACCTTGAAGCTTCTTCTCACGTCCGGTGGCGTCACGAACGCGAGCATCCACGATGCTCTGCTCACGATGCTGGGCAAGCCGATCGCCGACTCCGTTGCCCTGTGCATCCCGACGGCGGAGTACGGCCACCCCATGTGCACGCCGGCCTCGGCCTGGCGATTCATCGCCGGCAGGTCGCCGTCACCCATGTGCGACCTGGGCTGGAAGTCGATCGGTGTCCTCGAGCTCACCGCCCTGCCCAGCATCGGCGAGGAGCGCTGGGTCCCCTGGGTCCGAGAGGCGGACGTCCTCCTGGTGGACGGCGGCGATGCGACGTACCTGGGCTACTGGATGCGGGAGTCCGGGCTGGCGGACCTCCTCCCCTCGCTCCCCGACACGGTGTGGGTCGGGGTGAGCGCCGGCAGCATGGTGATGACGCCAGAGATCGGGGAGGACTTCGTCCAGTGGAGACCACCGGCCGGTGACGACACGACGTTGGGCATCGTCGACTTCTCGATCTGCCCTCATCTGGCCCAGGACGGAATGCCGGGCAACTCCCTGGCCGATGCGGAGAGCTGGGCCGCCGACATCGCGGGCCCGGCGTACGCCATCGACGACCAGACGGCCATCACGGTGATCGACGGCACCGTAGAGGTCGTCTCGGAAGGCCACTGGACGCGGTTGTCCTGATCGCGACACACAGCGGGGTGCGATGCTCGCCTGGGCCTCGTCTCGACCTGCTGCTCACTCGTCGGCTTCGTCGAACAGGACCAGCTCGAGCAGGTGCTGCCCCCATTCACGGGGCATGCTGATGGGTCGGCCGCACACGCACCGGTAGCCACCGTCCCAGTCATGGGCCCGCAGCGTGCCCTCGATCTGAAGAGCCGCCTCCTGGCGCGTGCGGCTGCCGAACTCGTCGTCGAGCCGGCGCCACGCCTCGGCATAACCCTCGGGCACTGCGTCTCCATCCGACTCGTCCCGCGAGTCCCGGCGCCACGGCTGCCCGAGCGCACGGGACAGGACTCAGAGTCTGCCCCATGCACTGACCGGCCGCACACGGCCCCCGCCCGGGTCCGATCAAGGGCCCGTCGGCGGGCCTCCAGAACGAACCCTCTCGGCCCTCACGCCGGCCCGAGCAGCTGCTGCCCGCCGTCGATGTCGTACGTCGCGCCGGTCAGCGCGGTGTTGGCCATGAGGTGGACGGCGAGGGCTGCCACGTCCTCCGGCCCGACGACCCGACCGATGGGCAGGGTGTCGCGGAGCTCGGTACGCCGAGCATCGAGCTGGTCGCCCAGGATGGATGCCGACAAGGGCGTGTCGACGAACCCGGCGGCGATGAGGTTGACGCGCACGGGCTTGATCTCGAGGGCCAGGCTCGCGACGAGCGCCGGCATGCCCACCGTGACCGCCGAACCCAGCGTGAGCCCCACCCCCGGCCGGCGTGCGCCGGTTCCGCCCATGAACAGCAGCGAGCCGCCCGGGCGGATCTTGTCGACCGAGCTGCGAGCGACGTGGAGCGGCAGGAGGAGGTGCTGCTCCAGGAATGCCCGTGCCCGGGCGAAGTCCATCTCGGCCAGCGACTCGTAGTGAGGTTCACCGGCGGTGACCAGGACGTGGTCGAACGGAGGCAGCTCGGCGAAGAACCGGTCGAGCTGCTCGACGTCCGTCGCGTCGAAGGCCGCGGACCTCAGCGCGCCCAGCTCGTGTGCGGCCCGTTCCAGGCGCTCCGGGTGACGTGCGGCGAGGACGACGTCCGCGCCTTCGGCGCGAGCCCGGCGGGCGGTCTCGAAGCCGATCCCGGCGCTGCCACCGATGAGGACGACGGTCTGGCCGAGCAGGTCGGGCGCCCGCCCGTGGGCCGCGTTGGTGGTGGTCATGGTTCCTCCCCTGGTGGACGACGGACCAGATGCCCCATCTGGCGTGTGCAGCGTGGCGGTCGATGACCTCCCCGACGTCTCCTGGTCAGCGTGACCGGCAGCGGCGCCGGAGTCCCCCCTTTCTATCCCGCCGTCGTAGCGCCCCGCGACCTCGTCCCCCGCGGCCGTGGGGCGCGCCCTTCTCCCAGCCCCGGCCCTCGCTGCCAGGCCCCTCGGACGGATGGCGCGAACCGTCGCCCACGTGACAGACCGCGCGCCCCCAACCGAGCGAGAGTGGGACCACGTCCGGAGAAGCCCACCAGCGCGAGAAGGAGAGGAACCATGAACAGCAGCTCCACCGAGAGCCTGACCCGGAAGTGGACCGTCGTCACCGACGAGCATGGAGACGCTCACCTGGTCGCCACGTGGGTCTGCGCCTGACCCGTGCGCCACTGATCCATGAGCCGGTCGTTCGTCCATCCCGGATGAACGGCCGGCATCGCGAGCATCGGCGTCCGATGTGCTGATCGCTGACCGGCGGCCAGCTCTTCACGGACTGTTCACGCCGGTCTCGTCCGGCGGTGGTCTGCCCTGGATTGGCTCGTGCCGCGTCGCCGACTCGGGCGGCGGCGTCGTCGTCTCACCAGCCACCAGGAGGACTCCCGTGAGCCACGGCCCGCACGATCACCACGGTCATGAGCACGACCATCCACACGAGCACGAGTACGAGCACGGACACACCGGCGCCGGCGACCCGGCGCTCGACCTCGCCGTCCCCGACGCCGAGCTGAACCCCGGGCAGCTGCGCCGCCGCGGGTTCCTGCAGGCCGCCGGCATCCTCGGCGCCGGCCTGGCGAGCGCCTCGGTGCTCTCGGGGTCGTCGGCGTTCGCGGACGAGGCGGTGCGGGGAGCACAGCGCGCTCGACGCGCACCGCGCGGCGGGTACTCCTGGCTGTCCGGTGACCACCACATCCACACCCAGCAGAGCAGCGACGCGCAGTACCGCGTGGTCGACCACGTGCAGCATGCAGCGGCGTTCGGCCTCGACTGGATGGTGATCACCGACCACGGGAGCATCGCTCACGCCAAGATCGGCGTCGAGAAGGTCAACCCGGACATCGTCGCCGCTCGCGAGCAGTTCGGCGAGGAGACCCTGGTCTTCCAGGGCCTGGAGTGGAACATCCCGGCCGCCGAGCACGGCACGGTGTTCGTCCACCCGGGTCGCAACGAGGTGGCCGTCCTCCAGGAGTTCGAGAACTCCTTCGACGGCGTCGTCACGAACACGACGGCGAACAACGCCGCCAACGAGAACGCCGCGCTCCGGGGCCTGGACTTCCTGGCCACGAGTGTGACCAAGGGTCGCGTCAAGGACGCGATGTTCTTCGCCAACCACCCCGCGCGCAAGGGCATCGACTCGCCGCACGAGATCCGCGGGTGGCGCGAACGGCAGCCCGGGATCGCGCTCGGCATGGAGGGTGCCCCGGGACACCAGGCCGCGGGCATCAAGGCGCCGACCGGTCCGGGCTCGGGCCGTGGCTTCTACGACTTCTCCCCCACGGCCGACAGCTTCCAGGGCTATCCGCTCGAGAGCTACCGCACGTGGGGCGGCTTCGACTGGATGACCTCCACCGTCGGCGGTCTCTGGGACAGCCTGCTGTCCGAGGGTCGCCCCTGGTGGGTCACCGCGAACTCCGACTCGCACACCGTCTACCTCGACGACTCCATCCGCCCGCCGGGGCAGGACACCCAGGCGTACTTCGACGCCAACGGACGGTACGGCGACCCCATCCACGGCACGAACGGCCCGGCCACCGGGAGCGGCGACTTCTGGCCGGGCTCCTACAGCCGCACGCACGTGGGCTCGGAGGCGTTCTCGTACGCCGACGTGATGCGCGGTCTGCGGGCCGGTCGCGTCTGGGTCGACCACGGCTGCCTGGTCGACGCGGTCGACGTCCGGCTGCGCAAGGCGGGGTCCCGCGACCCGGGCTTCCCGCTGGGGAGCGCGGTCTCGGCACGGCGTGGTCAGCGGTACGAGCTGGTGATCATGATCCAGACCCGGAGCACCCCCAACTGGGCCCAGTTCGTGCCCTCCCTGGCCCAGGTGGACGTGATCCGCGGCTCGGTCACCGGGCCCGCATCCGACCGCGACACCTTCAACGCGCCCGACACCGCCGTCGTCCAGACCTACGACGTGTCGGGTCGGTCCGGTCTGATCACGCTGAGCTACGACCTCGGCAAGCTCGACGACGCGTTCTACGTCCGGCTCCGTGGCAGCGACGGCAACCGTACGGCGGTCGGGCTGAACGGCCAGGGCGTCTATGCCGCCGGCCCGGCGATGGACGTCCTGGGCGACGCAGACCCGTGGGCCGACCTCTGGTTCTACACGAACCCGATCTGGGTCCTGCCTGCATGATCACCAGCCAGCGCTTCTGCGTCGCGGGTGGATGGGAGTCCACCCGCGAGGCAGAGCACGGTTACTGGGCGGTCCGCTACCTCCTCGGGTGCGGACACACCTACGTCTGCACGACGTTCGAAGGACCCGAGCGCGTCGTGGTCTCGGGCGCCGACGACCTGGCCGATCTCGCCGAGCAGGCACGGCTGTTCGTCTTCCCCGGGATCGCCAACCTGGTCGGGGCCACCACCGTGGGGGACCTGCTGCTGGTGAGCGCGATCGACGAGGTGCGCGCCCTCGCCGGCGTGGTCCCGGAGCTCGACGACCGGATCGACACGCAGGACTTCGTGCGCCCCCGGGTGCAGGGCGGCCGCCTCGTCCTGACCGTCCAACCCGGCGAGCACGGCTACGTGCCGTTCGAGCAGCCCAACCCAACCCCGTGCTGCGCGGACCACAATGTCCGCCATGAACGCATGGGACCCGCCGGCGCCACGAGTGCATGAGCTCCGGCTCGTCGTGACCACCGACGACTACGACGCCGCCGTCCACTTCTACCGCAACGTCCTGGGCATGCCCGTCTCCGCGGAGTACCTGTCGGAGGACCAAGGGCGCGTCGTCATCCTCGAAGCCGGGGTAGCGACTCTCGAGATCGGCGACCGCCCGCACGCCGAGTACGTCGACCAGGTCGAGGTCGGGCGGCCGGTCGCCGGCCACCTGCGCGTCGCCCTGCGGGTGGACGACGCCACGGCTGCCACGGACGCCGCGACGGACGCGGGCGCCGAGCTGGTCGCGCCCGCGACCCGGACGCCGTGGAGGTCGCTCAACGCCCGGCTCGAGGCACCGGCCGGCCTGCAGGTCACGCTGTACCAGGACGACGTCGACTGAGTGAGCGGCGGTGTGAGCCGCCAGGGGGCAACGACCCCCCTGGGGCGACCGGGGGCTCAGCCCAGCACGAACCACAGCCCGACGAGACCGGGTACCAGCCCGAGCAGGAGCCACCACGACAGGGGCGCGCGTCGGTGGATGAGGCGTGCCGCCAGCACGGCACCGACCCCGCAGGCGGCGGCGAGCACGTTCAGACCGACGCCGGCTCCCGGTCTGGAGCCGTCGGCGAGCACGCCCGCCACCGCGAGACCCACCGCGAGATGCAGGATCGTGGTCGTCACGAGGACCGAGAGCACCCACTGCTGCACGCGCGTGATCTCGCGGGACTCCACGCTCGGGCGCTGAAGGTTGGCGGGGTCCATGAGGTGCCGCGGGCGGCGGCGTACGGGCTGGGTCGTGTCCATCAATCGTGAGTGTACCAATGATTGGTACACTCAGCATTGTGACCCGGACGACATCCACGACCGTCGAGAACCCCCTGGCGTTGCAGGAGCAGGTCTGCTTCGCACTCGCCGTCGCCTCGCGGAGCGTGATCGCGCTCTACAAGCCCGTTCTCGAGCCCATGGGGCTGACCCATCCGCAGTACCTCGTGATGCTCGCGCTCTGGGAGCAGGAGTCGGTGTCGGTCCGCGATCTCTCCGGGATGCTCCAGCTGGACCCGGGCACGCTCTCCCCGTTGCTCAAGCGCCTCGAGGCCGCGGGATACCTCCGCCGACAGCGCAACCCGGACGACGAGCGGGCGCTCGCGATCCGACTCACCCGCGAAGGACGGGCGCTGCGGCGCCAGGCGCTCCGGGTCCCGCCTGCGATCGTGGACCGGCTCGGCATGGACCTCGACGAGCTCAAGGAGCTGCAGCGACGCCTGACGCAGGTGATCGGCGCGGCGACCGATCCCGCGGCCTGAGCGGAATTGGCGCGACCTCGCCGCCCCCGGTGCGCCAGACTGCGCGTCGTGATCGAGCCGTGGGAGGACCCCGCCTGGTTGCAGGGCGCCATCGCCTGGGTGGACGAGCAGCTCGCCGCCGCAGGGCGGCCGCGACAGGGCGAGCCCGACCAGGTGCACGTGCGCTCGTGGTCGACGGTGATCCGGATCCCCACGGCCGACGGTGACGTGTGGTTCAAGGCCAACACACCGGAGCTGAAGCACGAGGCCCTCGTCGCCCTGCTGCTGGCCCGACGCGTTCCCGACCGGGTGCCGCCGCTGCTCGCCGACGACCCCGACCGCGGCTGGATGGTGATGGAGGACGGGGGTCGCCGCCTCCGGGAGGTCATCGCGGAGGAGCGGGACATGTCTCGCTGGGACGACATCATCGAAGGGGCCGCCGACATCGCGCGTGCGATGGAGCCCGACGTCGACGAGCTGCTCGCCGCCGGCGTTCCCGACATGCGGCTGTCCGTCCTTCCCGACCGGTACGCCGCCCTGGTCGCGCACGACGACGTCGAGCAGCGGTTCCGGGACGCCGTCCCACGTGTCCGGGAGATGGCCGAGGAGCTCGTGACGTACGGCGTCACCGAGACGCTGCAGCACGACGACCTGCACGACGGTCAGGTTTTCGTGCGCGGCGACCGGCAGCTCATCCTGGACTGGGGTGACTGCGTCGTCTCACATCCCTTCTTCACGATGTCGGTGACGCTCGAGGGTGTGGTCGCGTGGGGGCTCGACGACGTGGAGAACGCAGTCGACATCGAGCCACTCGTCGATCGCTACCTCCGTCGCTACGACCCCGACCGCCCGGAGCTCCGGGACGCCGTTCCCCTTGCCCTGCGACTCGGCTGGGTCTGCCGCGCCGCGAACGCCACTGTCGTGGAGGATGCGTCGTCCACCCAGGCCCGGCTGCGCATGTTCCTGGACGGCCGGGCCTGATCCACTCAGCCCGAGGCGATGCTGGCGCCGCAGTTGCGGCCCATCATCAGCCACTCGTTGGTCGCGTGCCCGTAGGCGGGAGGTGCGTGCTGGACCGGTGCCTGCCGGACCGGCTGCGGGGCGCGGGCCTGGGCGGACGGCCCGACCAGCACGGCCGCGACGACGAGCGCGCCTGCGGCACGGAGGAGTACCCGCGTCACGACATGTCCGAGGTCTCGCAGTGCAGTCCCAGCCGCATCCCGTTCTTGCCGTACTTGTGCACCAGGGGGGCCTGGAAGTGGTCGGTGTGCCCCGCCGGGCGGGCGTGCTGGCCGTGGCTCGAACGATCGGGTGACGAGGACGAACCCGCCGCCTGAGCGCCGTACGTCGAGGCCACGAGTACCCCTCCGAGCGCCACCGCACCGAGCATGGACATGATCCGGGTGAGTGTCATCTGCATCCTCCTCCGGACGTGGTACTTCCACGCTAGGCCTCGAGTGGGTAGCCCTCAAGGGGTGGTGCCCCGGAACCGACCTCGATCCGGGAACGTCGTACTCGCATGACGACCACGTACGCCGCGCCCGGCGCGCTTGCGCTCGTGCTCGCACTGGCCGGCTGCGGGCACAGTGACAGGGTGGACCCGGTCGGGCCGGCCCCCAGCGTCTCGGTGACCGTCCGCACGACCATCGACCCGGGACCCCATGGCGCGCTGTTCACCGAAGGCGCCGTTCCGCAGGTGCGGCTGGTCGGTCCGGGCGGCACGCTGTCACCGGACCAGGACGACACGGACTCCTCGGTTTTCCGTGGCGTCCTACCGGGTCGGTACCGGCTCGAGGCTGCACTGCGACCCTGCGACGGGAACTGCGGAACGTTGGACGGACCGACCGACCGGTGCTCGCAGCAGGTGAGGGTCCGAGAGGACAGCTCCTTCGTCGTCACCTGGAGAGGAGCGGGGTCCCCCTGCCGGGTTGCCCCGGCGTGACCCTCCGGGCTGCGCCAGATCGTGCGTCGTGTCGGGGCCCGAACTACTCGGTCAGCCCTGCAGGACCTCCAAGATCCAGGCCGCCACGGTGGCCGGGTCGTGCCCGAGCGCGGCGTCGTGGGCAGCCACCTCGGTCATGACGGTGCCGGGCACCTGCGAGGGCCACCAGCCGCCGCAGGGCTCGATCTTCTCCCGCTCCATGAACGCGAGCTTCCTCTCCATGATCGCCTCGGGGTCACCCTCGGCGAACAGCAGGAAGGTGTTGGTGTGTGGAGGGTCGGGAGTCACCGTCAGCCCCTGCTCGGTGAGGGCGGCGGCGAGCGCGCGCGCCCACGAGGCGTACTCCCCCATCTGCGGCAGGCGGTCCTCGAGGCCGGCCAGGGCGGACACGGCGTACGGCGTGAGGTGGAAGAGGGTGCCGCCCATCCGCCGGCGCCACGTGCGCGCCTCGGTGACCACGTCCTCCGGCCCGACCAGCGCGGCACCGGCCAGCCCCTCCAGGCCCTTGTAGAACGACACGTACATCGAGTCGACCAGCCCGGCGATCTCGGAGAGCGGCTTGCCCCAGTAGGGCTGCGACTCCCAGATGCGCGCGCCGTCGGCATGGAGTGGTACGCCGAGCTCGCGGGCCGCCTCGGACAGCGCGGTGAGGTCCTCCCAGGACGGGAGCAGGCAGCCGCCGTCGCGCAGCGGCAGCTCGATCAGCGCCGCACCGAGCCCGGGCGAGAGTCGGCGGAGATCGTCGGCCGTCGCGGTCCTGGGCCCCGTGGTCAGGTGGTCAAACTCGAACCCGTGGAGCCGACGGGGCCCGTCGTCCTCGTGCTTGAGCAGGTGGGACAGGTCCGGGATCGCGACCCGCCTCGACCCGGTCCGGTCGCACCAGATGCGGAGGGCGGCCTGCTGCGCCATGATCCCGCTCGGGAAGAACGCCGCGGCCGGCTTGCCGAGCAGCTCCGCGACCTGGGTCTCGACCCGCGCGACGGCTCCCCGCTCGGCGTACACGTCCCATTCGTCGACGCCGAGCTCGTCGGCCGTGTCCGCCACGGCCCGCAGCACCTGGGCGGGCGTACGCCGCGCGTGCCAGAACACCGTGGTGTCGCAGGCCTCCGAGGCCGCTTCGAGTCGTTGCTTCAGCTCGTCGTCCACGTCGGCCAGCCAACCAGTCGCGAGACGGCCGGGACAAACCGGTATCGCCGACCTAGGTCAGCGGCCGGGTGCCCTCCGGGATGCCCTCGCCACGGGCCACTCCCTCGACCATCTCCTGCAGTGCGGTCAGGGCGACGCGCTGCGGGAACGGCCCGAAGCTGGCCCGGGCGACACCCAGCTCCTCGAGCCGGGCGAGCGGCGGGCCGGCGACCGGCAGCACGGACAGCCGTTGCGGGCCGAGGGCGTCGACGAGGGGCACGATCTGGTCCTCGGTGAGGCGACCCGGGACGAACACCACGGGCGCGCCCTCGTCGAGGAAGGCGCGACCGCGCTGAATGGCGTCGGCGAGGACCGCCTGCGGGTCACGATCGCGGCCTCGGATGAACGCGTCGGTCCGCGCGTTGAGCACGAAGTCGGGCACGCCCTCGTCGGCAGCGGCCCGCACCACCGAGCCGACGATCGCCGCAGCCTCGGCCAGCGGCTTCATCTGGTCCTCGATGTTGCAGCCGACCACCCCGAGCGCGATGGCTCGCCGGACGGTCTCGGCGGCGTCGCCGTACCCGGCTTCCAGGTCGGCGGTCACCGGGAGGTCGACCGCGTCGACGACGCGACCCACGGCCTCGAGCATCAGGTCTCGCGGGATGTGCTCGCCGTCCTCGTAGCCGTACATCGCCGCGATCGCATGGCTCGCGGTGGCGAGCGCCCGGGTCCCCTCGGTCGCCGCGACGACGCGCGCACTGGCGACGTCCCACACGTTGACCAGGGTGAGCAGCTGCGGGTCGGTGTGCAGAGCACGGAGAGCGGTGGCCCTTTCAGCGGTGGAGGTCATGGGACCGAGTATGTCCGGGCCCGCGCGCCGGCCGGTGAGCCAGCCACCCTTCCCACCCACCAGACTCTCACCGCTCCCCGGCCATCCGCCCGCCGGCCGGTGAGCCAGCCACCGTTCCCACCCACCAAACCGTGGATCACTCACCGCTCCCCGGCCACCCCCGCGCCGCCCGGTGAGTCAGCCACCGCTCCCACCCACCAAACGGTGGATCTCTCACCGCCCACCCGCCCCCCCCCCCCCCCG
>DATBDF010000288.1:0-4379 GCA_036270075.1 Nocardioides sp.
GCACGAGGGCCGTCGGGCGTGGGAAGCCCTCACGACCACCATCGACTCCGGGCGGATGCCGGCCAAAGAGCTGGCCGACGGCGCGCTCATCCTGGTGGGCGGCACGCTCATGATCAGCCCGGGCTTTGTGACCGACATCGCCGGCATCTTGCTCATCCTGCCGTTCACGCGGCCACTGGCCAGGCGCCTGCTCACCCGGGTCATCACCCGTCGGTTCCTGGACACGCGTCGCCCCGGACCGGGTCCACAGGGACCCGTCGTCCGGGGCGAGGTCATCGACGACGACCGCTAGGGGCCGCGACTCTTGGCCCGAGCGTCAGCCCGCCTTGCGAGCAAGCTCGCTGCCGCGCTCGCGCGGTAGATGCCTACGCGCTCCGCGCGCAGACCATCAAGCCTTGCTCTTCACCCGGCGCTTGGCGTTCGCGCGGTGCAGGTGGGCGGGACCGATCTCACCCTCACGGAGCAGCTCGAGCCGTTCCTTGAGGATGTCCTCGAGCTCCTTCTCCGAGCGGCGCTCGAGCAGCATGTCCCAGTGGGTGCGGGCAGGCTTCTCGGCCTTCTCCGCGGGACGGATCCCCGAGGTGCTGAGCGCCTCCGCGCCGCAGCGCGGACACTCCCACACCGCCGGCACCTCGGCCTCCACCGACATGGTCACCTCGAACTCGTGACCATTGACGCAGCGGTAGCCGCTCTGCTGACGGGCGGCGAACTCGATGCCCCGCTCGTCCTCGAAACTCTGTCCTCCCAGCCGTGCGCCACGCAGTGTGCGCTCTGCCATGAGGTTCACCTCCAGCGTTCTGTAACCCCCGGTACGCTCCCGAGGCGTACAACAACAAGACGTCCGTACCCCGTGTTCGTGATGGCCACACGTCACGGATTACTTGTCTCGTTCAACGTACGCCGGTCGCGCTCTGTTCCACCATGATGACGCGACACGCGTCACACAGGTTCGGTTTCCGATGGAGATTTCTCCGCGTGTCGCCCGCCGCCGGGGTCACACGACCGCCGGCAACGCGTTCCCAGCCTCCCGGATGCCCCTCCGCGGGTCCAGTCGGAGCAGGAAGACCGCCCCGAGGACGAAGAACACGATCAGGGCGACGATCGCCGGCCGGTAGGACCCGGTCAGCTGGAAGACCAGGCCGAACAGGAACGTGCCGAACCACGACGTGCCGCGCTCGCAGGCGTTGTACAGGCCGAAGTACTCGCCCTCGCGGCCGTGAGGGATCAGCAGGCTGAAGAAGGAGCGGGAGAGCGCCTGGGTGCCGCCGAGCACGATGCCGATCGCCACGCCGACCAGCAGAAAGGTCACCACGTCCTTGCGCGGCAGGAACATCGCGACGACCACGATCGCCATCCAGGCGTAGGTGCCCCACAGGATGCAGCGGTACGAGCCGTACGACGCCGCCAGGCGCCCGAACAGCAGGGCGCCGCCGTAGGCCACGAACTGGATCAGCAGGATCGTCGCGATCAGCACGCTGTCGCCGAAGCCGAGCTGCTTCGACCCGTACGTCGAGGCGACCGCGATCACGGTCTGGATGCCGTCGTTGTAGAACAGGAAGGCGACCAGGAACGTCAGCGTCATCGGGAACCCGCGCATCTCCCGGAGGGTCGTGAACAGCTGGCCGAACGAGCGCCGCAGCAGCCCACCGGACTCCGGCAGGACCTGCCGGGCCGGGTGGTCGCGCAACCCGAGGAACGGGACCAACGTGAACCCCGCCCACCACAACGCTGCCGAGAGGAGTGACAGGCGGACGGCGAGCTCCTTGTCGAGCCCGAGCGCCCCGTGGGCGAGGACCATCACCAGGTTGATCGCGAGCAGCAGCCCGCCCCCGAGGTAGCCCCACGCCCAGCCTCGGGACGAGACGTGGTCACGCTCGTCCTCCGTCGAGATGTCGACCAGGATCGCGTAGTAGCTGACCAGCGAGCACCCGCCCAGGATGCTGCTCGCCACGATGACGGCGGCTCCGAGCTGCCAGTCGTCGCCGGACATGAAGAACAGCAGCGCCGCGAAGAGCGAGCCCGACCACGCGAACGCGGCCATGTGCACCCGCTTGCGAGACGAACGGTCGACCAGCGCGCCGACGACGGGAAGCAGGAAGGCGCTGGCGATAGTGGCGAAGCTGGTCAGGTAGAAGGGGAGCGACCCGGCGGCCAGGTGCAGTCCCAGGACGTCGACGGTCCTGTCGCAGGTGTCGTCGGCGGAGCTGCCGCAACCGGCGGCCCGGCCGGCGACGGTGATCATGTACGGGGCGAACAGGACGCTCAGCACGGTCGTGTAGTAGGCGGAGTTCGCCCAGTCGTACCAGTACCAGGCGTGCTGCTCCTTCGAACGCCGGACGGGCTCCAGGTCGACGAACTCCTGAGGCTCGCTCACCCGTCGCTCCGTTCCTGGTCCGCGTTCCAGACGCCTCGTCGGCGCAGCACCTCTCGGAGTATGTCGGTGCGGTCGGTCATCAGCCCGTCGACACCTCGGTCGAGCAGGGCCGCCATCTCGGCGGCGTCGTCCACGGTCCACACGTGCACCGGGAGGCCGGCGGCGTGCGCGCGGCGGACGACGCGAGGAGATGCGACCACGATCCGTCCGCGGCGGTGGGGGATCTGCAGGGCGGCAGGCGCCGCCCTCGTCAGCTGGCGCGCGAGGCCCGCGGGGAGCGTGACGTACGCCGCGACCTCCCCGGGCGAGGCGGCGGTGGCGACCCGCCGTCCCGCGAGACGACGGAACCTCCGGATGCGTCGGCCGGAGAACGAGCCGACCAGGACCCGCCCGTGAAGGCGGTGCTCGTGCACGAGGGCCGCGAGCGGGGCCACCGCGGCATCCGTCTTCACGTCGATGTTGAACCGAGCGTCGGGGAAGGACTCGACCAGCGAGACGAGCGTCGGCACCGGCTCGCGGCCGGCGACCCGGACCTCGGCGAGAGCGGGCCAGTCGTAGGCCTCGACGCTCCCGGCTCCGTCGGTGACCCGCTCGAGCAGGGCGTCGTGGAAGGCGACGAGCACGCCGTCGCGAGTCACGTGGACGTCGGTCTCGAGGTAGGTGTAGCCGAGGGCGACGGCGTGCGCGAAGGCTGCGCGGGTGTTCTCCAGCCCCTCCAGGCCGGGGTGCCGGGCCCCGCCGCGATGCGCGAACGCCAGCACCGGCGCACCGTCGTCCAGGAACGGGAACCCGGTGTGCATGGGAGAAGTATCGACGCGCCGTCGCCCTCGCTCCTCGGCCCCGCCGTGGCGGTCAGAGGTCGCGGAACGTCTCGATCTGGGCGCCGAGCTGGTTCAGGCGCTCGGCGAGGTCCTCGTACCCCCGGTGGATGACGTACGTCGAGCGCAGCACCGAGGTGCCCTTGGAGGCGAGCATCGCCAGGAGGACGACGACGGCAGGCCGCAGCGCGGGTGGGCAGACGATCTCCGTGCCGGTCCAACGGGTCGGCCCCTCCACCATCACCCGGTGGGGGTCGAGCAGCTTGACCTGCCCGCCGAGCTTGTTCAGCTCGACGAGGTAGATGGCGCGGTTCTCGTAGACCCAGTCGTGGATCAGCGTCTGACCCTCGGCCACCGCGGCGATGAGGGCGAAGAACGGCAGGTTGTCGATGTTGAGCCCCGGGAAGGGCATCGGGTGGATCTTGTCCAGGGGCGCCGTGAGGTGCGACGGCTGCGTGGTGATGTCGACCAGGCGGGTGTGGCCGTTGCGCGCGACGTACTCCTCGGTGTGGGAGTACTTGAAGCCCATGTCCTCCAGCACGGCCAGCTCGATCTCGAGGAACTCGATCGGGACGCGCCGGATGGTGATCGACGACTCGGTGACGATCGCCGCGGCGAGCAGAGACATCGCCTCGATCGGGTCCTCGGCGGGGGCGTAGTCGACGTCGACGTCGATCTCGTTCCGGCCGGTCACGGTGAGGGTGGTGGTGCCGACGCCCTCGACCTGGACGCCGAGCTTCTGCAGGAAGAAGCAGAGGTCCTGGACCATGTAGTTCGACGACGCGTTGCGGATGACGGTCGTGCCCGGGTGCAGGGCCGCGGCCATCAACGCGTTCTCGGTGGTGGTGTCGCTGCGCTCGGTGAGGACGATCGGGCGGGTCGGCTCGATCACCCGGTTGACCGTGGCGTGGTAGTAGCCCTCGGTCGCCTTCACCTCGAGCCCGAAGGGTCGCAGCGCGGCCATGTGCGGCTCGATGGTGCGGGTGCCGAGCTGGCAGCCGCCGGCGTACGGGAGCTCGAAGGTGTCGGCCCGGTGGAGGAGCGGACCGAAGAACATCAGGACCGACCGGGTGCGCCGCGCGGACGCCTCGTCGATCGAGCTCAGGTCGAGCTCCTTCGGCGGGATGATCTCCAGGTCGCCCTCGTCGCCTATCCAGCGCGTGTGGACGCCCAGGCTGCTCAGGACC
>DATBDF010000289.1:0-10619 GCA_036270075.1 Nocardioides sp.
GGTGATGTCGAGGTTGTCGGCGAGCGCGAGGTCTTGATAGACGAACTCGATGCCGAGCGCCGTGGCGGCGCGAGGATCGGAGATCGTCACCCGCTTGCCCTCGTAGTCGATCTCTCCGCTGTCGATGCTGTTGATGCCGGCGAAGCACTTCACGACGGTGGACTTGCCCGCGCCGTTGTCACCGACGAGGGCGGTGACCTCGCCCGGATAGACGTCGAGGTCGACGTCGTGGAGCACATGGACGGGTCCGAAGCTCTTGTTGAGCTTGCGGGCCGAGAGGATCGGTTCGGACACGATGCTCACCCTTCGCCGGTAGGTGGTCGGTCAGGCTCGACCGTGACGGCCGGACTGTCGCCCGGCCGCCACGGTCGGCTGCACTCCCAGTTGTCCTTCAGCCAGTTCTACTGCACGGGCGGGTTGAGAGCAGCACACTGGCTCTCGATGCCCTTGCAGATCTCCGAAGCCGTCAGGGCACCGGCCTTGACGACATCGTTGATGTTCGCCTGGGTGATGACCTGCGCAGGCAGGAGCAGCGCCTGGATCTTGTGGTCGGGCGACTCCGGGTCGGCGAAGTCCTGCAGCTCCATGCCGGCAGCCTTCGGGTCCTTGCCGGCGATCAGTGCGATCGCGAGCTGGGCGGCGGCGTTGGCCTCGAGCTTGACGTTCTTGAAGATCGTCATGCTCTGCTGCCCGGTGACGATGTTCTGCAGACCCTCGGTGCCGGAGTCCTGACCGGTGACGGCGACCTTGCCGTTCAGGTTGTTGTTCTTCAGGACGCCGATGACCGCGTTGGCGATGTCGTCGTTGGCGGCGAGGACGCCGTCGACCTGGCCACCCGCGGCGGTCAGCGCACCGGTGAACGCCGGGGCGGCGTTGTTGACGTCCCAGCCCTTGACGACGGCCTCACCGACGATGTCGGCGCTGCTGTTGTCGAGGACCTCGTGGGCGCCCTTCTTGAACAGCACGGCGTTGTTGTCCACATCGGTGCCGCCGTCCATCATGATGATCTTCGGACTGTCGACGCCCTGCGCCTTGAGGCAGTCCAGCAGCGTCTGGGCCTGCAGCTTGCCGACGTCCTCGTTGTCGAACGAGACGTAGTACGGCGCGACGCCACCGAGGTTGACGCGGTCGTAGTCGATGACCTTCACGCCGGCCTTCTGGGCCTGGCGCTCGACGCCGGCACCGGACGCCGCGTCGATGGAGTCGATGATGAGGACCTTGACGCCCTCACCGATCATGCTCTGCGCGATCGAGGCGAACTTGTTCTTGTCTCCCTGGGCGTTCTGCACGTCCGGGGTGATGCCGGCAGCCTTCAGCGCCTGGGTGAGCAGAGGCGCGTCGTACTGCACGTACCGGGTCGACGACGTCGTGTCCGGGAGGATGACGCCTACCTTCCCGCTGGTCTTCCCGAGGTCGACCTCCTTGGGCAGCGAGGCACCGCTTTGAGGCGGGTTGGGCAGACTGCACGCGGCGGTGACGCCGCCGCTGCTGCTGCTGGATCCGCTCGCGCTGGGGCTGCTGCTGCTGTCCGAGCCGCACGCGGTGAGGCTGAGTGCCGCCGCGACTCCGAGGATTCCGATCGAAGCTGTGGTCCTGCGCATTCGGCTGCGCCCTTCTCGTCCCGTGGTACGGCGGCAGGCCGCACCGGTTTATGTTTCGTGCGCGAACATATAGGGACACGGCTACGCCTGGCTAGAGACCTTCATGAAATCGTCACCTGGGAGTCATCGGGGCGTGTTAGGCAAGTAGGTCGCCCATCTTCGTCTGCGCCCGGCTGCCGGCGGCCGCGCAGGGCAGCGCGACCGAGAGCCCCGAGAGCCACCGGCGCCGCCCGGTCCTCACGCCCAGGCGAGCAGCACCTGCGCCGTCGTGTCGACGGTGCGTGGCCGGACGATGCCGAGGTCGTACGCCGCGACCACGGCCTGCGTGCGGTCGCGCAGCCCCATTTTCCGGAGCACCCGGGCCACGTGGGTCTTCACCGTGGCCTGGCTCAGGTACAGCTCACCGGCGATCTCGCTGTTGCACATCCCCCGAGCGATGAGCGTCAGGACTTCGCGCTCGCGGTCGGTCAGTCGCTCCATCTCGGTCCCCCCTTCGGTTCCTCTGTGCCCCCTACTCTGCTGCCTGCGATGCTCTCCTGTCAGGGGCAGGCGTCCCGACTTTCCGGGACGCGCGTCCCGACCGGCATCCACGCACACCCGGCTCGGGTCGTGGGGGTGGGGTTGCCGGTAGCGTCACGCCCGCGATGACGTCGTCCCCCGATCTCCTCGACCTGGCCCGCGCGGCACGCGGCTTCATGCCCGACGACGAGGGGATGGCCCTGCACCGCTGGGCCCGTGAGCGACTTCCCCACGGCCCCGTGCTCGAGGTCGGGACCTACTGCGGCAAGTCGGCGCTCTACCTCGGTGCGGCCGCCCGCGAGGTCGGCGGCGTGGTCTTCACCGTGGACCACCACCGCGGCTCGGAGGAGAACCAGGCCGGATGGGAGCACCACGAGCCCGATCTCGTCGACCCGGGCACGGGCCGCATCGACACCCTCCCGTCCTTCCGGCGGACGGTGGCGCAGGCCGGGCTCGAGGACGTCGTGGTGGCGGTCGTCGGCGAGTCGGCGACCGTCGCGTCGTACTGGCGAACGCCGCTGTCGATGCTCTTCATCGACGGCGGTCACGGCGACGAGCCGGCCCGGGCCGACTACGAGGGGTGGGCGCCGTGGGTGATGACCGGTGGGCTGCTGGCGATCCACGACGTGTTCCCGGATCCTGCCGACGGGGGTCGCCCGCCGTACGACGTGTACCTGCGGGCACTCGCGTCGGGTGCCTTCGCCGACGCGGAGGCCGTCGGGTCGCTGCGCGTCCTGAGGCGGGTCTCAGGCGTGCCCGGCGAGCGCGTCGGTTGAGGCGCACCCGCACTCGAGCGCCAGCGGCTCGGGGTCCGGCACGAGCCCGGTGCCGCGGACCACGCCGGCACCGGCGGTGACCTCGGCGAGCGCGTCGTGCGCGAGCAACGCGGCGGCCGTGGTGAACGTCGTGTGCTCGGCCGGCCAGTTGACCTGGTCAGGGTAGACATAGCCGGTCCAGTAGGAGCCGTCCGGTTGGCGCAGGTGCTGGGCGTCGCCGAACAGCGCGCGCGCCCGCTCCCGGTCGCCGAGCGCGTCGAGGGTCAGCGCGAGCTCGCACGTCTCCGCTCCGGTGACCCACGGGTTCGTGTCGACGCACCGGACGCCGAGCCCGGGGACGACGAAGTCGTCCCAGCGCGTGTCGATCAGGGCCCGCCCCGGAACGCCGCGGACCGCCCCGGCGAGGACGGGGTAGTACCAGTCCATCGAGAACGTCGACTTGTCCAGGAAGAGGTCGCGGTGCTCGCGCAGCGCGTGGCCGAGCCGGCTGGCGGTGAGCTCCCACTCGGGCTGCGGATCGTTCAGGAGCTCGGCCAGCGTGAGCCCGGCGCGCAACGCGTGGTGGATGCTGGACGAGCCGGCCAGCAGTGCCTCGCGGTTGACCGACGCCGGCTCCTGGCCGCCCCACTCCTGTGACCAGGCGATCCCGCCGAACGGGAGCTGGAGTCCGCACACGAAGTCGAGGGCGCGACGGACGACCGGCCAGTGGGCGACCACGAAGCCGAGGTCGCGGCGCACCAGCCAGTGGTGCCACACCCCGACCGCGACGTACGCCGACATGTTGGTCTCGCCGCTGGCGTCCACCACCTCTCCGCCCACGACCTTCAGCGGCCACGACCCGTCGACCCGCTGGGTGAGCCGGACCCAGGACCAGGCGCGGTCGACCGCCTCGAGCCGGTCGGCCACGAGCAGGGCCATCGCGGCCTCGACGTGGTTCCACGCGTCCGTATGGCCGCCGAGGGTCCACGGGATCGCGCCGTCCGGCTCCTGCAGGGCTTCGATGGCCGACCCGGAGGCCGCCACCTCGGCCGGGGTGAGGAGCTCAGCGGTCATCGTCGGCCGCCGGCTTGTGCAGGTACACGACCAGGCTCTTGCCGAGCACCGGGTTCAGAGCGAGCTCGGCCCACCGGGTCACCCGTGGCCGCTTCATGATGTCCCAGACGAGGAGGCGGTGGTACGCCCGAGCGAGCGGGTGCGCGTCGTTCCCCACGCCGACCGCGCACTTGATCCACCAGTACGGCGAGTGGAGGGCGTGCGCGTAGTGGCGCCCGTCGTACACGAGGCCGGCGTTCTCGGCCTTCGTCACGAGCTCGGCGTCGCTGTAGATCCGGATGTGGCCGCCAGGGATGTCGTGGTACTCCCGCGAGAGCCTCCAGCAGACGACCTCCGGGAACCACCGCGGCACGGTGAGGGCGATGGTGCCGCCCGGTCGGAGGACGCGCACCAGCTCCGACAGGGCCCGGACGTCCTCGGGGACGTGCTCGAGGATCTCGGCCGCGACGACCCGGTCGAACTCGCCGTCGGCGAACGGGAGCGCCAGCGCGTCTCCCTCCTTGACGTCGGCCTCGGCACCCTCGGGCACCTCTCCGGCGTCGGCCATCGCCACGAACATGTCGCGGACGCGTGAGAGCTCGTCGGCGTCCTGGTCGAAGGCGACGACGTCGGCGCCGCGGCGGTACATCTCGAACGCGTGGCGCCCGGCGCCGCAGCCGAGGTCGAGCACCCGCTCCCCCGGCCGCAGCCCGAGCCGGTCGAAGTCAACGGTGAGCACGCGCCCCCCTCGACGCCCGGAAGTCCGCGATCGCGTCGTCGTACGCCACGGCGGTGGCGGCCGCGACCGCGCGCCAGCTGAACAGCTCCTCGACCCGGCGTCGTCCGGCCGCGCCGTACCGGGCACGGCGTGCCGGGTCGTCGAGCAGGGCGCCCACCGCCGCGGCGAGCTCTCCGACGTCGCCGGGAGTCACCTGGTCGGCGCACACGCCGTCGGGACCGACGACCTCCGGGATGGCTCCTGCGCGGGAGACGACGAGGGGGGTCGCGGTCGCCATCAGCTCCGCGGTCGGCAGCGAGAAACCCTCGTAGAGGCTGGGCACACAGGCGACCTCGGCCGAGCCCATCAGCGACACGAGCTCGGCGTCGCCGATGCCGTGGACGAAGCGCACGTGGTCGCGGATCGCGAGCTCGTCCAGGAGCTGCTCGGTGCGCCCTCCCGGGCGAGGTCGGGTGACCAGCAGCAGCTCCAGACCGGGCCGCTCGGTGCGCAGCTTGGCGAACGCCTCGAGCAGGGTGGCGATCCCCTTGACCGGGGCATCGGCGCTGGCCATCGCGAGGATCCGTCCGGGTACCCGTGGCGCCGTCGGGGGAACGAACCCGTCGTCGACCCCGAGCAGCACGACGCGCACGCGATCGGGCTCGACCCCGAACTCGTGGACCACGTCCCGCTTGGACGACTCGGAGGGAGCGAGCACCATCCGCAGCCTCCTGGCCACACGCGACTGCATACGGACGAAGCCGTACCAGCGACGCAGCGAGAGGCGCTTCTGCCAGGTGGGCGCGGTCGCGAGGTCGATGCGGCGGTCGATGCTGATCGGGTGGTGGATGGAGGCGACGAGAGGCAGGCCCGTGGCACCCTCGACGGCGAGCAACGCCGCTCCGAGCGACTGGTTGTCGTGGACGACGTCGAAGTCCCCTGCCCGCTCCCGCAGGATGCGAAGGATCCGGCGGCTGAACGTGCGTGGCTCGGGGAATCCGGCGGCCCACATGGTGGCGACCTCCTGCAGGTCGACCAGGTCGCGGTACTCGTGGAGTCGTGGCGTCCGGAACGGGTCGGGCTCGCGGTAGAGGTCGAGGCTGGGGACCCGGGTGAGCCGGACGCCTTCGTCCAGCTCGGGGTACGGCGGTCCGGAGAACACCTCGACCTCGTGCCCGAGCCGGACCAGCTCGCGACTGAGGTGACGCACGTAGACGCCCTGACCACCGCAGTGCGGCTTGCTGCGGTAGGACAGCAGGGCGACGCGCACGGTGTGGCCTTCCCGTCGTCGTGGGTCGGATGAGGTCGGCCGCCGCTCGGTTGCTACCGGCCGGTAGCCAGACCCTAGCCGGACCCCCTCCTGCCGGGCGCGCCCGGTGCCGTCCCGTCGACCACACCCCGACGGCGCCGTCCTCGAACGCCGTCCTCGAACGCTGGGTCGGCCGGCGCGGTCACGCGCGGCTGACGTCAGCTGGCCTCGCTCGAGTGCCCGGGGAAGACGTGGGCGGACGGGTCGATGACGACGGCCGCGTTGTTGACCGCGGTGGCGGCCTCGCCGAAGCCGACCGCGATCAGCCGCACCTTGCCCCGGTACTCGGTGATGTCGCCCGCGGCGAAGACCCGGGGGAGGTTGGTCCGCATCGAGGGGTCGACCACGATGTGGCGCTTGATGACCTCGATCCCCCACTTCTGCAGGGGTCCGAGGTCGGCGACGAACCCGAGCGCGGCCACGACGGCCTGGGCCGGACGTCGTACCGGCTCCTGGCCGTCGACGGTGATCTCGACCTCGGACACGGTGGGCTCCCCGAAGAGCCCGGTCACCTGGGCCTTGGTGACGATCTCGACGCGGGACTCGCGGACGGATTGCACCGTGCGCTCGTGCGCCCGGAACCCGTCCCGGCGGTGGACCAGGGTGATGGAGCTCGCGATCGGCTCGAGGTGGACGGCCCAGTCGAACGCCGAGTCGCCGCCGCCGACGATCACCACGTCCTTGCCGGCGTACGGCGCGAAGCTCGGCACGAAGAACTCCATGCCGCGCCCGAGCCAGCCCTCCCCGGCGGGGAGCGGCCGCGGGCTGAACTTGCCGATCCCGGCGGTGACCAGGAGCGCCTTCGCCGTGACGTCGCTCCCGTCGTCGAGCGTGACCGTGACGTCGTCGTCGGTGGTCGCCAGGCCCGTGGCCGTGCGGTCCAGGAGGTACGCGGGCTCCGCTGTGTTGGCCTGCTCCACGAGCCCGTCGACGAGGTCACGACCCTTGACGGCGGGGAAGCCTGCCACGTCCAGGATGAGCTTCTCGGGATACATGGCGGTGATCTGGCCACCCAGCTCGGGCAGGGAGTCGATCACGGCCACGCGGAGCCCGCGGAAGCCGGCGTAGTAGGCGGCGAACAGGCCGGTCGGTCCCGCACCGATGATCGCCAGGTCGGTGTCGTGGTGTGCCACGGGGCTACCCTCCCGCACCCGTCGGCCGATCGGCCATCCGGTCCGCGGAGTGTCCGACGCCGTCCGGACGTCCCCGCGTCACCGCGTCTGCACGTTGGCCACCGACCAGCCCCCGTCGGTGCGCACCATCGTCACCAGGGCCCGGCGAGCCGTGTACGTCGGCGGCCGGTCGCCGCTGGTCTCGCGCTGGTCGAGGAACAGCAGGGCGAGCACCTCGTCGGGTCCCGCCCGGACGACGCCTTGGGCAGCGACCCGGGTCGTCGTGTCCGTGCGGCTCCGGACGACGCTGTCGCGGACGCGCTCGGCGCTGCTGCGGTAGCGCTCGGCCATGTCGTCGGTCATCAGCGGGCTCACGTGGGCGAGGTGCTCGTCGTAGGAGCGCCACGAGGTGGTGAAGATCGCGGCCGCGTCCGTGGCGGCGGAGTCGACGGCCGTCTGCGCCTCGATGTCGCCGACCACGACGGGGCGCTGGGCGCTGGGGGTGGGGGCAGACGTGCCCCAGAGGTACCAGGCCTCACCGGCGAGCACGGCCGCGAGGACCAGTGCGCTCGTGCCGAGGGCCACCGTCGTACGCCGGGTCATCCCGAGTCGCCCACGAACTCGATGTCGGAGGTCAGCCACCGACCGCCCTCGCGGACCAGGGCCACGCGGAACCGGAAATCGCGCGGTCTCGGGTCGCCGTGCGTGCGTCGGTTGGCGACGGTGCCCGTGGTCGCGACGACGACGGTGGCCCGTTCCGGGCTCACGTCCGTGACACCGGACCAGACCACGCGACCGGTCATCAGCGAGCGGTTGCGCTCCAGGACGCGGATCGCCCGCCGCGCCGAGCGCACGTAGTGGTCGCGGAACGCACCGGTCGCGCCCTCGGCCACGCGGTCGACCGACTCGGAGGGTCGGTCGTAGCGCATGTTGACGAACGCCGTGACCTCCGCCTCGGCCGCGGCCAGTACCTCGCCGTACCGCTCCTGCCGGGTGGCTGCGTCCGCGCGATCACCGTGCGTACGCCAGCTGAGAGCCGCACCCAGGGCGACGGCGAGCACCAGGAGCACGACGAGCATCGCCAGCCAACGGTTCGCCGAGACCATGACCGTCGCCCCCTCCCAGGCTCGACCGTGTCACGTCGCCCGCATCGTAGGCCGCTCCCCCGGGCTGCGCCGCCTGCGACATGGGATTTCCCTACGATGCGCGGGTGGATCCGAAGACCGCCGATCGCTCGCTGTCCGCCGCTGTCGACTCCGTCCGGAAGGACGGGACCGTCTCGGTCGTCGTCCGGGTCTCTGGCGAGACCGATCCGCGAGTCTCGGTCGAGCCGGATGAACGGCACTACTCCGCCAGCGTCATGAAGCTGCCCATCCTGATCGCTGTCCACCGCCTCGTCGAGCGCGGTCGGCTCGACCTCGGCCGTCCGTTGCTCGTCCACAACGACTTCGAGTCGCGCCGTCCCGGACACCGCTTCTCCCTGGACCAGGAGGAGGACTCCGACCCGGCCACGTGGGCGGCGCTCGGCACCGAGGTGTCGCTGGAGGAGCTCGTGCACCGGATGGTGACCGTGTCCGGCAACCTCGCGACCGACCTGGTCCTGGACGAGGTCGGCACCGACGAGGTCGGCGCGGTCCTGGCGGACGCGGGCTGCTCGGACCGCACCGCGATCGTGCGGGGCATCGAGGACTATCCGGCGCGCGACGCCGGCATCGACAACCTGATCACCGCCGACGACATGGCCCGCCTGCTCGTCGCCCTCGCTGACGGGCGGCTCGCCGGGCCCGAGGCGAGCGCAACGTGCGAGGAGACGCTGCGGGCACAGGAGTACCGCAACGGCATCCCCGCGGGTCTTCCCGAGGGCCTCGTCGTCGGCAACAAGACGGGATGGATCTCCAGCGTCAACCACGACGTCGCCCTGATCCGGGCACCCGGGCTCCCGCCGGTGGCGATGGCCGTCCTCGTCTCAGCCCCCGGCACCGAGGAGGAACGTGAGGCCGGCATTGCGCGGATCGCCGCCGCGGCCTGGGCCGAGGTGGCCGGGTGACGTTCCGGCTCGTGGCCGTCGAGGTGGCGCCGGTGTGGCGCGCGTCGACGGGGTCCGCGCGGGACGACCGCATGACCGACGCGCTGGCCGACGAGCCACTGCTCGCGACGGGCGCCGAGAGCGACGGCCGCGTCCAGGTGGTCGTGCCGTGGCAGCCGTCGTCACGCGACCCACGGGGATACCCGGGGTGGGTCGACGCGGTCCTTCTCGGTCCGGGCGTCGACGAGACACCCCTCCTGGGGGTTCCGGAGGGCGTCTTCCCACCGGGCCTCGACGATGCGGTCGACGTCGCACGGACGCTGCTGGGCACGCCGTACGTCTGGGGAGGCATGAGCCGGCACGGGATCGACTGCTCGGGACTCGTGCACCTCGCGCACCGCGCGCTCGGGACCGTCGTGCCGCGGGACGCGCGCGACCAGGCACCCGGGCTGCCGGCGGTCCCCCAGGACGACGTTCGTCGCGGTGACCTGTACTTCTTCGCACGGCCCGACGCACCGGTGCACCACGTCGCACTCGTGGTGGAGCCCGGGTTGATGCTGCACGCCTCGGATCGCGACGGAGGTGTGGTCGAGGCGCCGCTGAGGAGCTCCGGGCGGTCGAGCACGCTGGTGAGCGCGGGCCGCGTGGTAGCCCGCCCTACGATGACCCGGTGACCACGGGGAGCGGCGGCGACCTCTGGCGCCGGTTCGAGCACGACCCGCGCGACCCGGCGTACACCGGCATGCGGGCCGCCGACCGTGACCGTGCCGTGGTCCACGACGCCCTCGCCGAGGCCTACGCGGAGGGACGCATCGACCGCGACGAGCTGGACGAGCGGACGACGCAGGTCGACGCGGCCAAGACGTACGCCGACCTCGTGCCCCCGCTCCGGGACCTCACGGCGGACTCCGCCGTACCGGCGGTAACCCTCTCGTCCCGTCCCGACATCCAGCGGCAGGCGCTCGGCTACTACCACGAGAAGCGCTCCGAGGCGATCATGGCCTTCCTGATCCCCAACCTCATCTGCTGGGCGATCTGGTACCTCAGCGGTCACGGCAACTTCGCGTGGCCGATCTTCGTGCTCATCCCCACCGCCGGGAACCTCGTGCGCGTGCTCTCGAGCAAGCAGTCGATCGTCGACGGCCGGATCGACAAGCTCGAGCGCAAGCAGGCGAAGGCGCTCGAGCCCCCGAAGAAGAAGCCGTCGAGCTCGACGAAGTCGCACGAGCCCAGCGACACGTCGAGCCGGATCATCTCGGACAACCACGAGAAGCCCGAGGAGGCGTGACCACGGTCGCGGGGGCGTGAACCGACGGGTGGTTCCGAGACGGTCGCAGAGCGACCCCCTCAACCACCGGAGGCTGTCTGGTGCTTGAGGAAGGCGCCCTGGCGCCTGTCTCGAAACCACCCCAGCAGAGCGAGCTCCTCAACCCACGGAGGCCGTCTGGTGGTTGAGGAAGGCGCCCTGGCGCCTGTCTCGAAACCACTCCAGCAGAGCGAGCTCCTCAACCCACGGAGGCCGTCTG
>DATBDF010000290.1:0-2611 GCA_036270075.1 Nocardioides sp.
CGACGGCTTCCTGCCACAGGCCGGGACGACCTCGCTGGTCAGGTGGCCCTCCCAGACGCCTCGTCCCTCGGCTCCTCAGGAACCGCCCACGAAGGTCCGGGTCGATCACGCGCTCGAGAGCAACCAGGTGGTCAGCACGGCGTACGACCCCATGCTCGGCAAGGTGATCGCCACGGGAGCCGACCGGGAGTCGGCGCGGACGGCGCTGGTCTCCGCGCTCGACGACACCGCGATCCTCGGCCTGACCACGAACGCCGGGTTCCTCCGGGCACTCGTCGCGAGCGACGAGTTCCGCGACGCCACGATCGACACGGCCTGGCTCGACCACCACGAGGTGCCGGCACCCGATGCCGACATCCCGCGGGTGATGGCCGCCTGGGTGGCGGCGATGCTCGCGGCGTACGACACCGGCCATCCGTTCCAGGCCGACGGCTTCCGGCTGGGCAGCGAGCCGGCACCGACGCTCGTCGAGCTCGACCGGGACGTCGTCGTCGACCGCGCGGCCGGGAGCGTCGACGGCGTGCCCGTGCACCAGGTGTACGCCGAGAACCACACGCTGGAGCTGGACATCGACGGCCATCGCGCTCGCGCGGTGGTCAACGTCCAGCCGGACATCGTCGAGGCGAGCTACCACGGTCAGCGGTTCGTGCTGACCGGGCCGGACCGGCTCGCGGACCCCGACATGGTCGGCGACGGGACCATCACCGCGCCGATGCCGGGCACCGTGCTCGAGGTCAAGGTCGTGGCCGGGGACGCCGTCGAGGACGGCCAGGTCCTCGGCATGATGGAGGCGATGAAGATGGAGCTGTCGCTCAAGGCGCCGTTCGCGGGCACGGTCACCGCGGTGGAGGCGGCAGCAGGCCACCAGGTGGCCCTCGGCGCGACGCTGTTCGTGGTGGAGGTGGCCGCCGATGACTGAGCTGCCGATGCCGGTCGCGGACCAGGAGATCTGGGGGCCGGTCACCATCTACGAGGTCGGCCCTCGCGACGGCCTGCAGAACGAGTCCGGACTGGTCCCGACCGAGGTGAAGGCGGAGCTGATCCGTCGTCTTCTGGCGGCCGGGCTGCCCGTGGTCGAGGCCACCAGCTTCGTGCACCCGAAGTGGGTCCCGCAGCTCGCCGATGCCGAGGACCTGATGCGGATGCTCGGCACCGCAGGTCGTGACCTCCCGGTGCTGGTCCCGAACGAGCGCGGGCTCGAGCGCGCACTCGAGCTGGGATGTCGCCATGTCGCGATCTTCGGCAGCGCGACCGAGACGTTCGCGCGGAAGAACCTCAACCGGTCCCTCGACGAGCAGTTCGCGATGTTCGAGCCCGTCGTACGCCGGGCGCGCGAGGCGGGCCTCGACGTCCGGGCGTACGTGTCGATGTGCTTCGGCGACCCCTGGGAAGGGGTCGTGCCGGTCGAGCAGGTCGTCTCGGTCGGCCGGCGGCTCCTCGACCTCGGTGCGAGCCGGCTCAGCCTCGGCGACACCATCGGCGTCGGAACCGCGGGCCACGTCGGGGCGCTGGTCGACGCGTTCGCTGCGGCGGGCGCGCCGCGTGAGGATCTCGCGTTGCACTTCCACGACACGTACGGCCAGGCGCTTTCCAACGTGCAGGCCGGACTGCGCGCCGGCGTCCGGACGTTCGACGCCAGCGCGGGCGGCCTCGGCGGCTGCCCGTACGCCCAGAGCGCCACCGGCAACCTCGCCACCGAGGACCTCGTCTGGTTCCTGACCGGTCTCGGCATCGAGCACGGCGTCGACCTCGCGGCCCTCGTCGAGACCTCGACCTGGCTCGCCGCCCACCTCGGCCGCCCCAGCCCCTCCGCGGTGGTGCGGGCGCTTGGGTAGCTCAGGCGCCGGGCTCGTCGGCGGGTTTCGACTCGGCGTCGCGACCTCGCACGCCAGGCCACTGCCTCGCTCGACCTGTCGGCGCCCACGCCGACCGCTCCTGCGTCGCGGGCGTGCTGCGCTACCAGGCAGAATCCAGGCATGAGTCGGCGGGTGTACGTGCACATCGGCGCACCCAAGACCGGGACGACGTACCTGCAGGACAGGCTCGGACGCAACCTCAAGGAGCTGGCCGCGCACGACGTCCTCTTCCCGACCCGGCCGACGGTGACCAGCGCGGGGACGTTCCACTTCCGGGCCGCGCTCGACCTGCTCGACCAGGACTGGGGCGGGACGCCCGGGCATGCGGAGGGCGCCTGGGACGCCATGGTCCGCCGCGTACGCCGCGCCAACGGCACCGTCATCATCAGCCACGAGATCCTCGCTCCCGCCCTGCCTGAGCACGTCGCGCGGCTCAAGAGCGATCTCGGCGGAGGCGACACCGAGATCCACGTCGTCTACTCGGCCCGCGACCTCGCCCGACAGGTGCCGGCCGGCTGGCAGGAGAGCGTGAAGCAGGGCCGGCGATGGAGGTACGGGCGCTACTTGGCCCGCGTCCGCCAAGGGCGTTCGTGGTTCGCCCGCGCCTTCGACCTCCCGACGGTCCTCGCGACCTGGGGCAACGGCCTCCCGCCCGAGCAGGTCCACGTCGTGACGGTTCCGCAGCCGGCGGCCGACGCCGATCCGGACGTGCTGTGGCACCGCTTCTGCCGCGCGTTCGGCATCGACCCCGCATG
>DATBDF010000291.1:0-43455 GCA_036270075.1 Nocardioides sp.
CTTCTTCGAGTCGGTGGTGCATCCGCAGGGTCGCCGGATCCGAATGGTCCACACGCGCGCCAACGGCTGCCCGGCCAGTGGCATGTACGCCCACGATCCCGCCAGCGGCAGCTGGCGTGCCATCGGCCTGGTCGTCGTCGCCCTGTCGGGCGACCGGATCACCGAGGTCACCAGGTTCGAGGTGGGAGTCATGGCCAGCTTCGGCCTCCCGCGGATCCTGCCCTGAGGAGACCTGCCTCGGGCGCAGGGGTTTCGAGACAGGCGCCAGGGCGCCTTCCTCAACCACCGGACCCGGGAGGCGCCACCGGGGTTTCGAGACAGGCGCCAGGGCGCCTTCCTCAACCACCATCGGGACGGCAGCGGGCCCGGTCAGAGGACCTTGGTGCCGTACATCTCTCCCAGCGGGTCGGCGAGGAGCTCGAGGCGGGCGCCGTCGGGATCGCGGAAGTAGATCGACTTCTCGGACTCGACCAGGTACTCGACGCCGGCGTCGTCGAGCTTCCCGCGCAGGTGGTCCCACTTCTCCTGACTGACCGAGATCGCGAGGTGGTGCAGGCCGCCGAGCACCTCGGCGTACGGGCCGAGGTCGAGACCGGGCAGGTCGAAGAACGCGAGCAGGTTCTCGTGGCCGATGTCGAAGAAGAAGTGGTTGGAGCCGGCGTAGTCACGGTTCTCGAAGATCTCGGTCAGCGGGAACTCGAGCATGCCCTGGTAGAAGTCGATGGTTGCTCGGACGTCCGAGCAGATGAGTGCGAAGTGGTGCAGGCCCTGCGCGCTGCTGGCCGGCCGGTCCGCAGCGTCCTGCAGGTAGTCGGCCTTGATCCGCTCGCGCTCAGCGTTGATGGCCTCCAGGTCGATCGACATGTCGTGGCTCCCCTCGGTGGTTGAACCATCATCTAGCGACCCGTCGACGGGCGCCAGGGTCAGGCCCGTTTCCGTGAGGACCGAGGTGCCACGCGCACGTAGAGCGCGGTCAGCCCGTTGCCCGCGGGGCCCTGCTTGAGCTCGAGACGGGGCAGGTCGTCGACCAGTGCGCTCAGCTTGGAGTAGCCGTAGTTGCGCGAGTCGAACGTCGGGGTGGTGTTCACGACGTAGGAACCGACCGCCGAGAGAGCGGCCCATCCGTCGTCCTTCGCGTTGGCCTCGACGGCGGGCAGCAGCAGGTCGGTGAGCCGCTGCACCTGGGCCTTCTTCGACGTCGTGGTCGCCTTGGACGGCGTCACGGCCTTCTTCGCCGCCCTCTTCGCCGTGGCCGTCGCAGCAGCCGCCTTCGAGGTCTGGGCCTGGTCGGTCGACGCGTCCTCGCCCACCAGGACCTCGACGTAGGTGAACTGGTCGCAGGCGTTCTGGAACGCCTCCGGCGTCTTCCGGGCGCCGATCCCGAACACCAGTCGTCCGGACTCGCGGAGCCGCATGGCCAGCCGGGTGAAGTCGCCGTCGCTGGAGACGATGCAGAACGCGTCGACGCTCCCGGAGTACAGCAGGTCCATCGCGTCGATCACCAGCGCGAAGTCCGTGGCGTTCTTGCCGACGCTGTAGGCGAACTGCTGGACCGGCTGGATCGCGTACGTCGCCAGCACCGGGCGCCAGTTCTTGAGGTGGTCGTCGGTCCAGTCGCCGTACCCTCGCTTGATCCCGAGGGTGCCGTGCTTCGCGACCTCGCCCAGGATCGCCCGGGCCCACTGGTGGCTGATGTTGTCGCAGTCGATCAGGACAGCCACTCGGGTCACGTCGCTCATCTGGGCTCCTCGGTGTCGCGGTCGGGAAAGGTGACGAGGGCGCGCCCGCCCTCACCTCGTTGCATCCGGTCGAACGCCGCCGGGACGTCGTCGAGACCGATCCGGTCGGTGATCGTGGCCGCGAGGTCGAGTCGGCCGGCGGCCACGTGCTCGAGCAGCCCGGCGATGTCGCGCCGTGGGTCGCTGTTCCCGTAGACGCTGCTGACCAGGGTCCGGGAGAAGTGGAACAGCTCCAGCGGGTTGAAGGTCACCTGCTGGTCCTTCGGGCCGACTCCCACGACCACGCAGGTGCCGCCGCGGCGTACGGCGGTCCAGGCCTGCCGGATCGTCGACGCGGACCCGACGCACTCGAGTGCGACGTCGGCGCCGCGGCCCTCCGTGAGGGCGCGCACCTGCTTGGCCAGGTCGGGCGAGGCGACCACGAAGTCGGTAGCGCCCACGGTGCGGGCGAGCGAGTGCTTCGACTCCGAGACGTCGACCGCGATGATCCGCTCAGCGCCGGCGAGCCGGGCACCTGCCACCGCCGACAGCCCGACCCCGCCCAGTCCGATGACGAGGACCGTGTCGCCCGCGGCCACCCGGCCGGCGTTCCGGGCAGCTCCGACTCCGGTGAGGATGGCGCACCCGAGCAGGGCCGCCTCGTCCAGGGGCACCTCGTCGGGCAGGGGCACGACGGCACGGGCGGCCACGACCACCTCCTCGGCCATCGCCCCCAGCCCGAGGCTGGCGTCGTACGGCGTACCGTCGGCCAGCGTGCCGCCCGGCGAGCCGGTGCTGCCCTCGATCGTCGAGCACAGCCAGGGCTGACCGTGCCGGCAGTGCCAGCACGTGTCGCACGGCACCGCCCAGTTGAGGACGACGTGACGCCCGATCTCGACGCCGGCACGGGGTCCGGTCTCGGTGACGACTCCCGACGCCTCGTGCCCGAGGACGAGCGGGTACGACGGCCGGAGGGTGCCGTTGACCATCGACAGGTCCGAGTGGCAGACGCCGACACCCGCGATGCGCACGCGCACGTCGTCGTCGCCGAGCGACCTGAGGGTGACGTCCTGCACCTGCAGCTCGCCGGGCCCGGTCGCGACGAGCGCCCGCGTCACGGCGACGCCTCGTGAGGCTCCGGGACGCGCATCGTCGCAGTCTTCCACGCGGCCCTGCCCGTCCACGAGAGCGCGACGGGCCTTCACCCCAGCGGGTGACTCTGACACGATCCGGACAGGACTTCTCCGGCGACGATAGGAACTTGCCATGCACTCACTCAACCGGCGCATCGCGGCTGAGTTCTTCGGGACCTTCTGGCTGGTGTTCGGCGGATGTGGAGCAGCGATCTACGCCGGCTCCGCGATCGGCTTCTACGGCATCGCCCTGGCGTTCGGCCTGACGGTCTTGACGATGGCCTACGCCGTCGGTCACATCTCCGGCGGCCACTTCAACCCCGCGATCACGATCGGCCTGGCGCTGGGCAGGCGCTTCTCCTGGAAGGACGTCCCGTCGTACGTCGTGACTCAGGTGGTGGCCGCCGTCGTCGCCGCCCTGTCACTGTGGATCGTGGCCCACGGCAAGTCGGGCTTCGACTCGACGGAGTCTGGCTTCGCCGCCAACGGGTACGGCGACCACTCGCCCGACGGCTACGCCTGGTGGGCGGTGCTGCTGGCCGAGGTGCTCCTGACCGCGTTCTTCGTCTACGTGATCCTCGGCGTCACCGACACCCGGGCGCCGAAGGGCTTCGCACCGCTGGCGATCGGCTTGGTGCTCACCTTGATCCACCTCGTCAGCATCCCGATCGACAACACCTCGGTGAACCCCGCCCGCTCCATCGGGCCGGCACTCTTCGCGGGCGGCTGGGCCATCGGGCAGCTGTGGCTGTTCATCCTGGCGCCGATCGCGGGCGGTCTGATCGCGGGTGGCACGTACGCCGCGTTGTTCGGCTCGGGCGAGGAGCCGGTGCCGTTGGAGGTCGCCACCGAGGGCTGACCGACCTGCGCCCGCGCGCGGCAGCGCTCAGGTCAGGAAGTGGAGCGGCTGCTCGAGCACCTTCGCCAGGTGCGTCAGCCAGAGGGCGGCGGTGGACGCCTCGATCCGGTCGGTGTCACAGGAGAGCGTGACGGTCATGGTCTGACCGGGGACGACCACGCCGTCCTCGACCACGGCCTGCTCGCGGACGCCGCCGAGAGCGAGCACGGCCGGGTGGTCGGTCGTGGCGTCGAGGGACGCCTCGGCCGCGCGGAACGTGCCGAGGTCGACCAGGGCCACCGTCGCGGCCTGGAGCTCGCCCGTGGTCAGACGTCCGTCCCGGACGCGGGCGTCGAGTCCACGCAGGGTGCTCGTGATCGAGGTGGCGGTCATCAGTCCGGCGACGTGCACGACGGGCGCAATGGTGCCGGCCTCGGTCCAGCGCTGCACGGCCACGTCGGTGACCGACGAGATGCCGGGCAGCAGCGGGACCCGGCGGGTGGTCATGGCCACGGCCTTGACGACGAGCGCCGTCAACGACACCGACTCGACGGTGCTGACGACGCCCAGCAGGGCGTCGGCCCGGACCTGCTCGCGGAGCCGCACCTGGCGGACGTTCGAGACCGGCGACTGCTCGTGGGCAGGAGTCAGCGGGATGACCACGCCGTCGGGGTCCGACACGTGCCGGGCCCGAGCCGAGGCCGAGGGTGCGGTCACGGAAGCGTCGACGTCGGGGACGGGTGCCGAGGCCGCCTCGATCAGCGGCGCCGCGGCGAGCTCGGCCGCCGGCGGCAGGTCGGGGCTCACGGCGGGTCCGGGGTCGGCGTCCGGGACGGCGACGGCCGGACCTGTCGTCTCCGACGGATCGTGCGGTGGCCACGCCGTACGACGGAGAGCGTCGTGCGGGACGGCACGCAGGTGGACGTCCGGCTCGGCCACGCCGGGCGCCACCGCCAGGCCGAGCTGCACCATGAGGTGCTCGACGTCCTCGACCACCTCACCCGGCGCGCCGAGGACCGCCAGCGGGCTGCCCGGACGGACCTCCTGACCGGGCACGACCAGCGACTTGATCAACACTCCCGGCTCGGAGACCTCGATGCTCAACAACGAGGACGCGGTCTCCACGGTCGCGATGCTCTGGGCACCGCCGAAGTCGGCAGACTCGTCGACCAACCAGGCTGTGAGCGTGGCAGCCGTCGGGTCGTCTGCCACTTCCGGCATGCGCAACACCCGCGCCACGGCGTCCCCCCAAGGACTGTCATCCAGGTCATCCGGTCAGGCTGCCCCCCCGCAGCGAGGTCCCGGGCCCTCGTCGACATGGGCAAGGTATCCCACGCGAGTACCTGGAAACACCCATCAACGAGGGTATTGACACGCCGTGTCGCGACCTTCTTCCATCTGCACCTCCCTAGCCTGATCCGAGCCCCGAGCTCCCCTGGCTCAGGCGGGTCACGGCACCTGGGGCGGACGTCGTGAGGAGGGGCGATGCCGGACGACCCGCAGGTCCGACAGATCTGCGTGCTCCTACGCGACGGGCAGGTGCTGACCGACGAGCGGGGCCGGCTCCCGTCGTACCTCGCCGAGGACGAGTGGGACGACCTCGTCCGCCGCACCCGCACCTGTGGCGACCCGCACGCCGTGCTGCTGGCGCCACAGCTCCTGGTCGGCTCGGACCCGACGACCCTGCTGAACGTGTTCGGCTCTCGCGTCGAGACGACCGTCGAAGGGACGTGCGTCTCGCTCGACGACCTCGCCGGGGACGACCCCGCCGTCGTCACCGCCGTCGTCACCGCCTTGCGCGACGTCACGGCTCAGCGGGGCGGGTTCGTCGAGGAACCCGCGCGGCGGCCCGAGTGGTTCCGCAACCCTGGCTGGTACGACGAGGTCGACGGGTGGGTCGACCGCGAGCTCGCCGCACGCAGTCGCTCGAGGACCGGCGACACCGTTCCGGTGAAGGTCTGGAGCATCTCGGCCGTGCTCGAGATCCCGAGCGACCCGGCACCGGTCTGGTTGAAGGCGTCGTGTCGCCACTTCCACGCCGAGCCCGCCCTGACCCGCCTGGTCTCCGCGATGCTGCCCGAGCACGCGCCACCGATGATCGAGGTCGACGAGGAGCGGGCGTGGCTGCTGATGGAGGACATGCCCGGTGCGGACGAGGAGCACGCGGAGGAACCTCCCCCGGGGCTGGGAGCCGCCGCGGCTCGGATCGTGGCGACGCTCCAGCTGCGGTCGCTCGACCACCTCGACGAGATCGAGGCGGCGGGGGTGCCGGTGCGCGGTCTCGCGGAGACGATGCACGGGTTCGACGAGGTGCTGGCGAGCAGCGTGGAGCTGGACCAGCTCACTCGGGCCGAGCTGGCGGCGGCGCGGGCCACGCGTGACGACGTGCACGCCGTGATCGAGGAGCTGGCCTCGGTGGGACTGCCGGAGACGCTCGTGCATGGCGACCTCCACCCGGGGAACGTCGCGCACGCGGGCGGCTCCGGGCGGCTCTACGACTGGAGCGACGCGGCGGTCTCCCACCCGCTCCTGGACCTGGCCCAGCTCGTCCAGGACCTGCCCGCGGACGAGGCCGAGCTCGCGCGTGCGGCGTACGCCGAGGCATGGCGGGCCGCCTACCCCGGCATCGACCTCCGCCGGGGCCTCGAGCTCGCCGTCCAGGTGAACGCGATCTTCCAGCTCGTCACCTTCGAGCAGATCTACCGCGCGCAGGAGGACGCGTCGTACTGGGAGATGCGTGGCGTGGTCGCCCGGACGCTGCGCCAGCTGCCGGAGCGCTTCCCACGACGGCCCTGAGCGACCAGGATCGCCAGCGTGACGACTGGACCTGCTCAGGACGAGGTACGCCGGCTGCTCGGTCGGATCGAGGAGGTCGACCCGCGCATCCGCTCGGTCAACGCCGTGAACTCGCATGCGCTGGCGGAGGCGGAGGTCCTCGATCGCGAGACCGCGGAGGGCCGTCGCCGGTCGCCGCTGCACGGACGAGCCGTGCTGGTCAAGGACAACATCGACACCGCCGGGCTCGCCTCGACGGCCGGCTCGCTGGCCCTCGCCGACGTACCTCCGGAGCGGGACGCCTCCCTCGTGCGCCGCCTCCGGGAGGCTGGGATGGTCCTGCTCGGCAAGACCAACCTCAGCGAGTGGGCCAACATCCGCGACGACCACTCGACGTCGGGCTGGAGCGCGCACGGCGGCCTCACACGCAACCCTTACGCGCTCAACCGCACCGCGTGGGGGTCGAGCTCGGGCAGCGGGGCGGCCGTGGCCGGACGGCTGACGCCGTTCGCGGTGGGCACCGAGACCAACGGCTCGATCACCGCGCCCGCGGCCGCCTGCGGGCTCGTGGGCCTGAAGCCGACGGTCGGGCTGGTCCCCACCGACGGGGTCGTGCCGATCTCCTGGAGCCAGGACGCGCCGGGCCCGATGGCGCTGACCGTCGCGGACACCGCCGCGTTGTTGGACGCGATGGCCGAGACGGACACGTCGGACCAGCTCGCCCGTGGAGTGCGTGGCCTGCGGGTCGGCGTACCCCGTGACCTGTGGGGCTACAGCCCGGCAGCCGACGCCGCCTCCGAACGCGCACTCGAGCTGTTGTCGCAGGCCGGCGTCCACGTCGTCGACGACCTCGCGCTCCCGGCTCTGAAGGACCTCGAGGACGAGGTCGCGATCACGCTGATGCTCGTCGAGCTCAAGGTGGGTCTGGCGCGGTACCTCGCGACGCGGGACTCCACGGTGAAGACCCTGGCCGACGTGATCGCCTTCAACCGTGAGCACGCGGACGAGGAGATGTCGTGGTTCGGGCAGGCGCTGCTCGAGAAGGCAGAGGAGACCGAGGGCGTCGCGTCGCGGGCGTACCTGGAGTCGGTGGACGCGTGCACCGCGGCCGGGCTCGCCGAGCTCGACCGCACCCTCGGCGAGCACGAGCTCGACGCCCTCCTGGCACCCGCGATGGGGCCCGCCCCGCCGATCGACCTCGTCAACGGCGACTCGACCGGTGGCGGTGGCGCCAGCGACTCGAGCGCTCTTGCCGGAGCGCCGATCCTCACCCTGCCGATCGAGCTCGCCCACGGGCTCCCGGTCGCCGTCTCGTTGTGGGGCGCCCGCAACGACGAGATCACGCTGCTCCAGCTGGGTCAGGCGCTCGAGAGCCGGCGCGACGCGACCACCGGCCCGTTGCCCGAGCCGACGTACCCGGAATGGGTGTGAGCTCCTCGGGGTTACGGCGGACATGGGTGAACGTTCAACTTCCGAGATCCTGTCCGTCCTCCGCACCACGCACGAGCGGTTCGTCGCCGCGTTCGGCAACCTCTACGACGCAGACGGCGAGGAGGGCGCGACGCGCCCGTCGTACGACGACGGCTGGTCGGTGGCCCAGGTCGCCTCACACCTGGGCTCGGGTTGCGAGATCTTCCTGCCCTATCTCGGGGCCGGCGCCAGGGGTGAGCCGACTCCGGGTGGTGACCGCAACCAGGCGATCTGGGACGCGTGGAACGCCAAGACGCCCACCGACCAGGTCCGCGACGCGACCAGCGCCGTCGCGGCGTTCCTCGACGCTGCCGAAGCGCTGACGGACGAGGAGAAGGCCCGGTGGCGGCTCGAGGTGTTCGGGATGGACCAGGACCTGGCCGACTTCCTGCACCTGCGGCTCAACGAGCACGCGCTGCACACCTGGGACATCACCGTCGCGATGGACCCGACGTCCACGATCCCTCCCGACGCCGCAGAGCTGGTGGCGGAGAACCTCGGCGCGATCGTCCGCTGGGCCGGCAAGCCGTCGGAGGAGGAGGTGTCGGTCGAGGTGCGGACGTCGGAGCCCGAGCTCGCCTACCACCTGGACCTCGGCCCGAACGGCGTCGCGCTCGCACCGTCGCTCGACGACACGTCCGCGCCGGAGCTGACGCTGCCCACGGAGGCCCTCGTCCGGCTGGTGTACGGCCGCCTCGACCCCGACCACACGCCCTCCTCGGTTTGCGCGAAGGGTGTCGACCTGGAGCTCCTGCGGTCGGTGTTCCCGGGACTCTGACCCGGGCTCTGACCGGGCTCTGACCCGGGCTCTGACCCGGGCTCTGGCCGCTGCGTCAGCCGATCCGCTCGCGCAACCCCGCCGCGAGCCCGGCGATCGTGGAGGCGTCGAGGAGGCCGCCGGCCTTGTCGGCCAGCCGCTTCCGCTTGACCGGGGAGAGGCGGAGCCGCAGCTGGACGTGGGTCGACGCGGTGCCGGCGTCGTCGTACGGCGTGAGCACGATCGCCCACGAGCCGAAGGTATGGCCGCGCTGGGTGGTGTGCACCAGAGCGTGCGGGGGATCCAGGATCGCGACCTGGAAGGTCTCGTGCCGGCCGCCCCAGTCGGGGATCACCGATCCGACCCGCAGCTGCTGGAGCGACGGCTCGAGGTAGCGCAGCCCACGGCGTGACGGCGGGACGAACCGCTCCACGCTGTGCGGCAGGTACCAGCCCGCTCGCTTCTTGCCGAGCTGGACGAACCAGGGCCAGACCTCGTCCGGCGGCGCGGGGAGGTCGAAGGCCCGGTCCATGACCACGTCCGCGCGCGGCACCAGGTCATCCCCGGGCAGGCTGCGGGCGACGTCCTCGGGTGAGGCGTCGACCGACTCGAACACCCGCGACTCCTCCCGGAACCCCGTGCGTCACAGGGTTCGTGCCCCTTTCCTCCTCTTCGTGGGGGTTGCAACCCCCACGAAGGTCCGACTCCCCCGCTCAGGCGGGGATCCCGGGCGGACCCGCGGATCCCGGGCGGACCCGCCTCAGGCAGCCTCGGCGAGCGCCCGGCGCTGTTCCTGGGTCATCCGCGCCTGGAGGGCCCGGCGTACCTTCGGGCCACCCGTGCTCATCTGGTAGAGCCGCTTGAGCTGGCCGGGCAGGTTGCGCGGGGTCGTGGTGTCCAGCCACCCGTTGGGCAGGGAGAGTCGGATCACCTTGTGCCACGCGGAGTAGACCTGCTGCGGCAGCGGGCGGGCGCAGTAGTCGAGGCCGTAGCGGTCGAAGAGGTCGCGCACCTTCGGTGCGATCTCGCGGTACCGGTTGGAGGGCAGGTCCGGGAACAGGTGGTGCTCGATCTGGTGCGACAGGTTGCCGGTCATGATGTGCATCAGCTTCGAGCCGGAGATGTTCGCCGAGCCGAGCATCTGTCGCACGTACCACTCCGGCTTGGTCTCGCCGTCGATCGAGCGCTTCTCGAAGGTCTGGACACCCTCGGGGAAGTGCCCGCACATGATCACCGAGTGCGACCACAGGTTGCGCACGGTGTTCGCGGTGAGGTTGGCCAGCGCGGTCGGCACGAACGAGCCGGTCACCATCGACAGGCTCGGGTGGACGACGTAGTCCTTGGTCACCTGCCGGCGGATCTTGTCGCGGACCGCCTTGAACTCGCGACGGAACTTCGGGTCCTTGGTCTTGCCTCGGGCGATCGCCCCGCGGAACTCGAGGTCGTACGCCGCGATGCCGTACTCGAAGAACAAGGCGTTGACGAAGTTCCACAGCGGCTGCCCGAGGTGCATCGGGTGCCAGGGCTGGTCCTCGTCGACGCGCATGATGCCGTAGCCGAGGTCGTTGTCCTTGCCGATCACGTTGGTGAAGTTGTGGTGCAGCTCGTTGTGAGCGTGCTTCCACTGGTCGGCCGGCGTCGCGGAGTCCCACTCCCACGTGGTCGAGTGGATCTTGGGGTCGCGCATCCAGTCCCACTGCCCGTGCAGGATGTTGTGGCCGATCTCCATGTTCTCCAGGATCTTGGCGATCGAGAGCCCGGCGGTGCCGACCAGCCACGCGGGCGGGAAGAGCGAGGCGAGCAGGACGACCCGGCTCCCGAGCTCGAGCGAGCGCTGGGTCTTGATCACGCGGCGGATGTAGCGGGCGTCGCGCTCCCCGCGCGTCTCGATGACGGACGCGCGAATCGCGTCGAGCTCCTTGGCCATCAGCTCGATGTCCTCGACGCTCAGATGGGCGATGGGGTTGGTCTGGCCGATGGTCGCCTTCTTCTGGATGGTGGTCATCCGGTCGTACCTCCTCGTCGTTCCCCGCATGGTCAGTACCCAGCGGTTGCTGGTTCAGTGATGTGGTCAGTGGTTGATCTGGCACGGCCCGGCGGCCGCGTTGATGCAGGTCTGGATCGCGACGCCCTCCGCGGACGTCTCCCCGGCGATCGCCGTGGTCAGCTCGCCGGTGCGCAGGTCGCGCACCGCGCCCTCGCGCAGGGGCAACACGCACGTGTAGCAGATGCCCATCCGGCAGCCGCTCGGCATCAGGACCCCGGCCTCCTCGGCCTGCTCGAGGATCGGACGCGCACCCTCGCACTCCACGGTCGTGCCGCTCTTCTCGAACGTGACCGGGCCGCCCTCGCCGGTCACCACGGTCGCCACGCGGAACTGCTCGGTGAACAGGTCCAGCCCGCGCTGCTGGTGGTGCTCGGTCATGGCGTCGAGCAGACCGCCCGGCCCGCAGGCGAACGTCGTCCGCTCACCCAGGTCGGGCACCAGGGCGTCGAGGTCATCGAGGTCCAGGACGCCGTGCTCGTCGTCGTACCTCGCGACCAGCCGGATCGCCCCGGCTGCCTCGAGCCGACGCAGGTCGTCGAGGAAGATCGAGTCCGGCTCGCTGGGGGCCACGTGCAGCACGACGATGTCGTACGCCGCCGAGCGCGGCAGGCGGAGGACCCCGCTGTCCGTCGAGGGGAACAGGTTCCGCAGCATCCCGATCACCGGCGTGATGCCGGACCCGGCCGTGACGAACAGCAGCTTGCGCGGCCCGGCCACCGGCAGCACGAACTCGCCGGCCGCCTGCTCGAGGTGCAGCAGCGTGCCGGGACGGGTGTGCCGCACGAGGTAGGGGCTGACGTGGCCGTCGGGCACCGCCTTGACCGTGATCGAGATGCGGCCGTCGGCGCGGGGCCCGTGGGTCAGGGAGTACGCCCGCCAGCAGCGCACGCCGTCGACGTCCACGCCGATCCGGACGTACTGCCCGGGGACGTGGCGCTTCCAGTCCTGGCCCGGTCGGATCACCAGGGTCGCGGCGTCCGTGGTCTCCGGGTGCACCGACTCCACGCGGCCGCGCAGCTCCGCGCCCGCGCGCAGCGGCGCGAACAGGTCCAAGAAGTCTGCGGGGACCAGCGGAGTCGTCGCCGCCTCGGCGATCTTGAGAGCCCGGGCGCGCCAGCGGGGGTTGGGCGCGATGCTCGTGCTCATACACCCCAGCATGTCGTGCGAACCTGACGTATTCCTGACCAACACACGTGAATCGACCTGCCTATTTTTGTTCACTGCGAACAAGAGTGCAAGAATGCGGAGTGATGACCCTGCCGGAGGCCCGCACGACCCGGATCGCGCTCGATCCGCGGCTGCTCGACCTGCTCCGGCGGCGCCTGCCCGACGTGGCGACGCACACGATCGCGGCGGTGACCGACGAGGTCCCGTCGTACGCCGGAGCCTTCGGCGGACCGATGGTGGACAACGTCGAGAACGCCGTGCAGATGGCGCTCGCCGGCTTCCTCCGGCTGGCGGCCCGAGGGCGGGTCGGCGACCAGGCGCAGCCCCTGTCCCCCGCCCTGGAGGGTGCCTACGCGCTGGGGCGGGGCGAGGCTCGCAGCGGGCGCAGTGCCGACGCCCTGCTGTCGGCGTACCGGGTGGGGGCCCGGGTCGCCTGGCGGGAGCTGGCGGAGACGGCGGTCGACGCGGGTGTCCCCGCCGACATGCTGGCCGACTTCGCGGAGCTGGTGTTCGCCTACATCGACGAGCTGTCGGCGGCCTCGGTCGCCGGCCACGCCGACGAGCTGGAGACCAGCGGGCGCGTGCGCCAGGGGTACCTGGACCGCCTCGCCTTCGGCATCCTGCGCGGCGACCCCGCCGACGCACTCGTGGCCGCCGCCGAGCGCGCGGACTGGACGCCCCCGAAGACGCTGACCGCGGTGATCCTGCCGAGCGCTCAGGTCCGGCCCGCCCAGGGTCTGCTCGACCTGCGCACGCTGTCGTCGGTCGGAGAGCCGGCCAGCCTGCCCGACGAGCTGGGGGTGCTGCTCGTCCCCGACATCGGTGGCCGCGCCCGGACACGGCTGATGCGCACCCTCACCGGGCGCGCAGCGGTCGCCGGACCCTCGCGACCGTGGCTGACCGCCAGCACGTCGTACGAGCGCGCACTCAGGGCGGTCGAGCTCCGCGACGGCGACACGACGTACGACACCGAGGAGCACCTCGCCGACCTCGTCCTCGCCGCGGACCGCGAGGCCGTCGCCGACCTCCGGGCACAGGTGCTGGCCCCGCTGGCCGATCTGCGACCCGCCACGCAGCAGAAGCTCACCGAGACGCTGCGCACCTGGCTGCTCCACCAGGGCCGCCGCGACGACGTGGCGGCTGCGCTGTTCGTCCATCCCCAGACCGTCCGCTACCGGATGGGTCAGCTCCGCGAGCTCTACGGCGACCGGCTCGAGGACCCCGCGATGATCCGCGACCTCACGCTGGCGCTGGCCTGAACGCAGACGGGCAGACACCCGCGCCGTCGCCGTCGGTCAGAGCGTGGTGTAGGCCGCCTCCCCGGCGACCATCGTGAGGGCGACCGGCATGGTGCGCAGCTCCGCTGCTGCGGCGGCCGTGTCGGAGTCGGCCGCGAGCGGGTCGCGGTCGAGGAGGACCAGGTCGGCCGGCATGCCGGCGTGCACGCTTCCGCGGCCGTCGACGCTGGCGGCCAGCGCCTCGCGAGGAGACACGGCCTGCTCGGGGTGCCACGGTGGCCGCTCGTCGGCGCTGCGGTGGACCGCCGCCGCGATGGCGAGCCAGGGGTCGAGCGGCGAGACCGGCGCGTCCGAGCCGAGGGTGAGCTGCACCCCCGAGTCGAGCATCCACCGGAACGCGAAGCACCGCTCGGCGCGGTCGGGCCAAAGCTCCTCGGTGACGTCGCGGTCGTCGAGCAGGTGCGCCGGCTGGACGCTCGCGCGCAGCCGCAGCCTGGCCATGGTGGTCACGGCCTCGCGGGACACCAGCTGGGCGTGCTCGATCGAGCCCAGCGCTCCCGTCACGTCGTACGCCGCCAGGGCCTCGTCCAGCGCGCGGTCGCCGATCGCGTGGGTCGCGACCTCGAGCCCCTTCCGGTGGGCGAGGTCGAGCAGGCCGGCCAGCTCGGCGCTGGACTGGTTGGGCGCTCCGACGCCGGACCCGTCGGCGTACTCCTGGCAGCACCAGGCGGTGCGGGTGTTGAGCGACCCGTCGCTGATGATCTTCAGCGGACCCATCGTGAGCAGCTCCGAGGAGCCGGGGATCCGGTCGCCGGTGCGCAGACCGGCAGCGATCGTCGCGTCGAGGCCGTCGGCGTACGTGGAGATGCGGACCCGGACGGGCGAGTCGCGCGGCTCCCAGTCGGCCGGGGTCTGACCGCGCTCGAGGTCGACGAGACCGGTGATGCCGAGGGCGGCGGCGTGGTCGAGGGTCGTCCGGTACGCCGCGGGTGAGACGTCAGGCTCCGCGACCAGCTCGATCCGGGTGTAGGCGTCGTACCACTCGTTCTCGACCACGACGCCGACGCGGGGCGGGAGACCGAGCCGCTCGAGGGCCCGCGTGTTCAGCCAGGCGTGGTGGGCGTCGCCGGCGACGAGCACGACCGGGACATCGGGCGCGACGGCGTCGAGCATCGCGACGGTCGGCTCGGTCGTCCACGTGCCGAGGCGATGGCCGTACCCCACCAGCGGGCCGGGACGGTGCGCGAGATGGTCACGCACGCGGGCGACGACGTGCTCGGGCGACTCCGAGCCGGCCAGGTTGAGACGCTGCCGGCTGGCCGTCCACTGCGCGAGGTGGACGTGATGGTCCCACAGACCCGGGATGAGCCAGCGACCGTCGCCGTCGAACTCTTCGATCCCCAGCGGCCGCTCGAGCTCGTGCCCGATCTTCTGGACCGCACCCTGCTCCACCACCACGTCGACGGGCCCGGCCCACCCCGGCCCCAGGCCGAGCTCGACGACCCGGACGTTGCGGAGCACGAAGTCGGCCACGCGCACACCGTAGTGGCGGCGACCGGGATAGTCCCTGACGAAATGGTCGCGTTCGAGCGGAAAACGCAACCAGATCGTCAGGGACTACCGAGGGCTTTCCACAGGCTCAGGCCGGATCCAGCACGGGGATGGAGTGACCGAAGCGGAAGAGGTTGGCGGGGTCGTGGGTCGCCTTGGCGCGTTGCAGGCGCTCGAAGGTCGCGGGTGGCCAGGGCCGGGCCCGGTCTGCGGCATCGCCGGGTACGCCGTGGAAGTTCACCATCGTGCCGCCGGTCGACCAGGGAGCGCAGGCCGCCATCAGGCTGCTGATCGCCCCCGGGACGGCGTCGGCGATCGGAGGCATCAGCGCACCGACCGCGAACAACGTGTACGCCGCGTCGCGGCCGCCGACCGCGTCGTCGTGCGCCCGAGCCAGGGCCCCGCCCATCAGCCGCACCTCCACCAGCAACAGCGGGCACCGGGTGTCCGGCCCGGCGTGCTCGAGGATCGTGGCGATGGTGTCGGGGCCCATCTCGCGCAGCACCATGCCCCCCTCCTCGAACGGGACCGGGTGCTCGGGGTCCATGTGGATGCGGTCGAGCTCGACGTACGGCATGCGCCCGACCAGGTCGATCATCGGCGGCGCGACCGCACGCATCGGGGCGAGCAGCCGCTCGCCGTCGGCGTCGGACCCGACGTACGCGACGCGCAGGTGGACGGTGAACTGCCCCCGCAGCGGCTCGGGCACCTCGGGCAGCGGCGGCAGCCGCAGCAGGCTGATCGAGGCGCTGAAGTCGTCGGGCAAGGTCTTCGTCCACTCGACGAAGGCCGGGAGCAGTGTCGGTGCCAGGGCCCCCGGCCAGAAGACCGCGCCGCCGTACAGGTCGGGGATCGCGAACAGCTCGACCTCCATCGCGGTGACGACGCCGAGGTTGCCCTTGCCGCCGCGCAGCGCCCAGTCGAGCTCGGAGCCGTCGCCGGTCTCCACGTGGTGAAGCCGTCCGTCACCGGTGACGACGTCGATGCTGCGCACGTGGTCGGAACTGAACCCGTAGGCACGCCCCAGGAGCGGCAGCCCGCCACCCAGCGTGTACCCGATGACCCCCACGTCCGACGTCGACCCGCACAGACCGGCCAGCCCGACCTCCGCCGCGGCATCGATGACGCGACGCCACTTCACGCCGGCCCCGACGCGCGCCGTACGCCGCTCCGGGTCGATGGCCAGCTCGTCCAGCCCGCGGGTGCTGACCAGGACACCTTCGGTGATCGGGAGCACCGCACCGTGGCCGGTGGCCTGCACGCTGACCGGGAGGTCGTTCTCCCCCGCCCATCGCACCGTGGCGACGACGTCGTCCGCGGAGCGTGGAACCACCACGACGTCCGGCGTGTGGTGCCGGGAGAGGTTGAACGCCGCGACCTCCTCGGCGTACCCCTCGTCGTCCGGCCTGAGAACCGATCCCCTGACACTGCCTGCGAGCGTGCTGACATCCATGGCAACGGCCCCCCCATCGCTGATCGCCCACCCGGCCGGGTGGACCCGGCGAGGCTAGCGGGGTCCCTGCGGCGGACGGAGGGGATTAGGTCACGACTCCGGGTCAGGCGTGACGGCGGGACTGGACGATCCGGAAGCGTGAGGCGACGAAGGCACCGTCGGTGTACGACGCGTTCGCGGCCGGGTTGGCCCCCGTGCCGTGGAAGTCGGAGTACGCCGCGGACTGGTTCACGAACACGCCGCCCAGGAGGTTCTCGCTCAGGGCGACCCCGGCATCCAGAGCTGCCTCGCGCACCGCCTCGATCACGTCGTCGGAGGTCGAGTAGACCGCCGCGGTCATCGCGCCGTGACGCTGCACCGTGTCGCGGAACAGCCGGATCGACTCGTCGGTCCCCGAGGTCGCGATCACGTAGGCCACCGGCCCGAAGCACTCCGACTCGTAGACGTCGGAGTCGGCCGCGGTGAGCCCGATGATCGTGGGCGTGCGGACCCGGGCGTCGGCGTACGTCGGGTGGGTCACGGTCCGCGATTCGACGTACACCTCGCCGACCGAGCCTGCCGACTCCAGTCGCGACAGCACCCCGTCGTTCACCACGCCGCCGAGCAGCTCCACCGCGCGGGCGTCGTCGCCGAGCAGCTTGTCGAACGCGGCGCCGATACCCGCAGCCACGTCAGCCGGCGTCTTCACCCCGTCATCGGTCTCGATGCCGGCAGCCGGCAGGTAGACGTTCTGCGGGGCGGTGCACATCTGGCCCGTGTAGAGGGCGAACGAGAAGGCCAGGTTCTGGCACATCGCGCCGAACGACGAGGTCGAGTCCACGACGACCGTGTTGACCCCGGCCTTCTCGGTGAACACCACGGCCTGCCGCGCGTTCTGCTCCAGCCAGTCGCCGAAGGCGCTGCCGCCGGTGTAGTCGATGAGCTTGACCTCGGAACGGAGGGCGAGCGACGCGGCGAGCTTGTCGGACGGATCCTCGGCGGCGAGCGTGACCAGGTTCGGGTCGAAGCCGGCTTCGCCCAGCACCTCCTGGCACGCCTGGACGGTGATCGCGAGAGGGAGCACGGCCGAGGCGTGAGGCTTCACCACGACCGCGTTGCCGGTGACCAGCGACGCGAACAGCCCGGGCCAGGAGTTCCAGGTCGGGAAGGTGTTGCATCCGATCACCAGTGCGACCCCGCGCGGGACGACCGTGAACGTCTTCTCCATCTTCAACGGCACCTTGCCCGGCTTCTCCCAGATGGCCGTGCGCGGTGTCCGGGTCATCTCGACCCTGGCATAGGCGATCGCCTCGAGGGCGCGGTCCAGCGCGTGCGCGCCGCCGGCCTGGAACGCCATCACGAAGGCCTGCCCGCTGGTGTGCTGAACGGCGTTGGCGAGCTCGAAGACCCGGGAGTGCAGCCGATCCAGGATCTCGATGCAGACCCCCGTCCGCGCGTCGGGTCCCGCGTCGCGCCACGCCGACATCCCGGCGCGCGCCGCGGTGAGGAGCGCGTCGACATCGGTGGCCCGCGGGTAGCTGACACCCAGGTCGAACCCGTACGGCGACCGCTCGGTGCTCACGGTGCCGTGGCTGCCCGGGGTCTCCAGCGGGAACTCCTGCCCGCGCCATGCCTCGAACGCCGCCTTGCCCTCACCCGCCGCCGTCTCGCCGTAGACGCGGGGCGAGGGGGACTCGTCGTACGCCGAGTAGTACTCGCGGGAGGCACTGGCGGCCACCGCGGCGTCGAGCTTCTCGCGGTGCTTGTCGAGGTACGGCGTGGTCATGCCGCCAGCCTGTCCGGTGCGACACCTCGAAGCAAACGCGCACCCTCCAGGCCGAGCGGGCCCGAGTACGAGCGGCCTGTCGGGACCCTCGGCCCGGCCGGCCGCCGTCACCGACTCGCTGACGCTCGCCCGGTCCGACCGACGGAAAAGCGCTGGGTAGGTTGTGACGCATGAGCAGGCGGGGACTACTGGTCGCGCTGCTCTGCGGCGTTCTCGGTCTGGGTCTCGGCATGATCGCGGCGTACGCCGCCCAGCCCACCTCGGCGACGGAGGGAGCGGCGAACCCGATCTCGGCCGTGTCGCCGAGTGTCCCGATCGACCCGTCCCCGTCCACCTCGCCGTACCGCCCCGACATCCGGTACCCGCCGCTCCGCCCCGGGCTACCCCTGCCGGTGGTGCACACGATCTCCAACGACCTGGCTCGGTGGACCTACCACGTGCCGCTGGACTGGCAGGCGTACTGGGTGTGCTCGACCCCGAGCAGCTGTCCACCCGACGCGTTCACGGACAAGCCCATGGCAACGAAGGTGGTCGACCGGGCGCAGGAGGTGCGGTTCCGGCCGCCCGAGGAGCCGAAGTCCGGCGGGTACAGCCTCCGCGTGCGCGTCCTCGACAACACCTTCGTCGACGTCCACCAGATCGTGGGCACCAAGATCATCGGCTTCCGCGACAGCCCCGAGGTGGCCGACTTCAACGTCATCCACCGGGACAACCGCTCGGTGTACTTCGAGTACCGTGACGCGGCCTCCAACCTGCATCGGTACAACTTCTTCCAGTGGTTCGCGGTGCCGGACCAGACCAACGCGACGCTGGAGATGTCGGTCTCGGGCCGCGCACGCGACGTGCCCGGCCTCAAGGCGCTGTTCAACCGGTTCGCCGACAACGTCATGGGCACCGTGCCGCCGCCGCCGAAGAAGCAGAAGTCCCCGCACGGCAACCAGGGGCAGGGGAAGCAGGGGAACAGCTAGCCGAGCGAGCCCCGGGTGCTGACCGACTCGAGCACGTCCTCGGCCGTCTGCTGGTCGTCGCTGCGCACCTGCACCCACAGCAGGAGCGTCGGGCTCACCTGCTTCACCCGCTCGACGATGATCCCCCCGCCGCCGCTGCACCCGGTCGACACCGCCGTCAGGGACGGGTCCCCCTCGGTGCTGCGCTGCACGGTTCCCTGCTTCTCGCACGACGGGTGCTGGGGCAGGCTGGTCGGCAGCTTGCTCTCGGGCATCAGGCCCACGAAGACGCCCTGGCCGGCCTGCCGCCAGTCGGGCCGGTCCCCGACTGCCATCGCCGACTGGGTGTACGGCGTGTCCGGTGGTGTCCAGCCGTTCAGCGAGACGTCCTGCGCCCACCCGCTGGGCACGGTCACCGTCAAGGTCCCGTCGTCGTCGGTGAACGTCTTGGTGCCGTGGGTCCCGCGCCACCAGGCCCAGCCCCCCAGACACCCCGCGACGAGCAGCACGACCGCGAGCACGGCGACCGGCCACCACGGTCGTCGTTTCGGCGGGACCGGGTCGGGCAGGTCCTCGGCGGCGGGCACCAGCGAGGGCCGGTTGCCCGGCTGCGTCAGCTCCGGGTCGACCGGCAGCCAGCGGGCGGGGAGGGTGCCCATGCCGGACTCGCCCAGAGCCTCGCGCAACGCACCGACGAACGCCGGGACGTCGGGGTAGCGGTCCTCGCGGTCGGCAGCGAGCGCCTTGCGGACGACCGCGTCGACCGGCGGGGGGAAGGGTCGTTCCGGCGTCGAGAGCTCCGGGGGAGGCGGTGGCTCGGCTGCTGCGGAGAGCGAGCTGTGGGCGTACGCCGGTCGGCCGGTGAGCAGCAGGAAGGCCAGAGCGGCGAGCGAGAACTGGTCGGCGCGGGCGTCGAGATGCTCACCCTGCGCCTGCTCGGGGGCGACGTACGACGGGGTGCCCGCGATCATCGTCAGGCGCGAGGACACGTCCAGGGCCTTGCCGAGCCCGAGGTCTCCGACCATCGCGCGCACCAGGGTGCCCTCATGCTCCGGGTCGACGGTCCGGAACAGCACGTTGGCGGGCTTGACGTCGCGGTGCAGGACGCCGCGCTGGTGCAGGGCGTAGAGCCCCTCCCCGATCTGGCGGATCACCTCGCAGGCCTGCGGAACGGTCAGCCCGTCCGCCTCGAGCCGGTCGGCCAGCGTCCCCTGGTCGGCGTACGACATCACCAGGTAGGGGCGGTCGTCGTCGAGCGAGCCCGCGTCGTACACGGTGACGACGTGGGGCGACTCGACCTTGCGCAGGTAGCGGCCCTCCTCGAGGAAGCGCTGCCGGACGTGGGAGTCCTCGGTCCAGTTCTCCGCGAGCACCTTGATCGCAACCGGAGAGTCGAGCTGCTCGTCATAAGCAAGCCAGACCGTGGCGAACCCGCCGGAGCCGATACGCCGACGCACGGCGTAGCGACCGAGACGGGACGGCATGGACACGCTCGGCATTATGGTGCAGGCACGCAATCGCCCCGCGGGGCGGCACGGGGATGCGAAGGACCGGGATGACCCGAGAGGAACTGACGCCCGACGACGTCGACGAGCTGGCCCGACGCGCCCAGGGCGGAGATCGTGACGCGCTCGAGGAGCTGCTCGCGGCGGTGCGTCCGCGCTGCCTGAACGTGTGCCGGCAGGTCCTGCCGTACACGCCGGACGCCGAGGACGCGTGCCAGGAGGCGCTGATCAACATCGCCAACAAGATCGGGTCCTGGGGCAGGCAGGGGCGGTTCACCACCTGGATGCACGTCGTGGCCGTGAACAGTGCCCGGACGACGTACCGGCGGATGAAGAACCAGGCGATCTCCAGCGACGTCCTGCCGCTGGAGAAGCCGGACCCACGGACGACGAGCGTCATCGCCGGCACCCGGCTCGACCTCCTCGAGGCGATGGAGACCATCGAGCGCGATCACCCGCAGTTCGTGGAACCGCTGATCCTGCGCGACGTCTACGGGATGTCCTACGACGACATCGCCCAGCAGGTGGGCGTGCCGCTCGGCACGATCAAGGCCCAGATCCATCACGGTAGGAAGCTCGCGCGGCCGCTGCTCCGCGGGAACGAGTGATGCCGGGGGACGCACGCAGCCTGGCGGCGGGGCTGGCACTGCTCGGGCTCGTCGCGGCGGGCTGCGGGTCGGGATCCGGATCGGGCGGTGCGGCGCCGGCTCCTCGGGCGGGCGCGAGCGCCACCGACACCCACGGCTCGGCCTACGACGCAGCCGTGAGCGAGCCGCGGGAGGACACGGTCTACCCCCAGGTCGGCGACCCCGGGGTCGACGCGCTCCACTACACGCTCGACCTGGCCTGGGACGACCGCGCGACGCGCCTGACCGGCACCGAGACGATGCTGTTCCGCGCGACGAGGTCGGCGGACCATGTGCGGCTCGACCTGGCCAGTCAGCTGCTCGTCGGACACGTCTGGCTGGACGGCACGCCCGTGTCCTTCGACCACTCGACCAAGGACCTCGTCGTGTCCGCCTCCGTGACAGCCGGCTCACGTCACGTCCTGCAGGTGACCTATGGAGGCACCCCGGAGCCGGTCACGGCGCCGACCGACCGCGCCGACTTCTCCACCACCGGGTGGACCGTCGCGCAGGACGGCACGGTCTGGACGATGCAGGAGCCGTTCGGCGCCTACTCCTGGTACGCCGTGAACGACCAGCCGTCCGACAAGGCGTTCTACGACTTCACGATCCACGCGCCGGCGGGGAAGGTCGGCGTGGCCAACGGTGAGCTCCGCTCGCGTCGGACCACCAGCAGCGGGACCACGACCCGCTGGCGCTTGCCCGAGCCGGCGGCGTCGTACCTGGTCACGATCGCGATCGGCCGGTTCACCGAGACCCAGGACACCGGACCGCACGACCTGCCGATCACCTACTGGACCCCCTCGGGGCAGCCGGCGATCCTCCGCGAGGTCCGCTACGCACCCCAGGCGGTCCGCTACCTCGAGGGTCTCGTCGGCAGGTACCCGTTCCCGACCCTCGGGATCCTGGTGGTGCCGGCGATGAGCGCGATGGAGACCCAGTCGATGGTCACGCTCGGCACCAGCCCCTACACGCTCTCGCGCGACGTGATCACGCACGAGATCGCCCACCAGTGGTACGGCGACACGGTCACGCCCGCCGACTGGAGCGACCTCTGGATGAACGAGGGGATGGCGACGTACCTCGCCGAGGCGAACTGGACCGGCGACCACGGCCCGCACTCCCGCGAGGACATCCTCCAGAGCTGGTCGAGGTTCGCCCCGGGCCTGCGCCTGAAGTACGGCGCGCCCACCCACTACCGGCCCGGCACCTTCGGCGAGGGGAACGTCTACTACATCCCCGCGCTGATGTGGGACACGATCCGACAGCGGCTGGGGGACGACGAGTTCTGGTCGCTGGCGACCCGTTGGCTCCAGACCCATCGCTACACCAGTCAGGACCGCGACACCCTGGTGGCGTGGTGGAGCAAGGAGTCGGGTCAGGATCTGTCGTCGCTCTTCGACGCCTGGCTCGAAGGCACGCGCGAACCCGCCTGGGAGGCCTCATCGTGATCTCTCGACTCATCCGGCCCAGCGTCGCAGCCGTGGCCGGCCTGGCGCTCCTTGCGCTCACGGCGCCCGCACACACGGCGCCCGCGCACCCCGCGCCGGCACACACGGCGCGGGCAGCGGCCGGCACCGGCGGAGCCCGGTGGAGCGCCGCGACGAGCAGGCTGCACCACGACACGTTGTACCCGCAGCACGGCAACGTCGTCGTCGACGCCCTGCACTACGGGCTGAGGCTGCGCTGGGATCCGACCACCACGACCCTCACCGGTGCCGAGACGGTGACCTTCCGGGCGGCCCGCAGTGCGCCCCGGTTCGACCTCGAGCTGATCCGGGCACTGGCCGTCGGCTCGGCCACCCTGGACGGGCACCCGGTCTCCGTCACACGGCCCGGGGACCACGTCCGTTTCGCGGCCCCGGTCAAGGCGGGCAGCCGGCACGTGCTGCGGCTGACCTACAGCGGCGTACCGCACCCGGTGGCCGCCCCGACGGCACGCGGCGACTTCTCGACGCTCGGCTTCACCACCGGCGCTCACGGCAGCGCCTGGACGATGCAGGAGCCGTTCGGCGCCTACACGTGGTACGCCGTCAACGACACCCCGGCGGACAAGGCGTTCTACGACTTCACCGTCACCACACCGCACGGCCTGGTCGGCGTCGCGAACGGGCAGCTGCGGTCGCGCACGACCTCGGCGGGGAACACCGTCACCCGGTGGCACCTCGACGCGCCGTGCTCGTCGTACCTCACGACGCTGGCGATCGGCGACTACGTGCACCACGCCGTCCGCGGTGTGAAGGGCCTCCCGGTCGACCTGTGGACCCACCGAGGCAACGCCCACGAGCTCGCCGTGCTCCGCTACGCGCCGAAGGCGGTGCGCTTCCTGGAGCGGCAGGTGGGCCCCTACCCGTTCTCCAGCCTGGGCATCGTCGCCGTCCCGAACAGCTCGGCGATGGAGACCGAGACGATGGTGACGATGGGGACCCGGCACGGGGTGCTGAACCGGGACAACGTCGTGCACGAGATCGCGCACCAGTGGTACGGCGACACGGTCACGCCCCGCGACTGGAGCGACCTCTGGATGAACGAGGGCATGGCGTTCTACCTCGCCGAGGGGAGATGGACCGCACACCACGAGGGCGAGTCGCTCGACGACGACCTCGCGCAGTGGGCGCCGATCGCCGGGCTGATCCGGCACGAGAACGGGCCGCCGGCGGCCTACGACCCGGGGGACTTCGGCGAGATCAACGTCTACCTGATCCCGGCCCTGATGTGGGACACGCTCAGCCACCGGCTGGGGCAGCAGCGCTTCGACACCCTCATCGCGAAGTGGCCGGCCACCCGCCGCCATGTGAGCTCCTCACGCGCGGAGCTGGTGCGGTGGTGGAGCAAGAAGACCCACCGCGACCTCCGCCCGTTCTTCCACCGCTGGCTGCTCGGGACGCGGGAGCCCGCCTGGCGGCAGGGCTGATCGCTCGGCGAGTAACCACCCCCGATGGTTCGAACAGACCCGGATTTCGGGCCTCAAACGCACCATCTGGGGTGGTGACACGCCGCAGACACGCTCAGAACAGGAGGGCGGAGGCGGGGTCCTCGATGATGCCGGCGACGTCGGCCAGGAAGCGGGAGCCCTTCTCGCCGTCGATGTGGCGGTGGTCGAAGCTCAGGGCCAGCGTCGTCACCTGGCGTACCGCGATCTCGTCGACCCCGTCGTGCGAGACGACCCAGGGCTGCTTCCTGATCGCGCCGAAGGCGAGGATCGCGGACTCGCCGGGGTTGATGATCGGCGTCCCGCTGTCCACGCCGAAGACGCCGACGTTGGTGATCGTGAACGTCCCACCGCTCATCTCCGCCGGCTGGGTCCTGCCGGACCGCGCGGTCTCGACCAGGGCGTTGAGCTCGTGCGCGAGATCCAGCAGCGACAGTCGCTCGGCGTCCTTCACGTTCGGCACGACGAGGCCGCGCGGGGTCGCCGCGGCAATGCCGAGGTTCACGTAGGACTTGTAGACGACCTCCTGCGCGGCGTCGTCCCACCACGAGTTGATCTCCGGCGTACGTCGCATGGCCAGCATCACCGCGCGGGCGAGCACCAGCAGCGGCGAGACGCGGACCTCCCGGAACTCGCGCCGGGTCTTCAGTCGCTCGACCAGCTCCATCGTCCGGGTCGCGTCGATCGTCACCCACTCGGTCACGTGCGGCGCCGAGAACGCCGACTGGACCATCGCCTGGCCCATCATCTTCCGCACGCCCTTGACGGGCTCGCGCCACTCACGCTGGCCGGACGGCACGTCGTACGCCCTGGCCGCCGTGTCAGCCCCTTCGGAGGTCGCAGCACCGGTGCCGGCCGTCGCCACGTCGTCACGGGTGACGGTGCCGTTCGGGCCGGTGCCGACCAGGGCGTTGATGTCGACGCCGAGGTCCCTGGCGAGCTTGCGCACGGGCGGCTTGGCCAGCACGCGCACGTCGCCTACCGGAGCAGGAGCCGCGGGTGCGGTCGCCGGCACCGGCGGGCCGTCGCTCTCGTCCTCCTCGTCGAGCCCGATCGGCGCGGAGGCACCGGTCGGCTCGAACGCCGCCTGGGTCTGCAGAGCGGCCGCGGGCTTCCGGGCGCGACGGGTCGCGCCACGGTCGGCCTTCATCCGGCCGACCAACGACTCGCCCTCGGCCGACCCGCTCGCGGCGGGGTTGGACAGGTCGATGTCCGTCGACAGGACCTCACGAGCCTGCTCGGCGGCCCCGGCCTTCTCCGCCATGCCCAGGTAGGGGTCGGACTCGGTCTGGGGCGCCGCCTCCCCGGGAGCCGGGCCGTCGAGCGCGTCACCGATCGCGATGATCGGCGTCCCGACCGGGACGGTCTCCCCCTCGGGCACCATCAGCCTCTGCACGACGCCGGCGAAGGGCGACGGCAGCTCGACCAGCGACTTGGCGGTCTCGATCTCGACCACGATCTGGTTGATGGCGACGGTGTCGCCCTCCTTGACCTTCCAGGTCACGATCTCGGCCTCGGTGAGACCTTCGCCCACATCGGGCAGTTTGAACTCGGCCATCTCGGGCGGGTCCTCTCGTGGTTCCGGGGTGGGTCAGAAGTCGAGCGAGCGGTCGACGGCGTCCAGAACCCGGTCGAGGTCGGGCAGGAAGTCCTCCTCGATCCGCGATGGCGGGTACGGCGTGTCGAAGCCACCGACGCGGAGCACGGGCGCCTCCAGCGAGTAGAAGCACTCCTCGGTGATGCGCGCGGCGAGCTCCGCACCGAGACCGAGGTTGACGTGCGCCTCGTGCGTGACCACGGCGCGACCGGTCCGGCGTACGGAGTCCAGGACCGGTGCCATGTCGAGCGGCGACAGCGTGCGCAGGTCGATGACCTCCAGCGAGCGGCCCTCGTTCGCCGCGGCCTCGGCCGCCTTGAGCGCCGTCTTCACCGTCGGCCCGTAGGCCATCACCGTGACGTCGGTGCCCTGCTTGACGACCCGCGAGCTGAACAGCGGTGCGGGGGTTGCGGCGTCGTCGAGCTCGGCCTTGTCGGCGTGGTACTGCCGCTTGGGCTCGAGGAAGATCACCGGGTCGGGGGACGCGATCGCCTGCTGGATCATCCAGTAGCCGTCCACCGGGTTCGAGCACGCGACCACCTTCAAGCCCGGGGTGTGTGCGAACTGCGCCTCCGGCGACTCGCTGTGGTGCTCGACCGCGCCGATGCCACCGCCGAACGGGATGCGGATCACCATCGGCAGCGGCGTCTGCCCCTGCGAGCGGAAGCACATCTTGGCGACCTGGCAGACGATCTGGTCGTACGCCGGGTAGACGAAGCCGTCGAACTGGATCTCGACGACCGGCCTGTAGCCGCGCAGTGCCATGCCGACCGCCGTCCCGACGATGCCGGACTCGGCGAGCGGGCTGTCGATGACCCGGTCCTCACCGAAGTCCTTCTGCAGACCGTCGGTGATCCGGAAGACGCCGCCGAGCTTGCCGACGTCCTCCCCCATGAGCAGGACCTTCGGGTCGTCCTCCATCGCCTTGCGCAGCCCCATGTTGAGGGCCTTGGCGAGCGTCACCTTCTGCGTGCCGGAGGTGGTGGTCATCAGCGGGCCCCCTCGAAGCTCTCGAGGTACGTCGCGAACCCGTCGCGCTGGGTGGCCAGCTCGTCGGTCATCTCGGCGTACACGTGGTCGAACATGCTCAGCGGTTGCGGGTCGGGGAGCGCCTTGCATCCCTCACGCAGCCGGTGCCCGAGCTCGTCGGCCTCGACGTCGAGCGCCTCGAAGAACTCCTGGTCGGCCATCGCGTTGCGCTTGAGGTAGGCCTGCACGCGGGCGATCGGGTCCTTGAGCTTCCAGCGCTCGACGTCGTCGGAGAGCCGGTACCGAGTCGGGTCGTCGGTCGTGGTGTGAGCTCCCATGCGGTAGGTGTAGGCCTCGACGAGCGTCGGGCCCTGACCCTCGCGGGCACGCTGGAGCGCGGCCTGGGTGACGGCGTACGTCGCGAGCACGTCGTTGCCGTCGACGCGGATGCCGGGGAAGCCGAAGCCGAGAGCCCTTTGGTAGAGCGGGATGCGCGTCTGGCGCTCGATCGGCTCGGAGATCGCCCACTGGTTGTTCTGGCAGAAGAACACGACGGGGGCGTTGTAGCTCGCGGCGAAGATGAACGACTCGTTGACGTCGCCCTGCGACGAGGCGCCGTCGCCGAAGTGGGCGATCACCGCGGCGTCGCGACCGGAGTCACCCGTGCCGACGATCCCGTCGCGCTGCATGGCCATGGCATAGCCGGTGGCGTGGAGGGTCTGGGCTCCGATCACGATCGTGTAGAGACCGAAGTTGTTCTCACGCGGGTCCCAGCCACCCTGGTCGACCCCGCGGAACAGTCCGAGCAGCTTGAGGGGGTCGACGCCCTTGCACCACGCGACGCCGTGCTCGCGGTAGGTCGGGAAGACGTAGTCCTGCGGCTTCAAGGCTCGGCCGGCACCCACCTGCGCGGCCTCCTGGCCGAGCAGCTGTGCCCAGATGCCCAGCTCTCCGTGGCGCTGGAGGGCGGTGGCCTCGACGTCGATACGCCGGGTGAGCACCATGTCGCGGTAGAACCCGCGCACGGTCTCGGCGAGCTCGGCGTCCGACAGGTCGTCGCCGAAGGAGAAGTCGGGATGCTCGACGCGCTCGCCCTCGGGCGTCAGCAGCTGGACGAGCTCGGGGCCACCGTCTTGATGGGCGGGTCCGAAGACCTCCGCGAGGTCGGGGCCGAAGCCGGGCTGGGTCACGGGCGCTCCTTAGGTTCCAGGCTCGCGGGGTCGCCGCCTGCCTGCTGTCGGGACGGCGTGCGACGCGGGGGTGGTGCGACGCGTTGCCGGTGTGACTGGGACCACACTTGCGTGCCTCTAAGTTACCGGGCACCCCGGCACGACGGCGAATCAACCGGCCGTGGTGGCACCTGGCGTCACGACGGAGAACCACGACTGGTTATCGTCCAGGGAGTCCTGGCACCAACCTCTCGGAGCGACAACGGCGTGGTCCTTCCCATCGGTACGACGGTGACCTGGCGACGGGGCTCCGAGGTCGTCGAGGGCACCGTGCGGGCCGTGCATCCACGTCCCGTGGTCCGGCGGGTCAACCAGGTGCGGGTCAAGCGGCTCGGCACCGTCGAGGACCCGGCGTACGAGATCGAGCAGCCGGACGGGTCGATGACGCTCAAGCTGCACAGCGAGGTCGAGCCCGGGCGCTGACGCCGGCCGCGGGCGCGGGCGCACGTCACCCGGTCGTGATCAGCCGGCGGAGCAGCACCAGCAGACGCTCGGACTGGGCCGGGGTGAGCGCGGCGAACGACGTCGCGACCACGTCGTCGGCCAACGGCAGCGCCTCGGCCAGGCGCTCCTGGGCTCCCGGGAGCAGGTGGATCACCTGGGCTCGACGATCGGTGGGGAGGCGACGTCGCTCGACGAGCCCGCGTTCCTCCAGCTCGTCGATGAGCTGGACCATGTGGGCGCCGCTGACGGCGAAGACCCGGGCCAGCTCGGACTGGGAGATCGGACCGGTGGCCCGCAGCGCGACCAGAACCCCGGCGTGCGGAGGCTCGAGCCGGATCGGGGCGAGCGCCTGGGAGAAGGCCGCCCGCATCGGGAGGTGGAGCCGGGTGACGAGGAAGCCGATGCTGTGTCGCAGCGGCTCGGGAGTGTCCGGTGCCAGGTCCGGCTCGACCACCTTGAGCAGCAGGAAACGCAGCTCGTCGCGCTGAGGGGGCGTCAGTCCGGCGATCACGGCCTCCTCGAGCGCGTCGACGTGCCGACGCCAGGTGCGGGCGGCTGCGGCCCCGGCCGGCGTCCGGGTCAGCAGGTAGGACCGGCGGTCGTCGGGGTTGCGGACACGTTCGACGAGCGCCTGCTCGGCGAGCGCCGCCGCCACCCGCATCACCGTCGTCCGGCTGACGCTCAGGGTCCGGGCCAGCGCCTGCTGTGACCGGGGCACGCCGTCACCCAGGGCGACCAGGGCCGCGTAGGCGTGGATGTCGACGTTCTCGGGGAGCACCGACTCGATCGCCGCGGCGACCTTGGCGTGGGCGCGCCACACGATGTGTCCTGGGAGATCGGCCAACGCCGGCAGCAACACCTGATCGGCGCCGGCCACCTGCCGTCCCATGATGCTCACCTTCCTGATCGTTCACCCCTTGACGATGTCCTCGTCGCGAGTATCGTAGCGACGGTGATCGTTAGGTCAGTGATGATAAGCCACGTGACGAAAGCAGCGAGGAGAACGCCATGACCCAGGCATCCGCTCAGGTCGCCGCTCCCACCCGCGATCCGAAGTGGTGGACCCTCACCGCGGTCTGCCTCGGCGTGTTCATGCTGCTGCTCGACATCACGATCGTGAACGTCGCCCTGCCCGACATCCAGACCGAGCTCGACGCGACCCTGTCGGACCTGCAGTGGGTGATCGACGCCTACGCGCTCAGCCTCGCGGCGTTGCTGCTCACGGCCGGCTCCCTGGCCGACCTCTTCGGACGACGTCGCGTGTTCGTGATCGGCCTCGTGGTGTTCACGGTCGGGTCGGTGGCCTGTGGCGCGGCCCAGGACATCTTCTTCCTGCAGATCTCCCGCGCGTTCCAGGGCATCGGCGGCGCCGCGATGTTCGCCACCGCCCTGGCCCTGCTCGCGGCGGCGTTCCACGGCAAGGACCGCGGCACGGCGTTCGGCGTCTTCGGGGCGACGACGGGGGTCGCGGTCGCGATCGGGCCGGTCCTGGGCGGAGCCCTGACCAGCGGCCTGTCCTGGCGCTGGATCTTCTTCGTCAACGTCCCGATCTGCCTGGTGGCCCTGGCCGTGTCACTGCTCAAGGTGGTCGAGTCCAAGGACCCACATGCGGGGCGCCCGGACTGGATCGGCTTCGTCACCTTCTCGCTCTCGCTCGGCGCCCTGGTCTACGGCCTGATCGAGGCCGGCAAGGACGGGTGGGGTGAGCAGCGGGTCGTCCTGTCGTTGATCGCGTCCGCCGTGCTCCTGGTCGCGTTCGTGATCAGCCAGCTGCTGCAGAAGCAGCCGATGTTCGACCTGAGCCTGCTGCGGAAGCCGACGTTCACCGGCGGTCTGGTGGCGGCGTTCGGTGTCTCGGCGTCGATCTTCTCGCTGCTCACCTACCTGGTGATCTACGTCCAGAACGTGCTCGGGTACTCGGCCGTCGACACCGGCCTGCGGTTCCTCTACCTGTCCGGTGCGTCGTTCGTGGCGGCGGCCATTGCGGGCAGGTTGAGCGAGCGCGTGCCGGTGAAGTGGCTGATCGCGCCCGGCTTCTTCGTCCTCGGCGTCGGGCTGCTGCTGCTCAACGGCATCCAGGACGACTCGTCCTGGACCCACCTGATCCCCGGCATGATCGTCGCCGGGCTCGGCATCGGGATGATCAACCCGCCGCTGGCGTCCACGGCCGTCGGCGTCGTCCCGGTCGCTCGGGCCGGGATGGCCAGCGGCGTGAACTCGACGTTCCGCCAGGTCGGCATCGCCACGGGCATCGCGACCCTGGGCTCGATCTTCAGCCAGCAGGTGTCGGACGCCGTACGGCCGGCGCTCGCGCCGAAGGTTCCGCCGCAGGCGCTCGACGGCCTCACCGCGGCCTTGTCCGGCGGTCAGGTCCAGCCGGCCGCCAGCGGCGCCCAGGCGGCGGCCACGCAGCAAGGGGGGCCCTCGGCCGGCCACCAGGCCTACGACCTGGTGCACTCGGTGGGCACCTCGGCCGTGGTCGACGCCCTCAACCACATCACGACGATCGCGACGGTCACGGCGTTCGTCGCCGGCGTCCTCACGCTGATCCTGATCCGGCAGAAGGACTTCGTCGACCGGTCGGCCCAGGGGCAGGGCGCGCCGGACTCCGAGGAGACGACTGCGCCGCTCGGCTGAGGCTCAGCCCGTCTCACTGTAGCCAGGCCGGGGAGCGGCCAGTAGAGCCGACCGCCCTCAGAGCATGCCCTTGTCGCGCAGGAAGCGGCGGATGTGCTCGCGCGGGTTGTCGGTGAGATGGGCGCCGTGGGTGAAGGCCGCCGTCGAGTAGTCGAGCTCCGCGAGCCGGACGGCCGTCTGCTGGGACATCCGGAAGTCGGTGCAGAAGGACTTGATCGACCACCGCAGGCCCAGCACGTTGAAGATCGAGTCGCCGGTGATCAGGACGCCGGACTCACGGTGGAGGTACGCCGCATGTCCCGGTGAGTGTCCGGGCGTGTGGACGACCTCGAGGCCTCCGGCGAACGGCACGACCTGCCCGTCGGTGAACGTCTCACCCACAGGGACGGCGGCGAAGCCCCGGTCGGTCCTGGTCATCAGCCGGCCGAGCCGGAAGCGCGGGTCGCGGGGCGGGTTCTTCCCCGCCCTTGCGAAGTCGGCGTCCTCCGCGTGGATCCCGAACTCGAGGCCCGTCCGCTCCGCGACGTACGCCGCACCGCCGGCGTGGTCCGCATGGGCGTGGGTCAGCATCAGCCGCGTCACGTCGGCCGGGCCGGAGCCGATCGACGCGAGGGCCGCCATCACCTTCGGGCCGGAGCTCGCTACACCCATGTCGACCAGCGTCACCTGATCGTCCTCGTCCCGGAGCATGAATCCGTTGACGAAATCGCGGATCAGAGGGATCCGCCAGACGCCCGGAGCGAGCTGGATCGCGGGTTCCTTCGCCACGTCGCCACCCTAGGCCGCGGGGTGGTGGTGGGGTCGGTCGGGCCGTCGGGCCGTCGGGGCCCTCACCCGAGACGGTCGATGAGCCGCATCGCGTCGTGGGGGGCGTAGCCCTTCATGTCGTTGTCGAAGTAGACGAAGACGTCCTGACCGGCCTTCGCCCAGGCCCGGCACTTCTCGGCCCACCCATCCAGGGACCGATCGGTGTAGCCGCTGGCGTAGAGCTCCTGGTCACCGTGCAGGCGCACGTAGCGGATCGGGCCGGTGTCCTCCTCGACCTTCGGCCACCGCCCGGCCGTGTCGGCGAGCACGGTCGCGACCCGGTGACGTCGCAGGAGCTCGGTGGCCTCGGGCGTCGCGAAGGTGGGGCTGCGGAACTCGAGGGCGTGGTGCAGCGGCCGGCGGTCGTCGGTGGAGGTCAGGGCTCGATCGTCGGGGACCTTGTCGTCGTGGTGCGCAGCGAGCGCGGCGGCCTCGGTCGTCGTCCCCGGCAGGCCGGCCAGGAAGGCGTCCAGCACGTCCGCGTCGAAGCGGAAGTTCTCCGGCAGCTGCCACAGGACCGGCCCCAGCTTCGGTCCCAGGCCGAGCACGCCGGAGGCGAAGAAGTTCGCCAACGGGACCTCGACGTCCTTGAGGCGCTTCAGATGGCTGACGTAGCGCGGGCCCTTGACCGCGAACACGAACCCCTCCGGCACGTCGGCTCGCCATGCGGCGTACGACGTGGGGCGCTGCAGGGAGTAGAACGAGCCGTTGATCTCGATCGACGTCAGGTGCTCGCCGGCGTACTCGAGCTCGCGGCGCTGCGCGAGACCCTGGGGGTAGAAGTCTCCGCGCCATGCCGGGTAGCGCCAGCCGGAGATCCCGACCCGCACCTGGCCCGCCACGGTGTGAACGTTAGGGGAGGGTCAGAGCGTTCCCCGGCCATGTGGCTTCAGCCAGCCGTCCAGCTCCGGTCCGCCGGGCACGATGCCGGACGGGTTGAGCTGGTCGTGCACCACGTAGTAGTGCCGCTTGATCTGGTCGAAGACGGTGTTGTCGCCGAAGCCCCGGGTCTGGAAGAGGTCACGGGCATAGCCCCACAGCGCCGGCATCTCGGTCAGCTTGTTGCGGTTGCACTTGAAGTGCCCGTGGTAGACCGCGTCGAAGCGGGCCAGCGTCGTGAAGAGCCGGACGTCGGCCTCGGTGATCGACTCCCCCATCAGGTAGCGCCGGACGGCCAGCCGGTCCTCGAGCCAGTCCATCGTGTCCCACAGCCGTTCGTAGGCCTCGTCGTACGACGCCTGGTCACCGGCGAAGCCGCACCGGTAGACGCCGTTGTTGACATCGACGTAGATCCGCTCCATCACCTCGTCCATCTCGTCACGGACGTGGTCCGGCCACAGGTCCGGTGCGTCCGACCGGTGGTGGTCGCGCCACTCGAAGAAGAGGTCGTGGGTGATCCGGGGGAAGTCGTTGGTCACGACCTGTCCCCAGGCGACGTCGACCATCGCCGGGACGGTGATGCCCTCGGCGTAGTCGCGGTCGCGGCTGAGGTAGGCCTCCTGCAGGCGCTGCATCCCGAGCACCGGGTCGCGGCCGCCGGGATCCAGGTCGAAGGTCCAGCTGCGGACGTCATGGGTCGGACCGCACACCCCCATCGAGATCACGTCCTCGAGCCCCAAGAGCTGGCGGACGATGATCGCCCGGGTCGCCCAGGGGCAGGCCCAGGCGACGACCAGCCGGTAGCGGCCCGGGTCGGCCGGCCAGGTCGGCACCTCGAGGCGCTTCTCGAAGAGGTCCTGCGACCGACCCTCCTCGAGCGTGATCCGGTCGGGGATGTAGTCGGTGTCGCGCTCGAAGGACGGGGCAAGGGCGACGGTCGCCGAGTCGGTCGTCATGCCGTCGACCGTACCCATCGCCCGTCCTTCCACGAGCCTGCCAAGATTCCACAAGACTGTTTGCAAAAGTGTCTTTGCAAAGGTATGTTGCGGATATGGCGACCTCCTCGATCACCCCGTCTGCCGCGGGACTGCGGGCCCTCTCCCACCCGACCCGACTGAAGATGCTGATGCTGCTGCGCCTGGAAGGTCCGGCGACCGCCACCCAGCTCGCCCAGCAGCTCAAGCTCAACACCGGGGCGACGTCCTACCACCTCCGCCAGCTCGCCGAGCACGGCTTCATCGAGGAGGATCCCGAGCGCGGCGACGCCCGCGACCGCTGGTGGAAGGCCGCCCACCAGAGCACCCGGGCGAACCTCGACGCCCGCACCTCCGAGGAGGAGGCCGAGAGCAGCGAGGCGTACCTGCACACGGTCGCGCTGATGTACACCGAGACGCTGATGCAGCACGCCGAGGAGCGGCGCTACCTGCCCGCGCCGTGGCGCGAGGCCAGCACCACCAGTGACTGGCACCTGCGGCTGACACCCGCGAGGGCCGAGGAGCTGGTCGACACGCTGGCCAGGCTCGTCGAGGAGTGGAGCGAGGACGAGGACGACGAGAGCACCCCCGGCACGGGCAACTTCGTGATCAACCTCAACGCGTTCCCGCGGCCCGGCACCATCGTGCTCGAGGGAGACGAGCGGTGACCGTCCTCACCAAGCCGCAGACCCGGAGGATCCCGCTCTACGGCTGGCTCACGGCCGAGGCCATCTCGCTGCTCGGCACCCGGGTGTCGATGATCGCGATCCCGTGGTTGGTCCTGATAACGACCGGATCGGCGACACAGACCGGCTTCGTCGCGTTCGCCGAGATCACGCCGATGGTGTTCTTCAAGGCGTTCGGCGGGCCGTTGGTCGACCGGGTCGGGCCACGGCGGATGGCGATCACCGTCGACCTGCTGTCGTTCGTCGCGGTGGGGATGATCCCCCTGCTGCACCACAGCGGCGCCCTGACCTTCCCGCTGCTGCTCGGGCTGGTCGCCGTCGCCGGCGCCCTGCGTGGTCCGGGCGACGCCGCGACCACCGCCCTGATTCCGGCCCTCGTGGAGCGGGCCGGGGTGCCGTACGAGCGGGCGACCGGCCTCTCCTCGGCGATCGATCGCGGCGCCACCATGCTCGGTGCCGCGATCGCCGGCGGGCTCGTCGCCACCACCGGCGCGGCCAACGCCGTCGCGGTGGACGCGGTCTCGTTCGCCGTCTGTGCGCTCGTGCTGGTGGCCACCACGCGCAGCCTGGAGGACCGGCCCCATGCCTCCGAGGATGCCCCCGCCGACGCGCCGGGTACGTCGTACGTGGCCGAGCTGCGCGCCGGCTGGACGTTCCTGCGTCGCGACGCCGTCCTGATGAGCCTGTGTGTGATGGTCGCCGTCACCAACCTGCTCGATCTCGCCTGGTCCGCCGTGCTGCTCCCCGTCTGGGCTCACGACTCCGGTGCCGGGGTCGGTGCCGTCGGGCTGGTCTTCGCCGTGTGGGGCGGTGCCTCCATGCTCGGCTCGGTCGTGGCCGCGGCGTACGGCACGCGGCTGCCGCGCTTCCAGACCTACCTGGTCGCCTTCCTGATCACCGGTCTGCCGAGGTTCGTGCTGTTCGCCGCCGGTGCTCCGCTGTGGATGATCCTCGCGATGTGCGTCATCGGAGGGGCCTCCTCCGGTTTCTTGAACCCGGTCCTCGGAGCGGTGACGTTCGAGCGCATCCCCCGCGAGATGGTGGGCCGGGTGACGGCGCTCAGCAGCGCCCTGTGCTGGTCGCTGATGCCGCTCGGCGGCGTTCTCGGCGGCTTGCTGGTCAGCGGGATCGGGCTGGACCCGGCCATGATCGCGATCGGCCTGGCGTACTTCGTGACCACCATGGCCCCCGCGTTGCTGCCGAGCTTCCGCGAGATGAACCGCCCGGAGGTCGAGGTCGAGCGGGTGCCCATCGCGGCCTAGCGCCGCGGGGTCGTCCGCCTGGCAGGGTGCTCTACCACCCGCTCAGGCGGACGACCCGCATGTGGAGCTAGCCCTTGCAGGGCACGTAGCTGCGCGACGCGGTGGCGCTGCCACCGGCCTTGAGCTTGAGCTGGGCCGTGATCTTGATGTCGGCCTTGGGGCTCAGGTGCGAAAGCACGATCTTGTCCCCGCCGCGCGGCGTCGAGTCCGACGCCTTCTTGTTGCCGTTGACGAAGAACGCTCCGGACGCCACCTTGCCGGCGCTCGAGGTCCACCGCAGCGTGGCCTTCTTCGAGCCACACGACACCGAGCTCGGGAACTCGACGAACTTCTTCCCCGCCCCCTTGGTGCCGGCCAGCGCGGAGCCGGCCTTGTGGAACGTCAGGACGACCGAGCTCTGCTGCGCCGCCTTGCCGATGATCGGCGGGACGTTGCCGGCAGCGAGGCCGACGAGAACCAGCGAGCTGAAGGCCCCCGGCTTGGTGAACCCACGCGCCAGGCCGTTGGAGGCGTTGCCCTGGACGATGTCCAGGAGCACGGCGTTTCCGTCCGCGTCCTGCACGACGGTCGCTGCGAGGCCGCTCTTGGACACGGTGTGCCGGCTGACGTACAACCAGCCGGGGCTGGTCTCGGTGAACTGGAAGGGCTGTGTCTCACCGGCGACCAGAGCCTCGGGGACGCAGGCCGTGGCCGAGCCCTTCGAAGCGTCGATCGAGACGTTGCCCGAGCCCTTCATCGTCATGCTGGCCAGGTTGCCGCCCTTCCTGACGATGTTCATCGAGCTCGTGTAGTGGCCCACCATGTTCACCGTGTCGGTGGCGTCGCCCGTGTTGGCGAACGAGGCGTCGAGGTTGACGCTGTGCTTCTTCGTCCCGGAGGAGAAGTGCGAGATGCCGGAGGTCGGGCTGTCGCTGCCGGGGCTGGACGTGAGCGTGCAGGATCCCGACGTACTGGCCTGGCCCACGACACCGTAGGTGGCCGCGACGGCGGCGGAGGCAGGACCGGCTGGCAGCCACGCGAGTGCTGCCGCCATTCCTGTGGCGGCGGTCGCCGCGAGGACGCGGCGTGGAAGAACGGATTTGCCCATGGATGTACTCCCCTAGGGGTGTGTGTTGGCTCTGGCCCACGCTAGGAGTCGCCACAGGGGGCGCCGATACACACACGCCATGGTCTAGACCAGTGGCGGATGCATCGGAAGCCTCAGTGGTTGAGCGGAAAAGTCCTCGCCAGCTCGACGATCCGGCCGTTGGCCTCGGACTCCCCGATCGAGATCCTGGCCCCGTCGCCGGCGAACGGCCGGATCACGATGCCGAGCTCGTCGGCAGCCGCCGCGAGGTCGAGCGTGCGGTCGCCCGCGGCGAACCAGACGAAGTTCCCCTGCGCTTCCGGTACGACGAGCCCGACGTCCGCAAGCCCCTTGACCACCCGCTCGCGCTCGGCCACGAGGGCGTCGACCCGCTCGAGGAGCTCGGCCTCGGCTCGGAGCGACGCGAGCGCTGCCGCCTGGGCGACGTTGGAGACACCGAAGGGGAGCGACACGGCACGGAGCGCTGTCGCGACGGCGGCGGGGGCCACGGCGTACCCGACACGGAACCCGGCGAGGCCGTAGGCCTTGGAGAACGTCCGGGTCGAGATGACGTTGTCGTGGGCACGCACGGTCGCGACGCCGTGCACGGCGTCGGTCATCCGGACGAACTCGACGTACGCCTCGTCGACGACGACCAGCACGTGCTCGGGCACGCGGCCGAGGAACGCGTCCAGCTCGGCCTGGGTGACCGATGGCCCGGTCGGGTTGTTCGGCGTGCACACCATGACGATCCTGGTCCGGTCGGTGATCGCCTCCGCCATGGCCTCGAGGTCGTGACGGCCGTCCGCCGTCACCGGCACCTGGATCCCACGGGCACCCGCGGCGGTGACCGCGATGGGGTACGCCTCGAAGCTCCGCCACGCGTACACGACCTCGTCACCGGGATCGCAGAAGGCCTGCACCAGCTGGTAGATCAGCGCCACGCTCCCGGTGGCCAGCGCCAGCTGCTCGGTCGGGACGCCGAGCTTGTCCGCCAGCGCCTCGTAGAGCGCGGTGTTGCCCATGTCGGGGTAGCGGTTCATCTGCTCGGCGGCAGCCGTCGCCGCGGCCACGACACCGGGCAGCGGCGGGTAGGGGTTCTCGTTGCTGCTGAGCTTGTACGTCGTCATCCCGTCACGCGCACGCGGCGGCTTCCCCGCGACGTACGCCGGGATCTGGGACACGCACGCACGGGGCCGCGGTGACGTCATGCGGTCAACCTATCCCCGGTATCGCGCGCGCCAGGGCCGGGTCAGCGGCAGGAGGGCCAGACCCACGACGACGCCGAGAGCGGCACCCGTGACGTTGTCGATGATGTCGGTGACGTCGCACGCGCGGTCGATGCGCGCGACGTGCAGCTGGGTCTCCTCGATGGCCAGCGAGTACGCCGCGAGCGCGACCAGACCCAGGGGGATCAGCACCCAGGCCGCCCTCCACCGCGCGAGCACGAGCACCAGGAAGATCCCTGCCGGGACGAACAACATCGTGTTCAACAGCTGCTGGCCGCCGCCGAAGATCCAGAAGCCGTCGGGGGACGGTCCACCGATGTCCCAGCTGCAGCTGGTGGCGTGCTGGTCGGCCGGGATGTAGCCCAACCCGTTCTGGGCGGGGATAAGGGTGACGATCCCGATGACGGCGATGCTCCAGACCAGCCCGAACCAGGCGAACCCCGCCAGCGGCCCCAGCCAGCGCCCGACCGCGAGTCCGACGACGATCGCGAGCAGCCCCGCCGCTGCCGCGAACAGCAGCATCCAGCTGGTGCCGCCGATGGAGAACATGCGCCGAGGCTAGATGTCCGGCGAAGGCGGCCCCCAAATCGCGGCTGGGGCGTCAGTCGAGGGGAGGGAGCACCACCTGGCCGCCGGGGAGGACCGGTACGTCGCGGCCGAGGGCGAGGTCGACGGGGTTGGTCAGGCAGCGGATCGAGCCGCCCCCCTTGTGGAACTCGCTCACGTCGACCTCGACGACCTCGAAGTCCCAGTCGGTCAGCTGCGTCTTCACGCGGTCGGGGCTCCCGGCGGGCATCAACACGACGCGGCCGATGACGACGGAGTTGGCGCAGAACGTCGTCAGCGCCTCGTCGTCGGTGAGCACGAGGGGCTCGGGGACCAGCTCCAGCAGCGCGGCAGCGGAGGCGTCGTCGAAGGCTCCCGGCGCGACCAGCGCGCGCCGGTCGTCGAGCGGGCAGAAGGCCAGGTCCAGGTGGTACATCGCCGAGTGGGTGATGCGGACGCCACGGACCCGGACGCCGAGCTCGGTGGCCAGGTGCTTGAGCGCCAGCTCCTCGGTGCGTGGGCCGTAGCCCGCGACGAGACCGTCGGCCCAGGCGAACACGTCGCCGGCCTCGAGGTGCGCGCCGACGCCGTCGCGACCGACGTACGCCGTGGTGCGGCCGCTGCGCTCGAACCACGACTGGGCCGACTGCGTCTCCATCCGGCGCTCGGCGTACCGCATGTGGGACAGCACGACGTGGCCACCCTCGGGGCGGACCACGCCGAGGCCGAGGTTCATCGCGTAGACCATGTCCGGTGCGTCCGGCCGTTGCGGAACGACCTCGACGGTGCCGCCGACTCGCTCGATCGTCGACACGAGGTCGACCCACTGGGCCATGGCGCGGTGCGGGTCGGGCTGGGCGGCGAGGTCCATGTAGGGGTTGATCGCGTAGTCGATGCGGAAGTGGTCCGGGCGGACCATCACGTACCGGCGACCCCACGACAGCGGCTCCGACACGGCGTACCCCTCTCAGACGAAGAACGCCCCACCGGTGGCCGGTGAGGACGTCTGGACCAGTGATTGTCAGACAATCTGACAAGACCAGGGTAGGGTCAGGAAGCGGCCACAGGCAAGTCGGTGTCAGACAATGGGCGCATGCACCCGGCTGAGCGCGCGAGCGAACCGTCGACGGGGTCCGGCTCGCCGTTCACGTCGCTGAGCGTCGAGCACTCCTCGACGGTCGACCGCGTGGCCGACGAGCTCCGGCGGGCGGTGTTCGAAGGCGAGATCGAGTCCGGCACGCCGCTCCGCGAGGTCGCCATCGCGGAGTCGCTCGGCGTCTCGCGCCCGACCGTGCGGGAGGCGCTGGCGCTGCTCGTGGCGGAGGGGCTCGCGACGCGCGAGCCGAACCGCGGCGTGAGCGTCTCCAGCCCCGATCCCGAGTCGGTCCGCGACGTGTCGAACGCGCGGACGGTCCTCGAGACCGCCGGAGTCCGCAACTGGCCGCAGGCCTCGGAGGAGGCGCGCGAGGCGGTACGCCGTGCGCTCGCCGACTACGAGCGGGCGGTCGCGCACGACGCGTCGTACCAGGAGCTGAACGAGCGCCACCTCGCCATCCACCTGAGCCTGGTCGGCCTCACCGACTCGCCGCGACTCGTGGCGATGGCGGAGTCGATCGTGGCCGAGCTGCGGCTGGCGCTCGCCCAGATCGACCGGGTACGTCGCAACGCTCGCGACCAGGCGGGCTCGCACCATCACCTTCTCGACCTGCTCGAGGCCGGTGAGGTCGACGCAGCGGTGGCCGAGCTCGGTGACCACCTGCACGGCGCCGAGGACGCGATCATCGAGCGGCTCCAGCTCGACTGAGGGTGGGTCGATCGGAGGAGCCTGGCCCCTCCCTCGCCGCAAGACGCCCGCGCCGGCGCCTCGCCTATGCTCGCGTCGTGCGCTTCGTGACCTGGCTGCTCACCACCGCAGCGGGTGTCGCCGTGGCCACGTGGCTCTTCAACGGGATCTACTTCACCGGGCCCACGTCGGGCTCGGAGGAGCTCAAGCACAAGATCGTGCCGCTGCTGCTGGTCTCGTTGATCCTCGGCATCGTCAGCAGCTTCGTCCGACCCGTCGTCACGTTCTTCTCGATCCCGTTGGTCGTCCTGACGCTGGGCCTGTTCCTCCTCGTGATCAACGCGTTGATGCTGATGCTCACGGCCTGGATCGCCGGCGCCCTCGGCCTCGACTTCCACGTCGACGGCTTCTGGAACGCCCTGGGCGGCTCGATCGTCATCACGATCGTCAACTGGGCCACCGCGTCGCTGGTGAAGGACGACGACTAGGTGCTCCCGCCTCCTCGGCAGCCCGGCCGGTACGCCGTGGCGCTGGTCTGCCTCGGCAACATCTGCCGCTCCCCGATGGCACAGGTCGTGCTCGAGCGGCGACTGGCGGAGGCCGGGCTCGACGACCGGGTCGCGGTCCGCAGCGGCGGCACCGGCGACTGGCACGTCGGCAACCCGATGGACCGGCGGGCCGCTGCCACCCTCAGCACCGCGGGTTACGACCCGAGCCGCCACCGCGCTCGGCAGTACGACCCGACCTGGGCGGACCACCACGACCTGGTGCTGGCCATGGACCACGACAACCTCGCCGACCTCGGCGGGCGGTCCGAGCGGGTCGCCCTGTTCCGCGACTTCGACCCGGTCGACCCGGGTGCCGACGTCCCCGACCCGTACTACGGAGGAGCAGACGGCTTCGGCGAGGTGCTCACGATGGTGGAACGCACCTCGGACGCCCTGGTCGCCGAGCTCGCTCAACAAGTGCTGGGGGGATAGTCCCTGACGAAATGGTCGGGTTCTCCCCCGAAATGCAGCCATTTCGTCAGGGACTGTCTCCAGTGTGGAAAGGAGGGACGGATGCCGAAGGCCCCGATGCCGGACGCGGCGATGGCGCTGCTGCGTGAGCCGAACCCGGCGGTGATCGCGGTGACGATGCCGAGTGGCCATCCGATGTCGGTGGCCACGTGGTACCTCGTCGACGACGACGGCACCGTGCTGGTGAACATGGACGCCGGCCGCGCCCGGTTGCGCTGGATGGAGCAGCATCCCCACGTCTCGTTGACGGCGATGAAGGAGGACGAGTGGTACACCCACGTCAGCGTCCGCGGGCCCGTCGTGCGCTGGGAGTACGACGAGCAGCGGGCGCTCGCCGACATCGACCGGCTCTCGCGCCACTACTCGGGCGACGCGTTCCGCAACCGCGCCGCCAAGCGGGTGAGCGCCTGGTTCGAGATCACCCACTGGCACGGGTGGGAGCTCGACTGAGGACGTCCCGACCCGGCCAGGCCGGGCCCGGCGGCCGGAGCGAGCCCGATGCGAGCTCGATCGCGAGCGGGGCGGACATCCGATCCGGGCGACCCCCAGATGCGGCTGCGCGTATTACCTTTGCTCTTGCTTGATCCGAGGAGGTCGCGATGACGCGTCAGCCGCACATCGCTCGCCGGGCAGAAGAGCTGCTGGGCTCCGCGGTCGCGGCCACGGCTCCGGTCGCCGGCGGCGACATCGCGACAGCCACCAAGCTCCGGCTGAGCAGCGGCCGATCCGCTTTCATGAAGACGCTGACCAGTGCTCCCGAGGGGTTCTTCGAGGCCGAGGCCGCCGGACTGCGGTGGCTGGGTGAGGCGGGCGGCGTCCAGGTCCCGGACGTGCTCGCCGTCGAGCAGGACTGCCTGATCCTGGACTGGGTCGAGCCCGGGAAGCTCACCACCGAGGCCGCGAGCGACTTCGGCCGGGCCCTGGCCAAGACGCACGACGCCGGCGCTCCGGCGTACGGGCTCGATCGCGACGGGTTCATCGGCCGGCTGCCCCTGCCCAACAAGACCGCGTCGACGTGGGCCGACTTCTACGCGACCAAGCGCGTCCTGCCCTACCTCAAGCTCGCTCGCGACCGCGGCGCCGTCACCCCCGAAGGAGCCGAGGCGGTCGAGGGTGTGGTCGGGCGGCTGGCCGACCTCGTCCCGGACGAGGGACCGCGCCGGATCCACGGCGACCTCTGGAACGGCAACGTCATCTGGACCCACGACGCCGGATGCTGCGTGATCGATCCCGCGGCCCACGGGGGCCACCGCGAGACCGACCTGGCGATGCTGTCGCTCTTCGGCCTGCCGCACCTGCCGCGCGTGCTGCAGGCCTACGAGGAGGTCTCACCCCTCGCGGACGGGTGGTCCGACCGGGTCGGCATCCACCAGCTCCATCCGCTCCTCGTGCATGCCTGCCTCTTCGGTGGCGGGTACGGCGCTCGCGCGGCGGAAGTGGCAGGCCGCTATGCCTGAGCGTCGGGGCGAACGCTTCTCAGGCATGGCTCAGGACGGTTTGGCACAGTGAGACCGTGAACCCACCTCCCGCATCGGCCCTCTCGAGCACGCAGCCGCGCGTGCTCGTCGTCGACGACGACAAGGCCGTGCGTGAGTCCCTGCGACGCAGCCTCGAGTTCAACGGGTACGACGTGTCGCTCGCGGCCGACGGCGTCGAGGCCCTGGCCGGCATCGGCGGACTTGCCCCGGACGTCGTCGTGATGGACGTGATGATGCCGCGGCTCGACGGCATCGAAACGACGAAGTCGCTCCGCAAGGCCGGCAACGACGTACCCATCCTGGTGCTCACCGCGCGGGACGCGGTGGGCGACCGGGTCGAGGGCCTCGACGCCGGCGCCGATGACTACCTCACCAAGCCCTTCGCGCTCCAGGAGCTGCTGGCCCGGCTGCGTGCGCTGCTGCGCCGCGTCGTACCGGCGGAGGGCGACGACCACGAGATCCTCTCCTTCGCCGACCTCAGCATGGACCTGGCCTCGCGCGAGGTCCGCCGCGGCGAGCGGACGATGACGCTGACGCGCACCGAGTTCGCGCTGCTCGAGCTGTTCCTGCGCAACCCCCGGCAGGTGCTGCCGCGCTCGCTCATCAACGAGCGTGTGTGGGGCTACGACTTCGGGCCCGCTTCCAACTCGCTCGGCGTGTACGTGGGCTACCTGCGCCGCAAGCTCGAGGCGGATGGCGCGGCGCGACTCATCCACACCGTGCGCGGGGTCGGCTACGTGCTTCGCGAGCCATGACCATCCGGCGCCGCCTCTCGCTGGCTGCCGCGAGCGCGGTGGCCGTGGCCGTCGCACTCGCGTCGGCGGGGGCCTACGTGGGCGTGCAGGCGAAGCTGCGGGGCCAGGTGGACAGCCAGCTCCGCGGCCGAGCCGCGGCGATCCAGCAGGGCGCCGACGAAATCAGGACCGGC
>DATBDF010000292.1:0-6554 GCA_036270075.1 Nocardioides sp.
TGTGCCCCGTGCCTGTTCCACGCGGCCACGACCGTTGCGGTCCCGTCGGACTCGTAGCGGAGGAGCGAGGCGACGTCGATCGACAGCAGGAGTGCGACCTCGTGGGTGATCACTGCGAAGACCTGTTCCGGAGATGCCTCCCTGGCCACGAGAGTCGCGACGCGGCGCAGGGCTGTCTGCTCTGCCGCGAGATCGCTGGCCTCACGTTCGGAGGCCTCGGCTCGGCGGCGCGCGGTCGCGGCGAGCTGGCCGAGCAGCGTCCCGGCCACGAGATAGGCACCCCAGGCCAGGGCGTTCTCGACGTCGGGGACGAGACTGTCGTGGATCGGCGGGATGGCGTACCAGTCCAGCGCCACCACGCTGGCGACGCCGACGGTCACAGCGCCGGCGATGCCCACGTAGCGCGCCACCGTCAGCACCACGACGACGTCGACGGCTGCGCCGACGGTCGTCACTGCCATCGGATGATGGGCTGGAAGTGCCCGGATCGCGACCGCGCTCAGCACGAACCACCCCGCGCCGAGGACGAATGCCAACGCTGTCTCGGCCCCCACGTGCCACTCGGGGCGCGCCACTCGAGGAGGCTACCGCTCGGATGCGACCGCGCGGCTCACGCCGTCGTCGGGAGGTCGTCAGCGACTCCGCCGGTGGGTCCGTCGAGCCGACCCAGCTCCTCGGCTGACAGCCTGAGGTCTGCAGCCGCCGCCGAGTCGCGAATCGTCTCGGGATGGGTCGACCCAGGGATCGGGACCACCACCGGCGCCTTGGCGAGCAACCACGCCAGGCACACCTGCTGCGGGCTCACGCCATGAACGCGTGCGACCGCCGCGAACTCGGCGAACCGGGACCCGAGGTCGGCTGCCTGCGAGATTCCGCCCAGCGGGCTCCAAGGCAGGAACGCGATGCCCAAGTCGGTGCACAGCTCGAGCTCGGGTTCGCTCGAGCGGAACGCAGGCGAGAGCTGGTTCTGGACGCTGGCCAGCCGACCACCCAGGACCACGTTCGCCACCCGGATCTGGTCCGGGTTGGCGTTCGAGATCCCGGCCATGCGGATCTTCCCCTCGTCGAGGAGGTCTCGAAGCGCACCGACCGACTCCACGTACGGAACGCGCGGGTCGGGCCGGTGGAACTGGTAGAGGCCGATTGCCTCGACGCCGAGACGCTGCAGCGAGGCCTCGCAGGCACGCTTCAGGTACTCCGGCGAGCCGTTCACCGTCCACGCACCGTCGCCAGGGCGCAGATGACCTCCCTTGGTGGCGATCAGTACGTCGGACGTGTCACCCGGATAGCTCGCGACAGCGCGGGCGATCAGGGACTCGTTGTGGCCGACTCCGTGGGCTGTCACGTGGTAGGCGTCAGCGGTGTCGATCAGCGTGATGCCGGCCTCCAGCGCGGCATGGATCGTGGCGATGGACTGTCGCTCGTGGGGACGACCCTCGATCGACATCGGCATCCCTCCGAGACCGATCGCGCTGACGCGGACATCGCCGATGCGGCGGCTCTGCATGGCTCCTCCTGGGGTGGCTTCCGTCGCCGGATGACGACGCGTAGGCGACTTGGTCTCCCAGCATGTGCCGACCAGGCCGGCCACGCATGCCGGGAGGCACCCACTTCCGATCCCCGCTAGCCAGCATCCGGTGGGGGCGCTGTTGCGCTGCCTGCTCGCCCACGCTCGACGAGCACGGCGCTGCCCTCAGGGCTGAGTTCGCCCGCTAGCTCCGGCCACCCTCGTCCGGCTCGTTCTCGCGCTCGTCGGGTTCGTTGTCGCCGTCCCGGCCCCGGTCGCCGTCGGCGTTGCGCCCGTCGGACTCATGGTCTTGCTCGTCGGGCTCGTGCTCGTCAGGCTCGGTCTCGTCTCGGGTGCTCGGCGACTCCGGAGAGTCGCCCTCGTCACCGCACGCTGTCGCCAGAGCAGTCAGCCAGGCGACGCCCCCCAACTGCAGCAGGGTGCGTCTCCGCATACCGGCAGCCTAAGGGCGATCGGTGCCCCGCGCAGCACTCGTGGGGTGGCCGCCTCGCCGCGGGACCCCACCGCCGCGGACGAGAGACAGGTCGCCGGCCGACGCGATCCCCGAGCCGCGGCCCACGTCGGATACGAGGGAGGGCTCACAGGTCGAGCTGCCGGGAGTCTCTTCCTCTCGTTCCGGCGCGGCCGGGAGATCACGGCGCTGCGGACGCGCGGAGGCGCGGTCGACCCGCTGGAGGAACGGACAGGCATCGAGAAGCGCCCGATAGTCGAAGTCGATCGGGCGGCCGTCGAACACCAGGCTGTTGTGCAGCCGGTTCGCCGTCACTGGCATCGAGGTGTCGAACTCCTGGAACATGCGCAGCTTGCCCACCGTGGCGAAGTAGTCGAAGAACTTGTACGGTCCCCCGTACGTCGTTCGCGACCGGACCCAGGCACTGGGGATGCCGTAGGCGTCGGCGATGATCAGCCCGTGCAGAGAACCGGTCACGATGCGCCGGCACGTGAGCATCGCCTCGATGACGCCCTCCACGTCGTCGCTCGCCAGGTCGATGAGTCGGACCCCGTCGCCGATCTTCGCCTGGTGCCACGTGCGGTCCGACCAGCGTGTGACGATCCCGTACTTGTGTGACTTCTTGACCTGCGGCGCGAAGTACGCCGGGGCGAGCAAAGCGGGATCGCCGTACACCTCGGGACAGGGGATGTCACGCGCCACCAGTCGGGCGCGCGAGAGTGGTCCACGGACCGCCGTGTAGGTGGCGTCGGCGCAGAACCGCTGCCCGTTCTCGACTCCGAACGCACCGGCTCCCCAGACCAACGAGTTCGGGTTCGAGGTGTTGAGGACCGAGCCGATCGCCAGGTAGTGCGGAGAGCTGTCGGTCCAGGCCACCTCACGACCGGTCATCTTCGCGATCAGCCACGGCGACATCAGGTCGCCGAAGTTGTCCGCCTTGCACCACCACCGGACGGGGACCCGCCCAGCCTCGAGAAGCAGGTTGCCGACCTCGTACTCGCCGGCCAGCCGTCGCAGGGTCTGGGGGCGCTGCCGTCGAGCGGCGATCCGGCGACCCAGCAGTCCCTTGCCGATGCGCCGCACGCGGAGCGGGACGGACCGCTGCGCTGAACCCACCGCAGTGCCCCTCTCGCCTCCCGACCGAGAAGAAACCAGAACACCAGGAGGCGCGGTTCCTCGCTCTCGGCGCCTCCCCGGTCCCGGACCCTAGCACGGCCCGAGCACGCCCGGCGGGAGCTCGGCGGCTCCGCCAGCGGGGTCGTCGGCGAGCGGCGGCGTCAGCGGCATGCGAACAACAAGCAGCCGCACCCAGCGCGGTGGGACGCGTCGCTGGGTGCGGCTCGAGCCTTTCGTATGTGACAGACGGCCCGCTACTTCTTGACCACCGTGACCGTGACCGGCTTCGCCACGGAGCTGTGCACGGTGTTCGTGCCGAGGAACCGTGCCACGATCTTCTGCTTCCCGGCCTTGTGGAACTTGGGCAGCTTCATCGTGACCTTTCCGTGGGCGCTCGCCTTCAGCTTGCCCTTGATCTTGTGCCCGCCGACCTTGACCGACACCCGGCCGGTCACGTTGCTGACGTACTTGCTGGTGACGGTGACCGTCATCTTGCCCACCTGGCCGACCTTGACCTTGGCCGGACGCACCGCCGCCTTGGTCTTCGACACGACCTTGCCCTGCCGGACCAGCTGGATCGTGCCGAGGTCGCGGACCCGGCCGGCGGTGGCGCGGCTCGGCGTACGGACCACGATCGGCCGGCCCTGGCCGTACCGCTGCTTGCGGAAGGGATCTCCGTCCTCCTTGCCGTTGACGGCCGAGAACACGATCTTGTAGGGCAGCCCACTCGGCACCTCGAGCCGGAAGAAGCCGTGCGCCGCGATGGCCTTGTAGTTGGGGCCGCCGTAGGTGAGCGCCGACGCAGCCGGCGCGGTGGCGGTCGGGTCGTCCGGCCACGCCTCGACGTTGACGTTGTCCTGGCCGTGGGCCGCCTGGTCGGTGAGCGTTCCCACGATCCATGTGGTGCCGTCGGGCGGCGTCAACGCGGCCACGTCCCGCGGCGACATTCCTCGGGCCAGCGCTCGAGCGCCCGACGAGTGCGTCGCCTGAGGTGCGAACATCACCCCTCCGAGCGCCAGCAGCGCGGTGACCACGGTCGCTCTCCGGAACCAGGACCCCCAGCGGGCCACATGACCATCACGTGGCGCTGCGCCCTCACCCGAATCGTTGATTTGAGTCATTGCCTTCCTCCCTCGCCTGAGGTCTCTCACGGTTTCAGCGCAGGTGCACCACCACATTCCGGCCACCTGCAAGACCGCGGTCCGGCCACCCGGAAGCGACGTGTTCCCCCTAGCCGACCCCCCGTTGTGGCACTAGCAGCGTTGCTGCGGTCCCCCCGGCGCTGAATGCTCCAGACATGGTTTCGAGCCGAGCAACCGACACACCCGCTGCCAGACCGGAAGCGTCCCTGCACTCTCGCGGTAGCCGTCGCGGCGCGGCGGTGGGAGTCGTCGCGGCCGTCGGTGCCCTCGTCGTCCTCCTGAGCGGCTGCAGCTCGCCTGCCCCCGTTCGGTCGGCCGGAGGCGAGGCCAGCGACGCGGCGTCGAGTGCCTCAGTCCCCCGCGACTGCACCGGTGTCATGGGCGGGGTCATCGTCGACCAGATCGAGGTGCCCGCAGGCGCGACCTGCACGCTGCACGGCACGACGGTCACGGGCGATGTCTCCATCGGGTCGGGCGCGACGTTCAGCGCCCGTGGTGTGGCGGTCATGGGCAGCATCAGAGGTCACGGTGCCCGGCAGGTCGTCGTCTCCGCGGGGTCTTCGGTGCGAGGAGATGTCCAGCTTCAGCAGGGTGGCTTCGCCACACTCAGCCGCGCCGAGGTGCATGGCGATCTGCACTGGAGCCTTCAGTCGGGGCCCCTCACGATCAGGCAGGCCGTCGTCGGCGGCGATCTCCAGGTGAGCCAGAATCGCGGCTGGTCGATCATCGCGCGCAGCCGCGTCGGTGGCGATCTTCGTTGCGACCGGAACTCGCGCAGGCCGTCCCAGGGAGCGAACGTCGTGGCCGGACGGCGCGAAGGGCAGTGCGCGCCTTCCTGGGGACCCCGGACGCAGGCACGTGCCTCAACCCCCAGGACCGCGGTGGCTCCGCGAGCCCCTGCGACCAAGCGCCGGCCTCCCTGTGCTGGTGACTCTGTGTCCGATGACCCGAGTGACGACAGCTGCGGGGACGACTGAGGGAAGCCGGCTGGATCCGGGCTCGGCGTCCGTCCGCCCCGGCTTCGACGGGTCTCGAGGCGACCAGAAGCTGGCTTCGAGCACCTCTCTCCAGACGTCGACCGACCCAGCAGGGTGCAGTCATTCGACCGAAGCCCAGTCCAGGTTTCGCGAGCAGGATCGCCATCACGTTCAGGCCTGCAAGACCCGAACTGTGACGGCAGGTTCTCGCTGTCCCGAGGCCAGATCCCACCGTCTTCATCCACGGACCCTGGACCCGTTCGCGATCTGGGGCCCATGACAGAGCACCACCACGAAGGGGAGGAACGAAAGATGAGATTGTCAGATCAGATCAACCGGCTGGCCGCTCGTACCAAGACGTTGGAGGATCGCGCGGCGGCCGCCCATCGAAAAGCACGCACCGACCTCGAGCACGACGTGAGCGCCGCGCGCGACCAGTCGAAGGCCAACGCCGAAGCACTGCGCGAGTCAGTGGACGCGGACGCCGCCGAGGTCTCCGCCTGGTGGACCGATCTGGGGCATTCGTGGGACGAGCACATCGCGCGGATGCGCGAGCGCAACGCCACGAGGAAGGCCCAGCACGACCTGAAGGCGGCCCAGCGGCAGGCCGACGACGCCGCCGCCTACGCGTCGTACGTCATCGACTACACGTACGCCGCGGTCGAGGAGGCGGAGTACGCCGTCCTGGACGCGACCCTGGCGCAGATGGATGCCGACGAGCTGGCTGCCGAGACGCAGGCTGGCTGACGAGACCGCACCTCAGGGGCGCGGGCCGCCAGACCTCGCGTCGTTGCAGGGAGAAGACGCGGTCACGTCCGGAGCACATCAACACACGCACAGGGAGGGAGCCTCCAGATGTACCAGCAAGAGATCGGCGACCATCGCCCCGGTGTGCCGGACCCGACCAGGACGGCGCTGACCTCGTCCGGTCTGCTGCCAGACGCCACCAAGTCCCCGACGCTGCTCGCGTTTCTCGTGCCCTTGCCGGCACTGGAGGCCGGTGGCCTCTGGAAGGCCGTGACCGGCTCGGCCGGCGAGCCACGATCATGAGCCGCGTCCTCGTCGTCGACGACGATCCCATCGTCCTGAAGGCCCTGGTCGTCAACATGCGCGCCCGCGGCTACGACGTTCACGCGGCGCGCGACGGCGCGAGTGCACTGCGGGTAGCAGGTCTCAGATCACCTGACCTGGTGGTTCTCGAGCTGGGCTTGCCTGACATGGAGGGCACGGCCGTGATCTCGGGCCTGCGCGGCTGGACGACGGTGCCGATCATCGTGCTGACCGGTCGGACGGATCAGACCCAGAAGGTCGCCGCGCTTGACTCCGGGGCTGACGACTAC
>DATBDF010000293.1:0-21618 GCA_036270075.1 Nocardioides sp.
AGGCGCGCGAGAAGGGGTACGACGTGAAGACCGCGACGTTCCCGTTCTCGGCCAACGGCAAGGCCCAGGGCCTCGGCGAGGCCGTCGGCTTCGTCAAACTGGTCGCCGACGCCGAGTACAACGAGATCCTCGGCGCCCACATGATCGGCCCCGACGTCACCGAGCTGCTGCCGGTGCTGACGCTGGCCCAGCGCTGGGACCTGACCGCCGACGAGGTCGCTCGCAATGTCTTCGCTCACCCGACCCTGTCGGAGGCGATCAAGGAGACCGTCCACGGCATTGCCGGGCACATGATCAACCTGTAGGCGTCAGTCGGGGCCCGGGGGTGGCCGCCCCGCCGATGCTGGGGCGGTGAGCTGTCCACCGTTCGGTGACCGGAAACGGTGGCTGTCTGACCGCGCGGGTGGCCGCGGTGGGTGGTGGGCGGTGAGCTGTCCACCGTTCGGTGACCGGAAGCGGTGGCTGTCTCACCGCGCGGGTGGCGCGGTGGGCGGTGGGCGGTGAGCTGTCCACCGTTCGGTGACCGCGAACGGTGGCTGCCTCACCGCCGGGTGGCGCGGTGGGTGGTGCGCGGTGAGCTGTCCACCGTTGGGTCACGGGAAACGGTGGCTGTCTCACCGCCAGTGGCAGGTGCACCACCACAGCCCGCGGTGGCCGCCTGTCAGAATGACGCCCATGCCCTCACCGTCTCGCGTCGTCATCGTCGGCGGAGGACCGGGCGGCTATGAAGGGGCCCTGGTGGCGGCACAGCTCGGGGCGGAGGTCACGCTCGTGGACTCCGACGGGGTCGGTGGCTCGGCGGTGCTCACCGACTGCGTCCCCAGCAAGACCCTGATCGCCACAGCCGAGCTGATGACCGACGTCGAAGGGGCGCGGGAGCTCGGCGTCGAGCTCGCCGAGGCCGAGATGTCGGTGCGAGTCGACCTGGCGCGCGTCAACGCACGGGTCAAGCAGCTCGCCCGAGACCAGAGCGACGACATCGCGAGCCGGCTGGAGAAGGAGGGGGTGCGTATCGTTCGCGGGCGCGGCCGGCTGGACGGGCCGGACGCCGTGCTCGTCGAGACCGGCGCCGGCCAGGAGCGGCTGGCGGCGGACGCCGTGCTCCTGGCCACGGGAGCGGCTCCCCGCACGACCCCCGAGGCGCGGCCGGACGGTGAGCGGATCCTCACCTGGGAGCAGGTGTACGACCTCGATGAGCTGCCCGAGCACCTGATCGTGGTGGGCTCCGGCGTGACCGGCGCCGAGTTCGCCAGTGCCTACCTCGCGCTCGGGGGCCAGGTCACCCTGGTGTCGAGCCGTGACCGCGTGCTGCCGGGTGAGGACGCCGATGCCGCCGCCGTGCTCGAGGACGTGCTCACCCGCCGCGGGATGAACCTGCTCGAGAACTCCCGCATGGCCTCGGTGACGAGGGACGGCGACACGGTCACCGTGACCCTCACCGACGGCCGCACCGTCGAGGGCAGCCACTGCATCCTGGCCGTGGGCTCGGTGCCCAAGACCCACGGCCTCGGCCTCGAGACCGCCGAGGTGGAGACCGACGACCGCGGGTTCATCGCCGTGGACCGCGTCTCGCGCACCAGTGCGCGCGGGGTGTACGCCGCGGGTGACTGCACCGGCGTCCTGATGCTCGCCAGCGTGGCTGCGATGCAGGGCCGGATCGCCATGTGGCACTTCCTCGGCGATGCCGTCTCTCCGTTGGACCTGAAGAAGGTCTCCTCCAACGTGTTCACGGCACCCGAGATCGCCACCGTGGGGTGGTCGCAGGAGGCCGTCGACCGGGGCGAGATCGACGCCAAGCAGTACACCCTCCCGCTCGCCGGCAACGCGCGGGCCAAGATGCAGGGCATCCACGACGGCTTCGTGAAGCTGTTCTGCCGCCCGGGCACGGGCATCGTCGTGGGCGGCGTCATCGTGGCCCGGCGGGCCAGCGAGCTGATCCATCCGGTCTCGATCGCGGTCGCGGAGTCGATGACCGCCGACCAGCTCGCGCAGGCGTTCACGGTCTACCCCTCCATCAGCGGGTCGGTGGCCGAGGCTGCGCGACGACTGCACCGCGCCTGAGCCGCGGGACCGGCGAGCGGAGTTGCATCCGGAGGGCCGACGTGCTGCCCTAGGGCGCATCATGCTCACCCGTCACTTCCGCACCCGATCCGCTCTCGTCGGCCTGCTCGTGCTGACCGCCTTGTCCGTCGAGGGCGGCCAGGCCATGGCCGCGCCGGGCCTCGTCGTCCCCCGGGGCGCGACGATCGCGATCCACGGCCGGGGATACGGTCACGGCCACGGCATGAGCCAGTACGGCGCACAAGGTGCGGCGAAGCAGGGGAAGTCGACCGGCAAGATCCTGGGCTTCTACTACCCGGGCACCAGGACCGGCCGGGTCGGCGGCTCGGTGCGGGTCCTGATCACCGAGAGCATCGGCCGGGCCACCACGGTCGTCGCCAGGCCGGGCCTTCAGGTGCGCGACCTCACGAAGGGCACGACGATGTCCGTGCCGCGGACCGGTCCTGCGTCGAAGGCGAACTTGTGGCGGATGTCCGGCGCCGGCGCGGGAGGGACCCAGGTCTCCTACCGCAACGGCGGCTGGCACGAGTGGCGCACCCTGAAGGGCAACGGCGAGTTCCGGACCACCGGGGCGCCACTGACGCTGGTGCTCGCCCACGGCCGGGTCACCTATCGCGGCACCCTGCGATCGATGGCTCCCGTCAGCAAGACCACGCACCGGATCACGGTCAACCAGGTCTCGCTGGAGGGGTACGTGCAGGGCGTCGTCCCCCGCGAGATGCCGTCGTCCTGGCGTCCGGCCGCGCTCCGCGCCCAGGCCGTGGCGGCCCGCACCTACGCGTCGTACGAGGTGGGCAACTCCTACGACCCGCGCTTCAACCTGTGCGACAGCACCAGCTGCCAGGTGTACGGCGGGAAGTCGGCCGAAGTGGCCTCGACCAACCAGGCGACCGCGGCGACGGCCGGCCAGGTGCGCACGTACCGGGGGAAGCCCGCGTTCACCCAGTTCTCGGCCAGCAACGGCGGCTGGCTCGCAGCCGGGTCCCAGCCGTACCTGGTGGCCAAGTCGGATCCCTACGACACCAGGTCCGTCGACCCGTACACGTCGTGGACGGTGAAGGTGACCGCGGCCAAGATCCAGCACACGTGGCCGGCGCTCGGCAGGCTCACCTCCATCGCCGTGACCGGTCGGGACGGCGACGGGAAGTGGGGTGGCCGGATCACCTCGCTGACGCTCCACGGGAGCAGGGCCGACAAGGACCTGTCCGGCGACGCCTTCCGCTCCGCGCTCGGGCTGCGCTCGACGTACCTGAGCTTCAGCATCGCCCACTGAGGTCGCGGCCGGAGGTTTCGAGACAGGCGCCAGCGCGCCTTCCTCAACCACCGGTGTGGGCGCCTTCCTCAACCACCGGTGGAGTCGCCTTCCTCAACCACCGGTGGGCGACTTCCTGAACCACTGGTGTGAGCGCCCCCTGTTCCGGTGGTTGAGGAGGGCGTGCAACGCCCGTCTCGAAACCACCGCCACTCCCGAGATCGGCGGCCACGCTAGCCGCTGAACGGCGGTTCAGGCTAAGGTGGCCGGGCCATGTTGATGAAGACGACGCCCTTCCACACCCGACTCAACGAGCTCAACCAGACCGGCCTGTACGGCCACTGGGCGGGCCATCTCTCGGCGCTGCGCTACGACCTCTCGTCGAAGCACGAGTACTTCGCCGTCCGGAACTCCGCGGGCTACTTCGACACGTCGCCGCTCTACAAGTACCGGATCACCGGTCCCGGCTCGGAGCGGTTCCTGGCGAGCATGATGACGCGCGACGTCCGCCGGTGCCGTCCCGGTCAGGCGATGTACACCGTGTGGTGCAACGACGCGGGATACGTGCTCGAGGACGGCGTGGTGTTCCGCGAGGCCGAGGACGACTGGCTGCTGACCGCGGCCGACCCGAACCTGGGCTACCTCGAGAGCCTGGTCGGACGGATGCGCGTCCAGATCGAGGACGTCAGTCCCGACTACGGCATGCTCGCCGTCCAGGGCCCGCGGTCTCGCGAGATCCTGGCCGAGCTCGCCCCCGAGGTCGAGGACCTGGCGTTCTTCGGGCTCACGCCTGCCAAGATCGGCGGTGCGCCGGTCGTGATCTCGCGCACCGGCTACACCGGCGACCTCGGCTACGAGGTGCGCGTCGAGGCCGACGAAGCGATGGGCGTGCTGGACAAGATCATCCAGGCCGGCGAGGGCAACGGCTTCCGCCCGTTCGGCGAGGACGCCCTGATGATGCTGCGCATCGAGGCCGGGCTCTCCCTGATCGGCATCGAGTTCTCGTCGGCCCGCTACGCCTTCACCGACGCCGAGCGGTTCACACCGAAGGAGCTGGGCTTCGGCTGGATGCTGGGCAGGGCCGGCTCCGCGCTGGGAGAGAACCGGCCGTTCGTCGGACGTCGCGCCATCGAGGCCGAGCTGCGTGACGGCACGTCCCGATGGGCGACGGTCGGGCTGTGGGTCGACTGGCAGGAGTACGCCAAGCTCCACACCGACCGCGGACTGGTGGTGCCCAAGGACGAGAACCCGGTCGGCTGGGAGTCGATGCTGTACGGCGGCCCGGACCGCGACGAGCGCGTCGGATACGCCACCAGCCTCATGTACAGCCCGGTCCTGCAGCGGCACATCGCGATCGCCCGCGTCCTGCCCGAGTACGCCGCCAAGGGGTCGACGGTCCATCTGGAGATCACCGTCGACCACAAGTACCTCTCCGTGCCGGCGACCACCGACCGCCTGCCTCTGTACAACCCCTCGCGCAAGACGAGTTCCACGCAGCGCGAGCTGGCACCGATCTCGAACCGAATGGAGCACCGATGACCGACGCCAACAGCTACGACGCGATCGTCGTCGGCGGTGGGCACAACGGCCTCACCAACGCCTGCTACCTCGCGAAGGCCGGTCTGAACGTCCTGGTCCTCGAGCGCCGCTCCTTCGTCGGTGGCGCCGCGATCACCGAGGAGCTGCACCCCGGCTTCTCGTTCACGACGTTCTCCTACGCCCTGAGCCTGCTGCGGCCGGAGATCATCCAGGAGCTGAACCTGGTCGAGCACGGCTTCCTGCCGCTCTTGATGCCGACCCACTTCGCGCCGAAGGAGGACGGCGACTACCTGCTGCTGACCGAGGACGAACAGTTCAACGACCTGGAGCTCGCCCGGCACAGCAAGCGCGACGTCGACGGGTACCACCGCTGGAACCACGACGTCGAGAAGGTCATCCAGCTGGTGAAGCCGTTCTTCGACAATGCGCCGCCCGACATCTTCAGCGACGACCCGGACGACCAGGCGGACGTCGCGTGGATGATGAAGCAGCTCGGGGGCGCCGACCGGAAGACCCTGCACGACCTGATCCGGTTCCTGACCGGCAGCGCCTCGGACCTCCTCGACGACTACTTCGAGTCCGACATTGTCAAGGCCTCGATCGCGTCGTCGGGGATCATCGGCAACAAGGTCGGCCCGATGTCCCAGGGCTCGGGGCTCGTCCTGCTGTACCACCTCATGGGGGAGCAGGACGGCCACAGCGGGGTGTGGGGCTTCCACAAGGGAGGGAACGGCGGGTTCACGCAGGTGCTGCAGCGTGCGGCGCGGGCCTTCGGCGCCACCGTGAAGCTCGAGGCGCCGGTCGACCGCGTGATCACCAGGGACGGCAGGGCCACCGGGGTGGCGCTCACCGACGGCACCGAGTACGCCGCGCCGATCGTGGTCAGCGCGCTCGACCCACGTCGTACCTTCACCGAGCTGGTGGACCCGGCCGAGCTGCCCAGCGACCTGAACGAGGCGATCGCCCGTTACCGGTTCCAGGGCACCTCGGCCAAGGTGAACTTCGCCCTCGACGACCTCCCGGTGTTCCCGGCGCTCAAGGGCCGCGTCGACCAGTTCGGCGGCTTCGTGAACATCGGTCCCTCGATCGAGTACCTCGAGCGGGCGTTCGACGACGCCAAGTACGGCTGGTACTCACACAAGCCCTACATCGACGGCGCCATCCAGTCGGTGGTCGACCCCGACATGGCGCCTCCCGGCAAGCACGTGATGAGCTGCTTCATCCAGTACGCCCCCTACGAGCTCAAGGGCAGCGACTGGGAGACCGAGCGGCAACCGTTCGCCGACACCGTGCAGGCCGTGCTCGAGTCGCACTTCCCGGGCTTCGGCGACCTGGTGCTCCACCGTGAGGTCGTGACGCCGGTCGACATCGAGCAGGTCGCCGGGCTGAGCGAGGGGAACATCTTCCACGGCGAGTTCCTCGCGCCGCAGATGTACTTCACGCGCCCGGCGCCCGGCTACGCCCGCTACAACACGCCGATCGAGGGCTACTACCAGTGCGGCTCCGGCACGCACCCCGGTGGCTGCGTGACCGGCGGGCCGGCCAAGCTCGCTGCGATGCGGATCCTGGGAGATCGAGCGAAGAGGGCATGACCTGGCTGCTCCTCGCGAGTGCGATCGTCTGCGAGGTCACAGCCACGCTGTTCCTGAAGCGAGCCATCGACCACCCCGCGCTGTACGCCGTGGTGGTCGCCGGCTACGTCGCGGCGTTCGTCCTGCTCACGCTCACCCTGAAGCACGGACTGGGGATCGGCGTCGCCTACGGCATCTGGGCGGCCTGCGGCGTCGCCCTCACGGCGGTGGCCTCGAAGGTCTTCTTCGACGAGCCCCTCACCCAGGTGATGATGATCGGCCTCGTCTTCATCATCGCGGGCGTCCTGCTCGTCGAGATCGGCGCCTCGCACTGAGAGGTGCCTGCCGCCCTGACGACGTACTCGTGGCCTGCCTGGGTACTGCCGTGGCATGAGCGAAGCGCAGCCCGAGCCCTCCCCGTCACCACCTCCGTCAGGCAAGGATCCCTTGCGTCGCTCTCGTACCAGCAGTGCGTGGTTCGCGGTGGTCGCCCTGGCGGTGTTGCTCCTCCTGCTCATCGTCTTCATCGCTCAGAACACGCAGGACGTCGAGGTCTCGTTCCTGGGCTGGGACGGTCGAGCTCCTCTGGCGGTCTCGCTTCTCATCGCCACACTGGTCGGCATCGCGCTGGCGGTGGTGGCCGGGTCCCTCCGCATCCTGCAGCTGCGTCGACGGGTACGCCGCGACCACGCCTGATGCTCCGGACGGCGCAGGGAGTGCGTCGCGGCGTAGGGCGGCCGATGACCGGCCTACCGGCCGAAGAACGTGCGCAGGTCGCCCACCACCGCGTCCGGGACCTCCAGCACGGCGAAGTGGCCGCCCCGGCCGAGCTCCGACCAGTGCTGGATGTTCGCGTTGTCCCGCTCGGCGAGCGGCCGGATCGTCTGGAAGTCGTCCTGGAACACCGCCACCCCGAGACGGCCGGTGCTCACGCCCGCCTCGCGCTGGGCGCGTCCCTCCTCGTAGTGGTAGCGCACCGACGTGGCCGCGGTGTTGGTCAGCCAGTAGAGCGTCACCTGCTCCAGGATCTGCTCCGGGGTGACCAGGGCGGTGCCGTTGCCGAAGCTCTCGAACAGCTCGGAGTAGGCGAGCTGACCGACCGGGCTGTCGGAGAGCCCGGCGGCGACGGTCTGCGGGCGCGAGCCGTTCATCGCGTTGTACCCGCCGACGGTCTGGAACCACGAGAGGTGCTCGAGCGCGGCGTACTCCTTCGGGCCGAAGCTCTCGAGCTCCTTCGGGTCGCCCGAGGGGAACGAGAACAGCTGCAGCACGTGCGCGCCCAGGAACCCTTCCGGGTCGAGGATCGCCAGCTCGCGACCGATCATCGCGCCGGCGTCGGAGCCGTGCACGCCGTACGACGAGTAGCCGAGGCGTCGCATGAGCGCGTCGTAGGTCCGCGCCACCCGGTCCATCGTCCAGCTGCCGTCGGCGACGGGCGTGGAGAAACCGAAGCCCGGCATCGAGGGGATCACGACGTGGAACGCGTCCTCAGGCCGACCGCCGTGGGAGACGGGGTCCGTCAGGGGTCCGACGAGCGGCAGGAACTCGAGGAACGACCCGGGGTAGGTGTGGGCCAGGAGCAGCGGACGGGCGTCGGGCTCGGCCGAGGTGACGTGGACGAAGTGGACCGGCTGTCCGTCGATCTCGGTGACGTGGTTCGGATGTGCGTTGATGCGGGCCTCGACGTCGCGCCAGTCGAGGTCCTTCCAGCGCTCGACCATGTCGCGCAGGTACGCCGTGGGGGTGCCGTAGTCCCAGGAGTCGCCCGGGGCCGCCGGAGCGAACCGGGTGTGCTCCAAGCGGCGGCGCAGGTCGTCGAGCTCGGCCTGCGGGACGTTCGCGGTGAACGGGCGGATGCTGGTGTCGGTGGTGGCGTTCATGGGAGGCTCCTCGGGTCTGGTTCGGCTGGTCGGCTCGACCTGGTTCACCCCCGACGGTAGGAAGAGTTCCGGAAGAATAGGTTCCGGAACTCGACCGGAAGGAACCACGGATGCGCCAGACCGCCACCCGCACGCTCGCCCTGCTGTCGCTCCTCCAGGCGCGGTCCGACTGGTCGGGGGTCGACCTGTCCGACCGGCTGGGCGTCTCGGACCGCACGATCCGCAACGACATGGCGCGCCTGCGCGAGCTCGGCTACCCGGTCGAGGCCGTCCGTGGCCCGGGCGGCCGCTACCGCCTCGGCGTGGGTGCCCGACTGCCGCCGCTCCTGCTCGACGACGAGGAGGCGGTGGCCGTCGCCGTCGGTCTCCGGGCCGCCACCGGGATCACCGGCGTCGAGGAGTCCAGCGCCCGTGCACTCGCCAAGCTCGAGCAGGTGCTCCCCGATCGCCTCCGACGCAAGCTCGCGGCGCTCGTCAGGGCCACCTCCGCCGGCCCCGTGAACACCAGCAGCAACGTCGAGGACCCCGAAGTCGAGGCCGGCGTCCTCGAAGCGCTGTCGCTGGCGATCCGCGATCACGAGGGCATCCGGTGCGACTACCGGGAGGATCCGCGCGAGCTCGAGCCCTACCACCTCGTCGCCTGGCAGCGCCGGTGGTATCTCGTCGCCCGTGACCCGCGAGCCGACACCTGGGCGCCGTACCGCGTGGACTGGCTGCGCCTCAAGACGCCCGGGGGCCGCAGGTTTGCGCCGACCGAGTTCCCCGGCGACCTCACCGAGTTCGTCGTGCGCGAGGTCGCGCGCACGGGGTGGGCGGTGCACGCGCGGGTGCGGGTCGACGCGCCGGTCGAGGAGGTGCTGCGGCGGATCAACCCCACGGTGGGGACCGTCGAGCCCCACGGTGAGGGCGCGAGCGTGCTGGTCACCGGAGGCGACAGTCTCGAGGTCGTCGCCGTCTGGACCTCGATGCTCGGGCTGCCGTTCCACGTCACCGAGCCCCCCGAGCTCGTCGAGCACGTGCGCGAGCTGGCACAGAGGTACGCCGGGGCGCTCCCGTGACCGGTCGGTCAGGGCGCCGTGAAGCCGCTCATCCCGTTCCGGAGGAGGTTCCCGCGGCCGGTCGGCCACGGCAGGCAGCCCGTGCCGGAGCCCGGAACGGTGTAGACGTCGACTCCGTGGTCGAACGTGGTGAGCACGATCTCCAGCGTGCCGTTCCCCGTCAGGTCGCCGATCGACGGCGCAGCGGCGACACCGATGCCGTTGCCGTCGCGGCCCTGGTGGCGCAGCCGGGTGACCGACAGCTTCTTCCCGTGCGCCGAGAGCACGAAGAGTCGGCCGGCGTCGCGGTGGAGCGAGTAGGTGCCGAAGACCAGCTCCGGGGTGCCGTCCTTGTTCAGGTCGGCCGCGACCACCTCGGAGGCGAAGGTCTTGGAACGTCGCGGTGCGTACGCCGTGCTCCAGAGGCGGCGTCCGCTCGGGCTCACCGCATGGACCCGCCCACCGGGGAGGGCTGCCACGATCTCCGGCCGCGCGTCGCCCACGAGGTCGACCAGGGTCGGCGCAGGGATGCCCGTGGGCGGGTACCAGTCACCGGGCGGCCGGTAGACCGGGTGGTTGGACATCTTCAGGTCCTCGAAGCCCGCATGCCGCCGCGCCGATCGGTGGCCGTCGCCGTACGCGCCGTCCAGCGCCATGAAGGCGTAGCCCTGGGTGCGGTACGGGATGTGGCGCTCGACGTTGGGGAGACCGACCACCTCGTTGCGCCCGTCGCCGTTGAGGTCCACCACGGCGGGTGGCGAGTCGGTCCACTGGAGCCAGGCCTGGCGCGCCGGGCTCGGCCAGGCACCCGTGTGGAGGTGGTAGTGCCGACGCTCGACCCCCGGGTCCGCCCACCGGATGAACTGGCCCCAACCCATTCTCCGGCCGAGCGCACCGGACTCCGGGTTGGTGAACCAGCGCGATGCGAGGACGGAGGTGCCGTCGAGGTTGAAGGCGTTGATCTGGTGGTTGTCGAACGTGGTGATGATCTCGAGGTCCGGGTCGTTGTCGATGTTCCCGATCCCGACGTTCTCGCCGTACGCGCCGTACCCGTGGTTGCCCACGCCGTTGAAGTGCAGGTCGTTGCCACGGCCTCGCAGCCGGTTGTAGCGCGGCCAGGCCGGATGGTGGCCGTCCCGGGGCTGGAACCGGTTGCCCCGCGCGTTGAACACGAAGACCTGGGCGCCCGTCGGTGAGGTGTTCGTCGTGGTCGCCACCACCTCGACCCGGCCGTCACCGTTGAGATCGGCGGCGGCCAGGCCGCGCACCTCCGGGGTCTGGCCGCCGCTGCGGACCGATGCGGGCCATCCCTTCTCGAGGTGGAGGCGACCGTGTCGGTACTCGTACGCCGCCACCGAGCCGGTCCCGCCCACGACGATGTCCGGGACGCCGTCACCCTCGAGGTCGGTGACCACCGACGGCGCGTAGACACGGCCCTGCGTGGCCCTGCCCTTCCCCAGCTGGCGTCCCTTCGCGTCGAAGACGAACGTCGAGTAGAACGGCGCCACGATCTCGAGCCGGCCGTCGCCGTTCAGGTCGACCAGACCGGGCGAGGAGAACCAGCCGGTCTCCCCGGTCGCGATCCGCCGGACGAACTGCGGCCGGCGTACCGGGTGGTGGGTGCCGGTCGCCGCGCAGGTCGCACCTGCGGCCGCCTCGCCATCCGCGGTGGGGACGGCACCGTCGGCGGCACCGTCGACACGAGCCTTCGCCGACGGCGCGATCGCCGCGATCACCAGCACCCCGAGCCCGGCCATCAGGAGGGTCCTCCACCGCATGTGCGGACCCTACTGACTCGACTCCGGCTTCGACGGCACCACCGTGGCGTGGATCTCGCGGGTGAGCGTCTCGATCGTCCTGGTCAGCTCGGTGTTGGTGGTCAGCTCCTTCTCCTCGACGAGGAAGTCGTGGTCGGCCTTGCTCTGCTGGAAGGCGGCCTGTCGGTTCTGGCCGATCATCACGAAGGTGCTCAGGAAGATCGCCTCGAGCGAGACCACCAGGGTCAAGGTCGGCCACGGGTTCTTCTCGAGCAGGAGCATCCAGATCGCGAAGATCGCGATGTGGATGTAGACGAACAGCATGGATCCCGCGTAGCGCGTGATCAGGTCGGCGATCGCGCCCTGCACGTGATCGACGTTCTTCTGCAGGTCCTCGGCCACCGCGGGATGGTGAGGCCCCGGGGCGAGGCGATGATGGATGGACATGGCCCGAGCGTCCCAGCAACGGCCCGCCGAGGGAACCGCCGCATCAGTGCTCGAGGGAGCGCTCGAGGAAGGGCTCCAGGAGGGCGGGCGTCGCCGTCGTGGCCAGCGCAGTGGCGCTGGGCTCGGCGAGGTCGAGGACCCGTACCCGCTGGCGACCACCGGCCGTGGTGGCGACCAGGTCGGTGAGCCCCACGCGTCGCTGGAACCACGTGGCGCGGAGGTTCCAGCCGATGACCGACGGCGTGTGCAGGGTCTCGCGTCGGCGGTCCAGGCTGCCCGACCGAGCCACCAGGTAGCCGTCGACCAGGGCGTGTCCGAGACCGAGCATCCGATCGCGAGCGAGGCCGGCGCCCACACCGAGCGCCAGCGCGGCGACGAGCACGAACCACCACGACACGGTGTACGCCGCGACCAGAGCCGCGGCGGCCACCACGGCTGCCGGGAGCAGGGCCCGGGTCCAGCGACGACGATGTGCGCGCCGTCCGTGATCGACGAGGGGAGTCCGGACAGGACCCGCGACGCCGAGGACCTCCTCCGCCACGCGGTCGACCTCGCGACGGGGTGCGGGCGGGACGAGGACCGAGCTGCCCTGCTGCCGCTTGTCGAGACCGGTGACGATCGCCGTGAGCCTCGCGCCGCCAGCCAGTCGCAGGCCCAGCGGCTCGCCGATGCTCACGCCGCTCACCCGGGCGTCGTCGAGGGTCGTCTCGCGCGTGGTGAAGAGCCCCCGGCGCAGGTGCCACGACGCGTCTGCTCCCGTGTGGGACAGGCGGAAGCCGAAGTTCGTCAGCAGGTACCCCACCACGGCGAGGACGCAGACCGTCACCAGCAAGACGACGAGCCCGCCGACGACGAGCAGGGCCACGCCGAGGCGGGCGACGCGGTCCAGGTCGACGGAAGGGGCGATCTCCAGGGTGTGGATGCTCTGGGCGACGACTCCCAGCGCAGCACCGGCGATGGCGATCCCGGCCGTCGTGAACGGCGCGAAGCGCACCCAGGCCAGGTCGAGGGTCAGCACCTCACGCGGTCGTGGTGCCTCGACGGCACGGTCGGCGTCCGAGGCCGGCGACAGGTGGAGCAGGCGCTCGCGAAGGGCGGATGCCGCCGGTGCGGCGAGCCCGTCCAGCGCGAGGCGCTCCTCGCCCTTCGCGCCGCTCTGACCGGTTCCGATGCGTACGGTGACCAGGCCCAGGGCCCGGTGGATCGGCGATGCCGTGAGATCGACCGTGCGGACGCGGTCGAGAGGGGCGGAGAGCACCCGCTTGTTGAGCAGTCCGTGCCGGACCTCGATCCGGCCGGCGGTGATCCGGTAGCTCGTGGTGAGGTAGCGGGAGAGCCCGAGCACGACCGGCACCGCGACGGCGACCAGCCCCCACCACCCGCCGTTGTCCGACGACCGGCCGAAGACGAGCAGGACGAACAGCGCCGGCAGGAAGCGGACGAAGTCGCGGACCGGATGGACCAGCAGCATGCGCGAGTCGAGCCGCTGCCAGCCGGCGGTGCGCGGGACGGGGTCCGTCGAGGTCACGTGGCGTCCCCGGGCACGGAGTCGGCCATCCGCGTCAGGTCGTCGACGATCTCGCGGGCCCGATGCTTGTCCAGCCCCTCGATGGTGAGGGCGCCCGCGGACGACGCGGTCGTGACCCGCACGGTGGCCAGCCCGAACAGCCGGGAGATGGCGCCCTCACGATGGTCGACGGTCTGGACCCGCGACATCGGGGCGATCCGACGCTCCCGTGCCCACCAGCCCGTCTGCGTGTAGACCGCGGTCTCGGTCACCTCCCAGCGGTGGACGGCGTAGCGCCACAGGGGTACGCCGAGGACGTACGCCGCCGCCAGCACGACGTACACCACCCACAGCCAGACCGGGATGGAGAACCAGTTCCAGGGCCCGGCGCCGAGCACGAGCACCGCGGTGACCGGGACGAACCGGAGCAGGTCGGTGCACACCCACATCAGCCGTGCCCGGGGGCTCACCCGATTCAGCGGCGCACGGAGTCGCACGGCGTCGGGCGGCGACGAGGACGCCGACATCAGTCCTTGAGCTCGCAGATCACCGCACCGTTGGTGACGGTCGCGCCGACCTCGGCCTCGAGTCCCGTCACCGTGCCGGACTTGTGGGCCTTGAGCGGCTGCTCCATCTTCATCGCCTCGAGCACGACGATGACATCGCCTTCCGCGACCTCCTGGCCCTCCTCGACCGACACCTTGACGATCGTGCCCTGCATGGGGCTGGTGACCGCATCGCCGCTGGCCGCGGCTCCGGCCTTCTTGCCGGCCGACCTCTTCGGCTTCTTCGCTCCTGCGACGGCTCCGACGCCGACCGAGGCGAGCCCGCCCGGGAGGCTGACCTCGAGCCGACGTCCACCCACCTCGACCACCACGGTCTGCCGCTCGCCGGCGTCCTCCGTCTCGGCCGCATCACCGCCGTAGGGCTTGATCTGGTTGTCGAAGTCGGTCTCGATCCAGGTCGTGTACACGTCGAACGAGCCCGTGCCCGAGGGGTTCGAGGCGCCGACGTACGCCGGGTCGTCGACGACCGCGCGGTGGAACGGGATCACCGTCGGCATCCCGTCGACCACGAACTCCGCCAGGGCTCGGCGGGACCGCTCCAGCGCCTGCGTCCGGTCGCGCCCCGTCACGATCAGCTTGGCGATCAGGGAGTCGAACGAGCCCGGCACGGTCTCGCCGTTCTCGTAGCCGCCGTCGAGCCGGATGCCGGGACCTTGCGGCGGCTGCCAGGCGGACAGCGTCCCCGGGGCCGGCATGAAGTTCCGCCCGCCGTCCTCGGCGTTGATCCGGAACTCGATGGAGTGGCCGCGGATCTCGGGATCGTCGTAGCCGAGCTCCGCGCCGGACGCGATCCGGAACATCTCGCGCACCAGGTCGATGCCGGTGACCTCCTCCGAGACGCAGTGCTCGACCTGCAGACGGGTGTTCACCTCGAGGAACGAGATGGTGCCGTCCTGGCCCACCAGGAACTCACACGTGCCGGCGCCGACGTACCCGGCCTCGCGGAGGATCGCCTTCGACGACTCGTAGAGACGGGTGACCTGCTCGTCGGACAGGAACGGCGCGGGCGCCTCCTCGACCAGCTTCTGGTGCCGGCGCTGCAGCGAGCAGTCGCGCGTCGACACGACGACCACGTTGCCGTGCTGGTCCGCGAGACACTGCGTCTCGACGTGACGGGGGCGGTCCAGGAACTTCTCGACGAAGCACTCGCCGCGCCCGAACGCTGTCACCGCCTCGCGCACCGCCGACTCGTAGGCGTCGGCCACCTCGGACATCTCGCGGGCGACCTTGAGCCCGCGACCCCCGCCCCCGAAGGCCGCCTTGATCGCGATCGGGAGTCCGTTCTCCTTCGCGAAGGCGACCGCCTCGTCGGCGTTCTCCAGCGGGTCCTTGGTGCCGGGCGCGAGGGGGGCGCCGACCTTCTCGGCGATGTGCCGGGCGCGGACCTTGTCACCGAGACTGTCGATGGCCTCCGGCGGCGGCCCGATCCAGACCAGACCCGCGTCGATCACGGCCTGCGCGAAACCGGCGTTCTCGGCCAGGAAGCCGTAGCCCGGATGCACCGAGTCGGCGCCGGACCTCTCGGCGGCAGCGATGATCTTGGCGATGTCGAGGTAGGAGTCGGCGGGGGTCGCTCCGCCGAGGCTGTGGGCTTCGTCGGCCAGGCGGACGAACACCGCGTCGCGGTCGGGCTCCGCGTACACCGCCACGCTGCCGATGCCGGCGTCCTTGCAGGCGCGGATCACCCGCACGGCGATCTCGCCACGGTTGGCGACGAGGACCTTCTGCAGGGGCTTCACGTCTGGCAAGGCGCACTCCTGACTGTCGGGTAGTCCGCCGAGCACACTATCGCCAGCACTCCCTGGCCCTGAGGTGCGCTGCCCACCGACACCTGGTCCGTCGCCACGGTCTGCTGTGACGCGACGCAGCAGTCGAGCGCGTGGTTGCATGGCTTCATGGAGGTGAGCCCCGACGCGCTCGACGAGCTGCGGGCGGCGCTGCCCGGTGATCGTGGCGACGTCGTGGTCGTCGAGGCCGACGCGGTCGAGAAGTACCGGCACGACTGGTCACGCGATCCCTCCGCCGGAACACCGGTCGCCGTCGTCAGGGCCGAGAACGCCGGGCACGTGCAGACCGCGGTCAGGTGGGCCGCCGAGCACCACGTCCCGGTGGTGCCTCGCGGTGCCGGCAGCGGGCTGTCCGGCGGCTCGAGCGCCGTCGACGGCGGCATCGTGCTCAGCCTCGAGCGGATGACCGCCGTCGAGATCGACCCGCTCTCCCAGGTCGCGGTCGTGGAGCCCGGTGCCTTCAACAAGGACGTGAAGGAGGCCGCCGCCAAGGAGGGGTTGTGGTACCCGCCCGACCCTTCGTCGTTCGAGATCTGCTCGATCGGCGGGAACGTCGCCACGAACGCGGGCGGGCTCTGCTGCGTCAAGTACGGCGTCACCACCGACTACGTGCTCGGTCTCGACGTGGTCCTGGCGGACGGCACGCTGGTCACGCTTGGCGGCAACCGGATCAAGGACGTCGCCGGACTGTCCCTGGTCAAGCTCTTCGTGGGCAGCGAAGGCACGCTCGGCATCGTGACCAGGGCGATCCTGCGTCTGGTGCCGGCCCAGGGGGCGCGCTCCACGATGGTGGCGACGTTCTCGACCGTGACGGCGGCCGCCGAGGCTGTCGTGGCGATCCGCACCACGATGCGGCCGTGCCTGCTCGAGCTGATGGACCAGGCCACGATCAACGCGGTCGAGGACTTCCGACCGATGGGGCTCGACCGGAGCGTCGGCGCGCTGCTGATCGGTCAGTCGGACGCGCCCGGTGACGTACGCTCCGGAGAGATCGCGGCCATGCGGCTCGCCTGCGACGCGGCAGGTGCGGGGGAGTGCTTCGTCACCGACGACGCCGCCGAGGGCGAGATGTTCGTCCAGGCGCGGCGCATCTCCTTTCATGCGCTGGAGCAGCGCGGGGCCCTTCTCCTGGAGGACGTGGGCGTCCCGATCCCGCTGCTGCCCGACCTCTTGGGCAGGATCGTGGCGATCTCGCGGGAGCACGACGTGGAGATCCCGACGGTGGCGCACGCCGGCGACGGCAACACGCACCCGCTGATCGTGTACGCCGCCGACGACCCGGACGCGGAGCAGCGTGCTCGCACGGCGTTCGCCGAGGTGATGGCGGCGGCCATTGCGCTCGGCGGCACGATCACCGGCGAGCACGGTGTGGGGCGGGCCAAGGCGATGGCCCTTCCGGACCAGCTCGGGCCGGACGTGATGACGCTGACCCGCAAGATCAAGCGCGCGCTCGACCCCGACGGCATCCTCAATCCCGGGGCGATCCTCGGCCAGTGAGCGTCAGACGGTCGCGCCGACGGCACGGGTGACGATCTCGGCCAGTTCCGCACGCCCCGGACCGGGGGAGTACGCCGGTCGCCACCCACCGGCGTACACCTCGCGGGCGATGGGTTCGGCCTCGCGCAACGATGCCGGCAACGCTGCCATCGTGAGGTAGCCGCCGGCCGACTCCATGATCTCGGGTCGCACCTGCGCGGCGTCGAGGATCAGGTCCGACGGAAGGGGTGCGGCCAGGTCGACGTCACGCCCCGACCAGCGGGCCACGCGGTCGCCGTCCATCTGGATGTGGTCCTCGACCCACGGCCGCATCAGGTCGTTCGCCCAGCCGTCAAAGGCCAGGCCCGCACCGGCGAGGTCCTCGGTGTCGTGGTCGAGCAGGCTGAGCAGCGCCTCGCACTGCCAGAGGCTGGTGGTGATGCCGCGACCGAAGTTCGGGGTGGTGGTGGCGACGCTGTCGCCGACGAAGAACAGGCCGGGCAGCACGAGACGTCCGTCATCGTCGGTCTGGCCGCGGTAGCTGTCGAGCAGCGGGCCACCGGGCAGCACGTTCGTGACCGGCTGAGCCCGCTCCGGATCCGTCCAGACGTCGAGCCCGGGGATCGCTCGGACGGCGGCGGTGAACGCGGCCTCGTGCCGCAGGTCGCGCAGCGCCGGGTCCTGGGTGGCGCGGAGGATCACCACGGAGAACTGGCCGCGTTCGTGACGGAACACCAGGCACTGGTAGCCGTCGCAGTCGGCCTGCCAGGCGATCGGGTTGGTCATCGGGCCGGGCTCGGCCCCCGGATGCAGCTGGTACACGCGGTCGACGTACGCCAGGCCGCACGGCCCTCCCACCTCGTGCCGTCGGCCCAGCGCGCGGGTGGCCCGTCCGGCGCGTCCGGAGGCGTCCACCACGAGGTCCGCGTCGTACGCCGTGCCGTCGACGACGAGCCCGACGGCGCGGCCGTCGCGTTCTGCGACGCCGTCCACGTGACCGGTCCGCAGCTCGAAACCCGGGGTGTCGCACGCCGCGCGCCGCAGGGCCCTCTCGAACGTCTCGCGCGTGGATCGGTGCCCCATGGCGGCGTCGGGCTGACCCGGCAGGTCAGCCCGCACCGGCTCCGCGCCTGCCCGGAGCCAACCGTCGAGCGCCTCCGGAGTCTCCCGCGCCAGCGCCTCGCACACCGTCTGCCGGAACGCGTGGGCGTGGTGGAACTGCATCACCCCGCGCCGTTCCCAGCGCTGGTCCCGGATCGGACCTGGGTCGCGGTCCACCGCGGTCACCTGGTGTCCTCGTCGTGCCAGCGCAGAACCGAGGAACAACCCAGCGGGACCTGCTCCGATGATCGCGACGCGCATGCTCTCCTCCGTCCCCGAGAGTCCTTGCCTCCGGGAGTCTTCCGGTCCGTCCGGACGACGTCCACGGGTTAAGGAGGACGCACGTGCGACGAACGGACGTCGCTGTGGGGAGCGTCACTAGGGTGGGCGCGTGGCGGAGACCAGGTGGGAGCAGGCGCGCGCGAGAGAACGAGCGGCCGGTCAGGGCGGGTACGGCGCTCACTTCGCGCGCCTGATGGACGAGGGCGTCGACATCGAGGGCGAAGCGCGGCTGGCGGACGCCCTCGCGCCGCGTGGTGCCCGGATTCTCGATGCGGGCTCGGGCATGGGCCGCGTCGGTGCGGCGCTGGTCGCGCGCGGCCACCGCGTCGTCGGCGTCGACTTCGACGCCGAGATCCTCGAGCAGTCGCGGCGGACCTTCCCGGAGCTGCCGCTGGTCGACTCACGCCTCGACGAGCTGACGGCGTCGCGGCTGTCCGACGCGGGCCAGCCCACGGCCTACGACGTGATCGTGTGCGTCGGCAACGTGATGGTCCTGCTGGCGCCCGACACGGAGCGGACGGTGCTGGCAAACCTGGCGGCGCTCCTCGAGCCGGACGGTCGGATGCTCGTCGGCTACGCGATCACGGGAGCACCCAGCGGCAACGCCCTGGAGTACCCCGCCGCGACCTTCGCGGAGGACTGCGCAGCCGTCGGGCTGGAGGTCGAGCACCGGTTCGCGACGTTCGACCTGCGGCCGTTCACCGACGACAGCCAGTTCGTCGTGTTCGTGCTGCGACTGGCGGCCTGACCGATCAGCCGCCCGGCTGGTAGACCATCAGCAGCACGATCGCGGCGTACAGGAGACCGGTCGCGCCACCGAACGCCGCGACCCTGCCGGTCATCGTCGCGACGCTCCCGCCGTCCCGGATCGTCTTCTCGGCGTGCTGCAGGGCCGGCACGAGCCCGCCCAGCGCCACGGCGACGGAGGCACCCCACAAGACGATCGACACCAGGATCCAGGTGTCACCGATGTCGGCCACCTGCTGCGACGAGTCCCACGGCGCCTTCGTCGACATCAGCGCGAACCCGAAGAGCACCACGACGACGCTGGCATAGCTGTAGATCCTGATGGTGCGGGCGGCCGAGCGCGCGGCATCCGCGTCCGGCGAACGAAGGGCACGCGACGCGGTCGTGGCAGCACCGACGAGTGGGCCGATGGCGAAGATCGCGGCGAGGAGGTGCAGGAAGAGGAACAGCTTGAACACCCTCCGAACCTAGCGATCGACCTCCCGCCCCTCCGCACAAGGCCCAGCCGGCCGGCCTACGCGGTGGGGTTTCGAGACAGGCGCTGGCGCGCCTTCCTCAACCACCGGAAGCTGGTGGTTGAGGAGGTCGGGGGCAGCGTGGTTCTGGTGGTTGAGGAGGTCGCTCTGCGACCGTCTCGAAACCACGGTGCGGTCGGGTACGGCGGTGGGGGCGAAGCGACACCTGATCGAACACATGTTCGATACCCTCCAGTGTGGCCGGGGGGATGAATCGACGAGACGCCGACCGCATCCCGCTCTATCAACGCATTCGCGACACCCCGACCCCGGAGCATGTCCGGGCTCCGGCGGAGCCCGAGGCGCCGGGCGTTCGCCACTGTTGGGTCCTGACCGAGCACGGCCGGCTCCCGGGGCTCCTGGTGGAGTGGCGACGCACACGTGCGGGCTGGCAGGGCCGGGTGGTGCGGCCCGTGTGCCAGTCGGGTGCCTGGGTCCTCGCCGAGGACTGGATCTCGGCCGAGATGCTCACGCCCGCCTGAGCGCGATCGACGTACCGCGAAACGCAGCCGCGCGACCTAGCCGCGGTACGGCGGCGCCACTCCCCATCCCCACCTGGGCGTCGGCGCGTGCTGAACGGGATCGGCGTCCGGCTGGGAGTTCTCCATCGCCAGGCGGGTTCCCCACTCGAGGTAGCCGATGATGGCTGCCCGGAACTCCGGGTCGGCCGGCAGGCCGGCGTCGTCGGCGGCGGGCGTGACGAGCGCCACCCAGCGGGCGCGCTGCTCCTCGGTCAGGGCCAGGCCGAGGTGCTTGGACATCATGTGCGGATAGCCGCCGTGCTCCTGGGTGTAGACGGGCGGGCCGCCGAACACCTCGCCGAGCCACAGGGCGACGTGGTGGGGGTGCTCGGGCGACATCCCGGCGAAGACCGGCGAGAGGATCGGGTCGTCGTGGACGCGGCGGTAGAAGGCCTGCGTGAGGCGATCGAGCGCCTCCTCGCCGCCGGCCCATTCGTAGAGCGTGGGCGTCACGACGAGCGCAGCCTCGCGACGAAGTCCCGCGCCTGGAGCTCATGGAGCTCCTCGCCGTAGACGGCGCCCTCGCGCCGCGGCGCCTCCATCGGCGCCGCATCGGCGATGGCGCCCATGTCGACGGGCGTGAAGCCGGCGTCGTCGATGAGCCCGCTGACGATGCCCTTGGCCTCGTCGTCGTCGCCGCACAGGAACATGACCACGCGGTCGGGCCCCGTGCGCCCGGCCGCCTCGGCCTGGAAGCCGGAGGTGAGCGTGTTGAAGGCCTTCGTGTAGCGCGCCCCCGGCATCCGCGCGGCATTGACCTGCGCGGCGGTACGGCCGCGGAGGTCCTCCCAGCCGTCGCGCCCGAACTGGTTGGTGGTGTCGATGACCACCTTCCCGTCGAAGGGTCCGGCCTGGGCGAGGACGTCGTCGATCAGGGTCCAGGAGACCGAGAGCATCACAACCTCTCCGAAGTGCACCGCCTCGCGCGGCGTGCCGGCACGGCCGCCGATCTCGGCCGCGAGCGCCTCGAGCTTGCGCTGGTCGCGCGAGAAGCTCACGAGCACCTCGTGGCCGGCCTTCGCGAACAGCCGTGCCGCGTTGCCGCCGATCCGTCCTGCTCCGATGACGCCGATGCGCATGCGCAAAGGATACTGAACGGGTGAGGAAAGGAATTATCGATCGCGTCAGCGCGGGTGCATCGCCGCGCGCACCAGCGCGATGAAGACCGCCTGGAAGGGGAGGCGCGCGATCAGCGCGGCGCGTCCGCCGGGCACGCGATAGCGGTCGGGGTGCTGGGCCATCCAGACGTTGGCGGGGAAGACCGCGACGAGCGTCGCGATCAGCCACCAGCCGGCGACCCGCCGCGCGGCGGGCAGCATGAGCCCGGCTCCGCCCGCGATCTCGGCCGCGCCGCTGGCGTAGACGAGATCGCGGTGCGCGGGCAGGTAGTCGGGCATGATCGACTCGTACCAGCGCGTACGCTTGAAGTGCAGGGCGCCGGCGACCACGAAGAGCGGCCCGACGAGCGCGCGGAGGGCTCGCATGGGCGGCGCACTCTAGGGCGTTACTGTCGCGCCGTGCTGTCCTACCTCGAGGCGGGCCCCGACGGCGAAGCGCGCGGAACGCTGCTGT
>DATBDF010000294.1:0-7837 GCA_036270075.1 Nocardioides sp.
AGACCTTCTCGTCGCGCACCACCGCGATCACCTGGTCAGGCAGCGCCTGGGGCGCCTTGCCGAGCTCGTTGACGAGCAGCTCGCGCTCGGCGACCTCGAGGCCCTCGCCGTACGTCAGCAGGTCCTCCATCACCGTGCCGAGCGTCGGCGAGAGTGAGGAGAGACCCAGGAGGCGACCGACGGCGTCGGAGGAGGTGATCACCGAGTTGGCGCCCGACTGCCGCATCAGCGGGGCGTTCTCGTGCTCACGGACCGAGGCCACGATGTACGCGTCGGGGTTGAGCTGGCGGACCGTCAGGGTCGAGAGCACGTTGGAGTCGTCGCGGTCGGTGGTGATGATGACCTGGCTGGCCCGGTCGACACCGGCCCGCTGGAGGACACCGCTGCGGGTCGCGTCGCCGGTCACGACCACGAGGCCGTCCGCGTGCGCGTCCGAGACGGCGGCACCGCCCTTGTCGACGACCACGATCGACTCGCGCTGGATGCCGTTGTTGACCAGCGTCTCCACCGCACTCCGGCCCTTCGTGCCGTAGCCCACGATCACGACGTGCTCGCTCATGTGTCTCCTCCAGCGTGAGGTGCGGTACATCTGCCGACCCTGGTTCGCCAGCACCTCCAGCGTGGTGCCGATCAGCAGGACCAGGAACAGGATGCGGAGTGGCGTGATGACGAAGGCGTTGATCAGGCGAGCGCCGTTCGTGACCGGCGCGATGTCGCCGTACCCCGTCGTGCTCAGGGTGACCGTCGAGTAGTAGATGGCATCGGTCAGGTTGACCGACTGGTTGGGATCGTTGGTGTCGATGTAGCCACCTCGGTCGACCCAGACCAGCAGCACCGTGAACGCGAGGATGGCCGTGGCCATCAGCAGGCGTCGGATCAGCGTGTACCACGGCGATCGGGTCGGCTCGGGCAGCACGACCTTCCCGTGGCTCGACTGCTCGACGTCCGGCGGCACGCGGCGAACCTACTGCACCTGGTCCCCGGGTCCGGCCGAGCGGGCCCGGGTCGTCGCGAGCTGGGGGAAGACGGTGTCGAACGCCGCGTTCAGGGCCGCACCCACGAGGATCGCCAGGGACAGGATGTAGAGCCACAGCAGGACCGCGATGGGTGCGGCGAGGGGGCCGTAGATCGACTTCGAGTCCGCAGCCGTGACCGTGAGGAACTCCCGGAGCAGGAAGCTCCCGAGCAGGATGACACCCAACGCGAAGGCGGCCCCGGGCAGGTTCATCCGCCACCGCGTCCGGACCGGGATCGACACGTGGTAGAGCGTCGCGAGGAAGAAGATCGACGCGAGCAGCACCGCCGGCCAGTAGAAGCTCACCAGGAAGTCGGCGCGGTCGGGCAGCCACCGGTGGATCAGGCGAGGACCAGCCACGGCCAGCGGCAGGGCCACCACACCGGTGACGATGGCCAGGAGGTAGAGGCTGAAGGACAGGGCCCGGGTCTTCACGATCCCGCGGTGCCCACCCAGCCCGTGCATGATCGTGATGGTGTCGACGAACACGTGCATCGCGCGCGAGCCCGACCACAGCGCCAGCACGAAGCCGACCGAGATGACGTCGAAGCGCCCGCCCCTGAGGACGTCGTCGATGGTCGGCGAGATCACCTTGTCCACTGCGGAGTCGGTGAGGAAACGCGACGCCAGGTCGATGATCGCGTTCCGCACGTGCTCGACCTGGTCGGGGCTGAACGACTGGGTGACGTAACCGATGGCGCCGGCGAGCGCGAAGATCAGGGGAGGCACGGACAGCACCGTGAAGAACGCCGCCTCGGCCGCCAGCCCGGTCACCCGGTGCCGCATGGACCCGGCCACGGTCGAGACCACGATCCGCCACGAGGTCTCTCGGGTGCGCAGCACCCAGGGGGGCCAGGCGAAGCCCGAGCGGCCCGCGGCGTCCGCGGGCCGCGGCGGCTCGGAGCCCGGCATGGGATCTACGGTAGCCACATGACCAGCCGCAACCGGGCAGCGACGAACCAGCCGCCACCGCTCGCCGGTCACAACGTCGTCACCTCCGATCGTGCGCTCGTCGAGGCCGTCACCCGGCATGGCGGGTCAGAGGTGGTGGACGACCTGGTCGCCCTGGGACACGAGGCCGGGACGGCCGAGGCGCGTGAGCACGGGCTGCTCGCCAACCGTCACGAGCCGGAGCTCACGTCGTACGACCGCTACGGCAACCGCATCGACGAGGTCGTGTTCCACCCGTCGTGGCACTGGCTGATGGACCGCGCGGTGAGCCACGGCCTCCAGGCAGCGCCGTGGGCGCAGCAGGCGGAGGGGTCGACGACGGCCCACGTGCGTCGCGCCGCAGGCTTCATGGCGTGGTCCCACACGGACCCGGCACACGGCTGCCCGATCTCGATGACGTACGCCGCGGTGCCGGCTCTGCGCGCGGACGAGACGCTGGCGAAGGAGTGGACGCCCGCCCTGGCCGCGACGACGTACGACCCCGGCATCCGACCCGTCGGCCAGAAGCGCGGAGCCCTCGCCGGGATGGGGATGACCGAGAAACAGGGGGGCTCCGACGTCCGGGCCAACGTGACGGAGGCCCGGGCGACGTCCGTGGAGGGCGAGTACACGCTCCACGGCCACAAGTGGTTCACGTCGGCGCCGATGAACGACGTCTTCCTGGTGCTGGCTCAGGCCCCGGGAGGGCTGACCTGCTTCGTGGTGCCCCGGGCTCTTCCCGACGGCAGCCGCAACCAGCTCGACATCGTCAGGCTCAAGGACAAGCTCGGCAACCGCGCGAACGCGTCGGCCGAGCTCGAGCTCGACGGGACGCTCGGCCTTCGGCTGGGTGACGAGGGACGCGGTGTCCGCACGATCATCGAGATGGTCGCCGCCACGAGGCTCGACTGCGTCCTGGGGTCGACGGCCCTGATGCGGCACACGCTCAACGAGGCCGCGTGGCACGTCGCGCACCGCTCGGCCTTCGGCGGGTCGCTGGCCGACAAGCCGCTCATGCAGAACGTGATCGCGGACCTGCAGATCGAGACCGAGGCCGCGACAGCGCTGGCGGTCCGGCTCGCTGCTGCGGTGGACGACTCGGCCGACCCGCACGAGGCGGCGCTGCGTCGGATCGCGCTGCCGCTGGCGAAGTTCTGGGTCTGCAAGCGGACCCCGGGCTTCGTCGCGGAGGCGCTCGAGTGCCTCGGCGGGAACGGGTACGTCGAGGACTCGGGGCTCCCCCTGCGCTACCGCGAGGCACCGCTCAACTCCGTGTGGGAGGGCTCGGGCAACGTCAACGCGCTCGACGTGCTCCGCGCCCTGGGTCGCGAGCCCGAGGTGCTGAGCGCCTGGATCACCGAGGTCGGCCACGCCCGCGGCGGCGACGCCCGGCTCGACCGGGCGATCGACGACACCCTCGCCCTGCTGGGTGAGGCCGGCGACGCCGAGGTGGCCGCACGTCGACTCGCCGGTCGGATGGCGACCTGCCTGCAGGGGGCGCTGCTGGTGCGCTTCGCACCCCAGGAGGTCGCCGACGGGTTCTGCGCCTCCCGCCTCGGCACGTCGTACGACGGGACCTACGGCACGCTCACCTGCTCGTCGGCAGACCTGCGGGCGATCATGGGACGGGCAACACCGGTTGCGAGCTGAGTCGGGAGGAAACATGAACGACGTCGTCCCCATGCTGACCTACGCGGACGGCCCCGCGGCCATGGACTGGCTGGTCCAAGCATTCGGCTTCGAGGAGCTGACCCGTTGGCTCGACGACGACGGCCGGTTGGCTCACGGTGAGATGCGCGCGGGCGGCGGGCTGCTGATGCTCGCCTCGACCAACACCGACTACGAGGGGCCGACGGCGCATCGCGCCCACTGTGAGCGGGCTGACGCGTGGCTACGGTCGCCGTACGTCGTCGACGGGACGTTGGTCTACGTCGACGACATCGACGCCCACCACGCCCGCGCGATCGCCGCTGGAGCACCGACCCTCTCCGCGATCGAGAACGGCGGTCCGGGACGGCTGTACCGCACCGAGGACGTCGAAGGTCACCGCTGGATGTTCCTGCAGCGGAGCTGAGCGCGCAACGGCCCCGGCCGGACGGCCGTGGTCTCGAGACGGTCGCAGAGCGACCTCCTCAACCACCAGTTACCGGGCACGGCGACCTCCTCAACCACCAGTTACCGGGCACGGCGACCTCCTCAACCACCAGTTACCGGGCACAGCGACCTCCTCAACCACCAGGCGCCGGGCCCAGCGACCTCCTCAACGACCGGGTACCGCGCAGGGTCCGTCTCGCTCAGGCGAGGTCCAGACCCGGGTAGAGGGGGTGTGCGTCCAGCAGCTCGGCGCTGGCGGCCTTCACCCGGTCGGCCACGCCGTCGGCGAGGACGTACGACGCCTTGGACGGGTCGCCGGCCTTGGTGGTGCCCGGCTGGGTGTTCGACAGCACCTCGACCATGAGCTCGGCGACCTTGTCGAACTCGTCGATGCCGAAGCCGCGCGTGGTGAGCGCCGGCGTACCGAGGCGGATACCGGAGGTGTACCAGGCACCGTTGGGGTCCGCCGGGACGGAGTTGCGGTTGGTCACCACGCCGGAGTCGAGCAGCGCCGACTCGGCCTGGCGACCGGTCAGGCCGAACGACGAGACGTCGAGCAACACGATGTGGTTGTCGGTGCCGCCGGTCACCAACGTGGCGTTCCGCTTGAGGAAGCCCTCCGCGAGGCCCTTGGCGTTGTCGGCGATCGACTGGGCGTAGGTGCGGAAGGCCGGCTGCCGCGCCTCGGCGAGCGCCACCGCCTTGGCCGCCATGATGTGTGACAGCGGCCCCCCCAGCACCATCGGGCACCCGCGGTCGACGTCGCCGGCGTACTCCTCCTGAGCGAGCACGAGCCCACCCCGCGGCCCGCGGAGCGACTTGTGGGTGGTCGTCGTGGTGACGTGGGCGTGCGGCACCGGGTCCTCGTCGCCGGTGAAGACCTTGCCCGCCACGAGCCCGGCGAAGTGCGCCATGTCGACCATCAGGACCGCGCCGACCTCATCGGCGATCTCACGCATCTTCGCGAAGTTCACCCGCCGCGGGTATGCCGAGTAGCCGGCGACGATCACGAGCGGGCGGAACTCCCGCGCCTTCGCGCGCACCACGTCGTAGTCCAGGAGCTGGGTCTCGGGGTCGGTGCCGTACTGCTGCTGGTGGAACATCTTCCCGCTGATGTTCGGACGGAACCCGTGCGTGAGATGGCCCCCCGCGTCCAGCGACATGCCGAGGAGCCGTTGGTTTCCGAGCTCGTGGCGCATCGACTCCCAGTCGGCCTCGGTGAGCTCGTTGACGTTCTTGGCGCCAAGCTTCGCCAGGCCGGGCGTCTCGACGTGGTGGGCGAGGATCGACCAGAACGCGACCAGGTTGGCGTCGATGCCCGAGTGCGGCTGGGCATAGGCGTACGGCGCGCCGAACAGCTCGCGGGCGTGCTCGGCCGCGACGGACTCGACGGTGTCGACGTTCTGGCATCCGGCGTAGAAGCGGTGCCCGATCGTGCCCTCGGCGTACTTGTCGGAGAACCAGGTGCCCATGGTCAGCAGAACCGCCGGCGAGGCGTAGTTCTCGCTGGCGATGAGCTTCAGCGAGGCACGCTGGTCCGCCAGCTCCTGGCGGGTGGCCGCGGCGATCCGCGGCTCGACGGTGGCGATGACCTCGAGCGCCGCGTCGTAGGCGGTCGAGGCGGTCTTGGCCAGGGTGTCGTCGGCGGTCCGGTCGCTCATGGCCCGCAGCCTAGGACCAGCCGGAGCCGGAATGCGCCTGCCGTCCGCAGGCCAGTCACCGGGCACGACGTCCGTCTCATATGTCGGTCGCCCGTCTCATTACTCAAGATTCCGGTTTGTGGAACACCGGTCCACTCCCTGAGACTCGTCCCATGATCACGGTCGCGTACGAGATGCACCTCGTGGTACGTCGCCACGTGGACCTCGGTCGCACGCGCAGCATGATCTGTTGGCCCCGCTGACTCCGCTGACCAGCCTCCCCCAGCTGCCGACGCCGCGCCCGACGTTGCGCGCGGTCCTCCAGCTCCGGACCAGCCAAGGACCGACCACCCCATGCCTGACCTTCGTTTCAAGCCGTCTCCCCCGGCCCACACCGAGATCCCGCGCGCCAAGCGGGGTGAGGGCCAGTGGGCCCTCGGCTACACCGAGCCGCTCAACAAGAACGAGCAGTCCAAGAAGGACGACGACCCGCTGCACGTCCGCGACCGGATCTTGCACGTCTACAGCAAGCGCGGCTTCGCCTCGATCGACCCTGCCGACCTCCGCGGGCGGTTCCGGTGGATGGGGCTGTACACCCAGCGCGCGCCGGGGTTCGACGGCGGCAAGACCGCGATGCTCGAGGAGGAGGAGCTCGACGACGAGTTCTTCATGATGCGGGTCCGTTCGGACGGCAAGCTCCTGAGCCATGAGACGGTCCGCGCCCTGGGCTCCATCGGGGTCGACTTCGGACGCGACACCGCCGACGTCACCGACCGCGAGAACATCCAGTACCACTGGATCCGGATCGAGGACGTGCCGGAGATCTGGCGGCGGCTCGACGACGCGGGGCTGTCGAGTCTCGAGTCGTGCGGCGACTCGCCGCGGCCGTTCCTGGGGTCACCGGTGGCCGGGATCGCGGCCGACGAGATCGTCGACGGCACCAGCGCCCTCCAGGAGATCGCGGCCCGGGCCCTGGGGAACCCGGCGTACTCGAACCTGCCGCGCAAGTTCAAGACCGCCGTCACCGGGCACCCGAGCCACGACGTGTCACCCGAGACCAACGACGTGGCGTTCGTCGGGACGGTGCACCCCGAGCTGGGCCCGGGCTTCGACCTCTGGGTCGGCGGGGGGCTGTCGACCAACCCGATGCTGGCGCAGAGGGCCGGCGTCTGGATCCCCGTGGACGAGGTCGCCGACGTCTGGGAGGGCGTTGCCTCGATCTTCCGCGACTACGGCTACCGCCGGCTGCGGTCCCGGGCGCGGCTCAAGTTCCTGGTCGCGGACTGGGGCATCGACAAGTTCCGCGAGGTCCTCGAGAAGGAGTACCTCGGTCGCCCGCTGGTGTCGTGCCCGTCGCCGCCGTCGCCGGTCGGCCACCGCGACCACGTCGGTGTGCACGCGCAGAACGACGGCCGGGTGTACGTCGGGATCGCGCCCACGGTCGGACGCGTCTCGGGGACCCTGCTCGTGAGGCTGGCGGATCTGATGGAGCGGTACGAGGTCGCCGGCGCACGCCTCACGCCGTACCAGAAGATCGTGCTGATCGGCGTCGCCCCGGCCGTGCTCGACGACCTCCTCGCCGACCTGATCCAGCGGCACGGCGTCGACGGCGCCCGGCTCACGCCGTACCAGAAGATCGTGCTGGTCGGGGTGGCGCCCGCGGTCCTTGACGACCTGCTGACCGACCTCGACGAGATCGGGCTGTCGGCCCGGCCCTCGGCCTGGCGGCAGAACACGATGGCGTGCACCGGCATCGAGTTCTGCAAGCTGGCGATCGTCGACACCAAGACCCGCGCCCGCGACCTGGTCGCCGAGCTCGAGCGTCGCTTCCCCGACCTTGACGTGCCGATCACGGTCAACGTCAACGGCTGCCCCAACGCCTGTGCGCGCACCCAGGTCGCCGACATCGGCCTGAAGGGTCAGCTGGTGCTGGACGGCGATCGCCAGGTCGAGGGCTTCCAGGTGCACCTGGGCGGTGCGACCGGGCTGAAGGCCGGCTTCGGGCGCAAGCTGCGGGCCCACAAGGTGACCAGTGCAGGGCTCGACGACTACGTCACCAGCGTCGTCACCAACTTCCTGGCCGACCGGGCCGACGACGAGTCGTTCGCCACCTGGGTGGCTCGGGCCGACGAGGACCTCCTGCGCGGCGACAAGACCT
>DATBDF010000295.1:0-2690 GCA_036270075.1 Nocardioides sp.
CTGTCGCCGACGTCGCCGGCGGTGACCGGTTCGCGATCGAGCGTGAACGCCGCCTCCATCGTCGACGCGTCATCGAGATCGCTCACGCCGCCGCGAATTCGACCGGAGAGCACGGCCACCGCGGGCCCGTCGGCGACAGCGTGAACCGGCCTGGTCAGCGCGAGAGCGTGCTCGACCTCGACGGCCTTCCACGCCGGGCTCAGGAGGACGGCCGACGCGCCGACCTTGCTGACGGCGTGGACGGCGACGACAAACTCCACGCGGCTCGTGGTCATGACCACGACACGGTCTCCGGCGGTCACGCCGCTCGCCGCCAGGTGCCGAGTGAACGCGTTGCTCAGGGCGTCGACCGTCCGGAAGGACCACCGGTCATCGTCGGCTCGGATGAAGTCACGATCGCCGAACCGGCGCGCGGACTGCTCGAGCCCGTGGTGCATCAGGCTCTGCGCCGTCACGCCCTCGCCCGCCCGCGCAACACATCCTTCAGCACCTTCCCGCTGGCGCTCACCGGCAGCTCGTCGACCACCTCGACGGCCCGGGGGACCTTGTAGTTCGCCATCTGGTCGCGAGACCAACTAATGATCTCAGTGCCCGACGTCGTGCCCCAGGGCCGGAGAACGATGAACGCCACGCCGACCTCGCCCAGCCGCTCGTCAGGGATGCCGATCACCGCGGCCTGTTGGATGTCGGGGTGACGCAGCAGGGCGCTCTCGATCTCAGCGGGATAGGCATTGAAGCCGCCGACGATGAACATGTCCTTGGCCCGGCCGACGATGCGCAAGCAGCCCGCCTCGTTCACCACGCCGAGGTCACCAGTCCGCAGCCACCCGTCCTCCGGGAGGGTCTGCGCCGTCGCCTCTGGGTCGTCGAGGTAATGCAACATGGTGCTGCCCCCGCGCAGCACGATCTCGCCAGTCTCTCCCGACGGGACGTCGACGCCCTTGTCGTCGACGATGCGCAGCTCGAAGCCCGGGCGTGGACGCCCGACGGTGGTGGCGATGGTCTCGACGTCGTCACCCAGGGACGTTGCCGTCGCCGTACCCGCCTCGGTGAGTCCGTAGCCGGTGATGATCGTCGCAAATGGCAGCTCGTCGACCGCTCGGCGGATGAGCTCGACCGGGATGTCGGCAGCGCCGGTCACCGCGACTCGCAGGCTCGACAGGTCGTGGCCGTCCCGGTCGGGGTGGTCAAGGATCGACTGGTACATCGTGGGCGGGCCAGGAAGCACCGTCACCTGCTCCCTTGCGACCCGCGCGAGCACGCGGTCGACGTCGAAGACCGCCTCGGGGAGCATCGTCGCGCCGGCGGCGACCGAGGCGAGGATTCCAGCCTTCAACCCGAACATGTGGAAATAGGGGTTGACCATGAGATAGCGGTCGCCCGCGGTGAGGCCGGTCATCGCCACCCAGTCGGTGGCGATGCACCACGTCCGGGCGTGGGTCTGGACAACGCCCTTGGGGACACCCGTCGTGCCCGAGGTGAAGAGGATGTCGGAGACGTCCTCAGGGGTGACGGCGGCGCTGCGCCGTGCAACCTCGACGCGCGTCGCGTCGGTCCCGCGGCCGAGGAACGCGCTCCATGACCAGGTGTCGTCCGGTGCGTCACCGTGGGCCACGACGATCGTCCGGAGGTCGGGCAGCTCGACCTCGCTCGCCCGGAGCATGGCGACGTAGTTCGTCCCGAGAAAGTCGCTGACGGTGACCAACACCTTGGCCGCGCTCCGGGACAGGATGTCCGCCGCCTCGACGCCCTTGAACCGGGTGTTGATGGGGACGAGCACCGCCCCCGATTCGAACACCCCGAGCGCGGTGACAACCCACTCGACGCTGTTGAACGCCCAGATGGCCACGCGGTCACCAGGCTCCACGCCAGACGCGACCAGCGCCGCTCCGAAGGTGCGTGCTGCGTCGCGCAGGTCCCTGTAGGCGAGCCGGGTGCTGCCGTCCACGATCGCGAGCTGGTCCCCGAACTGCTCGGCGGCGGCCGCCGTCATCGCCGGGACGCTATGCCCCTGGGCTGTGCCGGTAGCACTCATCGAGCGAGCGACGATACGAACTGACGCGTGCGCTCGAGCGACGCGATGAGCTCGTCGCGACTCTCCCCGATCGGCAACACCCGGACCGAGACGTCCGTGACGCCGGCGTCGGCGAAGCCGCGCAGGCGCTTCTCGATCGTCGACTCGCTCCCCGCGGCGAGGATGTCCCCGACGTTGCGGGCGTCGCCGTGGTGGAGCAGGTGCTGGTAGTTCGGCGACACCTCGGCCTCGGCAAGGATCCGGTTCGCCCTGGCGGCCGCCACGTCGACCTCCCGGTCGCTGCAGAGACACACCGGGATCCCGGCCACGACGCGTGGCGCCGGCCGGCCCGCAGCCGACGCTGCTCCAGCGAGGTGAGGGATGACGTGCGACGCGATGGCCCGCTCGTCGGCCATCCACAGGATCGTGCCATCGGTCCGCTCGCCGGCCAGCCGGAGCATGAGCGGCCCTAGGGCGGCGATGAGCACCGGCGTCGTCCCGATGTCCGTGACGTCGAGAGGGTTGTGCACGCGGAAGAGCTCGTTCTCGACGTCGACGGCGCCGGGACCTCGGAGGGCCTGGTCGAGGACGTCCAGATTGGCGCGCATCGTCAGGACAGGACGCTCGTAGGGCAACCCGAGCATCTCGTCGATGATCCAGTGGTGCGACACGCCGA
>DATBDF010000296.1:0-4112 GCA_036270075.1 Nocardioides sp.
TAGGTCTGTTTCTCCAACGTGGCCCACAGCCCGTTCTCGTGCATCGCCTGCACGTCGCGCTCCATCTCCTCGCGCGAGCCGTTGCTGACCGCCGTCTTGCCGTCGTGGTGCACCTCGAGCATCAGCTTCTCGGCCTTCTTCTGGTCGTAACCGAAGTACGTGCGGAACACGTACGTCACGTAGCTCATCAGGTTGACCGGGTCGTTCCACACGATGGTGACCCACGGCTTGGACGTGAGCGTGACCTCGTCCGTAGTGAGATCGGGCTCGACCTCGACCGGGCTCGTGGTCGCCATGGGGCCATGGTGGCACAGCGTGGCGCCCGAGCCTGGCCCTACGCTGGCCCCGTGCGCGCGTCGACCGCTCTGCTCACGGACCACTACGAGCTGACGATGTTGCAGGCGGCTCTTGGCTCCGGGATGGCGCAGCGGCGTTCGGTCTTCGAGCTCTACCCGCGGCGACTCCCCGAGGGGCGGCGGTACGGCGTGGTGGCGGGCGTCGGCCGGGCACTGGACGCCATCGAGGACTTCCGCTTCGACGACCAGGCTCTCGACATGCTCGAGAACGTCGTCGACGAGCGGACCCGTGACTGGCTGGCTCGACACCGTTTCGCCGGCGATGTCTGGGGCTACGCCGAGGGGGACCTCTACTTCCCGTTCTCCCCGCTGCTCATCGTCGAGGGCACGTTCGCCGAGGCGGTCCTGCTCGAGACGCTGCTGCTGTCGATCTACAACCACGACAGCGCCATCGCATCGGCGGCCTCGCGGATGACCCAGGCCGCGGCGGGACGCCCCTGCATCGAGATGGGGTCGCGTCGTACCCACGAGGAGGCGGCGGTGGCGGCCGCGCGCGCGGCGTACGTCGCGGGCTTCTCGACGACCTCGAACCTCGCCGCCCGCCGGCGCTACGGCGTACCGTCGGCCGGCACCAGTGCGCACAGCTTCACGCTGCTCCACGACTCCGAGTCCGAGGCGTTTCGCGCCCAGGTCGCGTCGCTCGGGCGGGGAACGACCCTTCTGGTCGACACCTACGACGTCCGCGAGGCGGTCCGGCTGGGCATCGAGGTGGCCGGCACCGAGCTCGGGGCGGTCCGGATCGACTCCGGTGACCAGGGCGCGCTCGCGCACGAGGTGCGCGCCGAGCTCGACGCACTCGGGGCGACCGACACGCGGATCATCGTGACCAGCGACCTCGACGAGTACGCCATCGCCGCACTCGCCGCCGCGCCGGTCGACGCGTACGGCGTCGGCACCCAGCTCGTCATCGGCTCCGGCCACCCCACGTGCGGATTCGTCTACAAGCTCGTGGCCCGCGAGGACAACGACGGCGACCTGGTCGCCGTGGCCAAGAAGAGCACGGACAAGATCTCCATCGGCGGACGCAAGTGGGCGATGCGCCGGCTGTCGTCGGCCGGTGTCGCCGAGGCCGAGGTGATCGGTGTCGGCAAGCCACCGGTGAACGACGGAGACGACCGGGAGCTGCTCGTCCCCCTGGTGCGCGACGGCCAGGTGGTCGGGCGCGAGCCCCTCGACGCGGCGCGGGACCGTCACATCGCCGCGCGTGGGGAGCTCCCCCACACCGCGGAGCAGATGTCGAAGGGCGAGCCCGTGATCCCGACGCAGTTCGTCTGACATGGCGCTGCTCACCTGCCACGTCGAGTCCGATGCGCTGCAGGTCGCCACGACGTTCACGGTGGTGCTGCCCGAGGGGTTCCACGATCCCCCGGTGCTCTACCTCCTTCACGGACTCACCGACGACCACTCCGGGTGGACGCGCTACACCTCGGTCGAGCGGTACGCCGAGGGGGCCGGGTTGGCGGTGGTGATGCCCTCGGCGTACCACAGCTTCTACACCGACGAGGTTCACGGACACCGCTACTGGACCTACCTGTCCGAGGAGCTGCCCTCGCTGGTGCGCTCGCTCTTCCGCGTCTCGGACCGGCCGGAGGACACCTTCGTCGCCGGGCTCTCCATGGGCGGGTACGGCGCCCTCAAGCTCGCCCTCACCCACCCCGACCGCTACGCCGCGGCCGCGTCCCTCTCCGGGACGCTCGACATCCGCTACCTGACCGAGCTCGAGGATCGGGCGGCCATCGTCCACCGGGCGTTCGACGGCAGGTTCGGCGACGAGGTCGACCTGTTCGCCCTCCTGAGCGCGGCGAGGACCGTCCCTCCGCTCTACGTCGGCTGCGGCACGAGCGACGGGCTCCTCGACGCCAACGAGCGCTTCATCGCCGCCGCCACCGCCGCGGGCACCCCCCTGACGGTCGACCTCCGGCCCGGCGACCACGAGTGGCGGTTGTGGGACGCGATGATCGAGGACGTCATCGCCTGGCTGCCCCTGCGGCGCTCTTGATGCGGCTGGGGGTGGGCCTCGCCAGAGAAACCGCGGAGGAAAGGGATGGGCTGAGAGAAACCGCGGACGAAACGCAACGACTCGCCGATCATTCGGGCGTTTCGTCCGCGGTTTCTCCGCCCAGCCCCAGCCGCTCCTCCAGCCGGCGACGGCCGGAGGCGGTGAACAGCGAGTCCCTCAGCAGGGAGTACCAAGCCTGGATCCTGCCCGGATCGTGGTCTCGCCCCACCGTGGCGTCGGCATCCCGGAGCACACCGAGGGGCCGCAGCAGGACGTCGTGCGAGGTGAAACCGCGGCGCTGGTAGCCGGCCGTGACGAGTCGCCGGTGGCGCTGGAGGTCCTGTGCCTGCTGCTGCGGTGTTCGGTGATGGCCCCCGTCGAACTCGTGGAGCGTCGTCGTCCCACGCAGGAGGAGATCGGCGCGAGCGACGAAGGTGCCGTCGTCGGCCACGATGTCGCGCTGAGGCTCGACCTCGATGCCGCACACCACGTGCAGGATCCGCAACAACCCCTCGAAGATCGACTCCGCTCGCGCATCCATCAACGCGATGGCCTGGCGCAGGAGTGGCGCCCCACGACGACGAAGCCGCGAAACGCACACCAGCTCCGCCCGGGTCACGTCTCCGCAATGGAGCGCTGCATCGCCGATGAGGACGACGTCCAGCAGCTCCAGGTCACGGGCACACGCCAACACCGTCTCGGCCGGACCCGGGACCCTGACGCCACGCACGAGCTGCCACGGCGGCAGGGAGTTGTGTCGACAGACACGAAGGCCGGGACGCGAGATGCGTGCCGATCGTCCCGAGGCGACGAACAGTGGCACGGCTTCCGGGATCGGAGGCAGCCACCACCCACGCAGCTGCGCCGCCGTGATGCCGGTGAACGACGACCAGAACGGAAGGGCGAGCTGCCACGCGGACAGCCGCGTCGCCAGATCCTCCATCGCGTCGGCCCGGACGTGCACTCCTCGACTCAGCGACGACCAACCGGCGTGGGGCCGTGGTCCGGACCAGATGTCGTCCTCCATGCCGCCCGAACTTGGCCCAGCTCGCCATCTCCACACAGCGGGGCGGCACCGGGGCTGTGGACGCGCCCTCACCAGGGTGTGCTCGTGGACGGAAAGCGGCTGAGGTGTTGCCGATCGGTCACTTGCGGGGAAACCGCGGACGAATCGATCGACACGCCGAGTGAGAAGGCCATTTCGTCCGCGGTTTCCGCCGCCCCGGACGCCACCGACGCCGACCACCCGACCACCCCGGCGCCGACGACCCATCCGCCGCGAGAACGCCTGTGGGCGATCGATAGGCTCGGGGCATGACCCGCGCCCTTCTCGTCGTGGATGTCCAGAACGACTTCTGCGAGGGCGGTTCCCTCCCCGTCGAGGGCGGTGCGCGGGTGGCCAGCGACATCGGCGAGCTGCTCCACCACTGGACCCGGCAGGACGACCAGGCGCCGTCGTACGACGTCGTGGTCGCGACCAAGGACCATCACCTCGACCCCGGGCCGCACTGGGCGCGCGAGCCCGACTTCGTCGACACCTGGCCGGTGCACTGCAGGGTCGGGACCGACGGGGAGGCGTTCCACCCCAACCTCGACCCTCAGCCCTTCGACGCGATCTTCCTCAAGGGTGAGCACGCGGCGGCGTACTCCGGCTTCGAGGGGCGGGCGGCCGACGGCCGCGGGCTCGCGGACTGGCTCCAGGAGCACCACGTCGACACGGTCGACATCTGCGGCCTCGCCACCGACCACTGCGTCCG
>DATBDF010000297.1:0-8533 GCA_036270075.1 Nocardioides sp.
GGATGTCGACGTTGTTGTCCGCGTGCGCGCCGCCGTTGAGGATGTTCATCATCGGGACCGGCAGCAGGTGGGCGTTCGGGCCACCGACGTAGCGGTAGAGCGGGAGTGCGGCGGAGTCGGCGGCTGCCTTCGCGACGGCGAGCGAGGCGCCGAGGATGGCGTTCGCTCCGAGGTTCGCCTTGTTCGGGGTGCCGTCGAGGTCGATCATCGTCTGGTCGACCAGGCGCTGGTCGTCGGCGTCGAGGCCCTCGAGGGCGGGCCCGATCTGCTGGATCACGGCCGAGACGGCCTTCTGGACGCCCTTGCCGCCGAAGGCCTTCTCGCCGTCGCGGAGCTCGACGGCCTCGAACGCGCCGGTCGAGGCACCGCTCGGAACCGCCGCGCGGGCGTACGTGCCGTCGTCGAGGAGCACCTCGACCTCGACGGTGGGATTGCCCCGAGAGTCGAGGATCTCGCGGCCGCCGACCGCGTCGATGATCGCCATGCGGCCACACTATCCGCGGAGGTCCACCACCCCGCGCAGCACCCGCGGGGCGGTCGACGCGGGGATCGGGACGATGTCACGATCGACGCCGTGACGGACGAAGCGACCTCCGCGAACCCCTGGCCGGAGATGTTCGAGTCGATCGCCGAGCACTACGACCAGTCCGGCGTGCCGTGGTTCCAACCGATCGCCCGGACCCTGGTCGAGCTCCTCGAGCCACGGGCCGGTGAGCGGTTCCTCGAGCTCGGGTCCGGTCGCGGGGCGGCCACGCTGCCCCTCGCCGAGGCCCTCGGGCCGCACGGCGCGGTCGATGCGTTGGACATCTCGCCGTCGATGGTGCGACTGCTCGGAGAGCAGCTCGACCGGTCCGGCGTCGGGAACGTCCACCTCGCGCTCGGGGACGCCGCCGACCCGCAGCCGCCGGGCACGGCGTACGACGGGATCGTGAGCTCGCTGGTCCTGTTCTTCATCCCGGATCCCGTCGCGGCGCTGGCTCGGTGGCGTGACCTGAGTCGACGCGGCGGCCGCGTCGGGATCTCGACGTTCCCGGTTCCCACGGGACGGCTGCGCGAGCTGCTCGACCTCGTGACCGAGTTCGCCGGCCCGGCCCCGTCGCCCCGCGGGGAGTCGCCGTTCGACAGCGACGAGGGTGTCGAGGAACTCTTCAGCCGCGCCGGCTACAGCGTCGTGCGGACCACCACCGTCGCCCATGCGGTGGCCTTCGAGGACGTCGCCCAGTTCCGGGCGTGGACGATGGGCACCGTGCTACGGCGGGTCTGGGCCGACACCGACCCGGCCGGGCATGCGGAGATCCTGGCGCGGGCGGAGCAGGTCCTCGCTCGCGAACGCGACGACCGAGGTCGGATGAGCCTCGACGTCCCCATCCGCTACACCCTCGCGAGCCCCTGACGAGCGGTCAGAGCCCTCTTAGGCACCGGAGTCCGAGACCGCACGGCGCACGGCGTCGCGGAGGGCCTGCTCGGGGTCGATGCCCTCGTCGAGCGCCTCGCGCACCAGGGCGAGCAGCCGGTCGCCGACGTCGTCGGACGAGGTCGGCTCCGCCGCGGGCGTCCGCTCGAGGATCTTGGTGGCCAGCAGCAGCGCCGGTAGACCGGGCGCGATGCCGTCGTACGGCGACCGCCGTGCCTTCTCCGTCGCCTTGATCTGCTGCCACTGGGCGTCGACCTCGGCGGCGCTCAACGTGGTGGGTGAGGTGGCACCGAAGACGTGCGGGTTGCGACGGTGCATCTTGTCGCTGATGTCGCGGGCGACGTCGTCGATGGTGAACGCACCCGTCTCCTCGGCGATCACCGCGTGGAAGTACACCTGCAGCAGCACGTCGCCGAGCTCCTCGCGCAGGTGGGCGTCGTCACCGGTGTCGATCGCCTCCACCGTCTCGGCAGCCTCCTCCTGCAGGTAGCGCGCGAGCGAACGATGGGTCTGCTCGCGCTTCCACGGACAGTCGCGTCGCAGGCGGCGCATGTCGTCGAGGAAGTCCAGGAGCGGCTCCCCCGTCGCCCCGGCCGGGTCGGCGGACTCGGTCACTGGCAGAGCTGCGACGGCGGCAGCGCCGAGATGTAGGAGTCGGCCGGGCCCTGCTGGCTGGTGAGCGCCTGGGCGCCTTCGGAGGCCAGGGGGCTCAACGGGTAGGAGATCTGGTCGCGCTGGGGCGAGAACTGGCCACCGTCGACGGCGATCCCGAACACCGGGTCGACGCGGGCGTCGTTGTCCTTCAGCCAGTCCTCGGTCGCGACCTGGCCGCGCTGGAGGTTGGCCTTGACGTCCGCGTCCGCCTGGCCCGAGTTGCCGGTCAGCTGCTCGCCGATGGCGACCTGGACGTTCTGCAGGTAGGCGTCGGCACCGGCCACCTCGATGACCGCGGCGCGCTGGTCGTCGGGTGCCGACGCGAGACCCTGCTCGTAGGTGCTGACCGCCTTCTGGTAACCCGGTGCGGGCTCCACGCCGTAGTGGTCGGCCAGTGCGTCGCCGAGCATGCGCTTGGACAGCGCGGAGGCGACGTAACTGCGGAACGCGCCCATCGGGATCGGCCCGGAGGAGGTCTGCTGGGACTGCTGCGACTGCGCGACGTAGGCCTGGCAGTACAGCTTCGTGGTGTCGTCGATCTTGTTCATCGACAGCGACTGGCCGTCGACCACCGCGGCTGATCCGGGATGGACGCCGACGTTGTCGCCGCAGCCGGTCATCAGCAGTCCGCAGATGGCGACCACGACGGCGACAACTGGGGCCCGGCGCTGTCGGGTCAGGATCACGATGACTCCCTGGTGCTGGTCGTGCTCGGCTGCCTGCTGCGGGCACGGTCGGGATCGATCACGGAGTCGATGACCGTGCGGGCCCATTCAAGCAGGGCGACCCCGTCGATCGGACGGCCCCCGATGACCTCGGTCTGCGGACGGGGCACCAGCAGCGTCCCGACCTGGGTCTTGACGATGCTCCGGGGGTACAGCCGGTTCAGGCGGACGACCCGGGACTCGGGCAGCTCGACCGGTGCGAAGCGCACGTTGCGGCCGGCGATCGTGACCTCGGAGATGCCCGCCTGGCGGGCTCGTGCCCGGAACCGGGCGACGAGCAGCAGCGAGGCGACCTCGGGGGGCGGCTCGCCGTACCGGTCGTCCATCTCGTCGCGGATCTGGTCGACGTCGTCGTCCGTGCGGACCTCGGCGAGCCGGCGGTACATCTCCAGCCGCAGTCGCTCACTGGGGATGTAGGTGTGCGGCAGGTGGGCGTCGACCGGCAGCTCGATGCGCACCTCGCCCAGGTCGTCGGCCGAGGCTCCGTCGGAGCGGAACTCCTGGACCGCCTCGCCCACCAGACGGACGTAGAGGTCGAAGCCGACGTCGGCGATGTGGCCCGACTGCTCGCCGCCGAGGAGGTTGCCGGCACCGCGGATCTCGAGGTCCTTCATCGCGATCGCCATGCCGCCGCCGAGGTCGGAGTGCTGGGCGAGGGTGGCGAGCCGCTCGTGGGCGGTCTCGGTGAGCGGCTTCTCGGGCGGGTAGAGGAAGTAGGCGTACGCGCGCTCGCTGGACCGGCCCACGCGGCCGCGGAGCTGGTGGAGCTGGGAGAGCCCGAGGGCGTCCGCGCGCTCGATGATCATCGTGTTCGCGTTGGAGACGTCCAGACCGGACTCCACGATCGTCGTGCAGACCAGGACGTCGAAGCGCTTCTCCCAGAAGTCGAGCATCACCTGCTCGAGCTGGTGCTCGCCCATCTGCCCGTGTGCGGTCGCGACCCGGGCCTCGGGCACGAGCTCGCGGATGCGGGACGCGGCCTTCTCGATCGACTGCACCCGGTTGTGGATGAAGAAGACCTGCCCCTCACGGAGGAGCTCGCGGCGGATCGCCGCGGTGACCGTGCGGTCCTCGTAGGCGCCGACGTAGGTGAGCACGGGGTGCCGCTCCTCGGGCGGCGTCGTGATGGTGGACATCTCGCGGATGCCGGTGATGGCCATCTCCAAGGTGCGGGGGATCGGGGTCGCGCTCATCGAGAGCACGTCGACGCTGGTGCGGAGCCGCTTCATCTGCTCCTTGTGCTCCACCCCGAAACGCTGCTCCTCGTCGACGATGATCAGGCCGAGGTCCTTGACCTTGATGTCGGGGTTGAGCAGCCGGTGGGTGCCGATGACGATGTCGACCGATCCCTCGCGCAGCCCGTCGCCGACCTCGCGCGCCTCCTTCTCGGTCTGGAAGCGGCTCAGCGGCCGGATGGTCACCGGGAAGGCGCCCATCCGCTCGGCGAACGTCGAGTAGTGCTGCTGGACGAGCAGGGTGGTCGGCACCAGCACCGCGACCTGCTTGCCGTCCTGGACCGCCTTGAACGCCGCCCGCACGGCGATCTCGGTCTTGCCGTAGCCGACGTCGCCGCACACCAGGCGGTCCATCGGAACGGTGAGGCGCATGTCGGCCTTGACCTCGTCGACCGTCGTCAGCTGGTCGGGCGTCTCGTGGAACGGGAAGGCGTCCTCGAGCTCGCGCTGCCAGGGCGTGTCCGGCCCGAACGCGAAGCCCTGCGTGGCCTGGCGCGCGGCGTACAGCTTGATCAGCTCGGCGGCGATCTCGCGGACGGCGCGGCGCGCGCGGTTCTTCCGCTTGGACCAGTCGGAGCCTCCGAGCCGGTCGAGGCTGGGCTGCTCGCCGCCGACGTAGCGGGTCACCTGGTCCAGCGAGTCCGCCGGCACGAAGAGCATGTCGGGCGGGCCGCCACGCTTGGAGGCGCCGTACTCGAGGACGAGGTACTCACGGGTGGCGCCCTGTACGTCACGCTGCCGCATCTCGACGAACCGCCCGACACCGTGCTGCTCGTGGACGACGAAGTCGCCCTTGTTCAGCTCGAGCGGGTCGATCTGGCGCTTGCGGCGGGTGGGCATGCGGGCCTGGTCGCGGGTCGCGCCGCGCTGGCCCGAGAGATCGTCGCCGGTGACGAGGACGAGGCCGAGCGCCTCGGCGACGAAGCCGTGGGCCAGCGTCGCGCAGGTGACCGTGACGACGTGGGGCTCGGGTTCGGCGTCGGAGTCCGGCTCGACCAGCCGGGCCGGTACGTCGTGCTCGGCGAGCACCTCGACCATGCGCTCGGCGGGCCCGTGCCCGGGGTGCGTGACGACGATGCGGATGCCGGCCTCGAGCCAACCGCGCAGGTCTGTGACGGCACGCTCGACATCGCCCCGGTAGCCGTCGACGGGCGTCGCCGCGACGGTCCGCCCGCCCGCTCCCACGAGCTCGTCGTCGAGCCCGAACGGGCTGACGGTCCACCACGAGCGCCCGAGCTCGCGGGTGTGGGCCAGAACGTCATCCAGCTCCCGGTAGGACGCGGCGCCGAGGTCGATCGGCGCGGTGCCGCCCCCCGCGGCCGCAGCCCAGGACGCTCCGAGGAACTCCTCGCTGGTCGCGACGAGGTCGTGGGCCCGGCTGCGCACGCGCTCGGGGTCGAGCACGACCACCTGGGTGTCGTCGGGCATCACGTCGACGAGCAGCTCCATCTCGTCGACGAGCACCGGTGCCAGTGACTCCATGCCCTCGACCGCGATGCCGGCAGCCAGCTTCGTGGTCATCTCCGCCAGCTGCGGGTGCGCCTCACCCAGCGCGGCCGCGCGGCGGCGTACCTCGTCGGTCAGGAGCAGCTCGCGGCAGGGCGGTGCCCAGAGCCGGTCGACCTTCTCGATCGTGCGCTGGTCGGCGACCGCGAAGGACCGGATCTCGTCGACCTCGTCACCCCAGAACTCGACCCGGATCGGGTGTTGCTCGGTCGGTGGGAACACGTCGACCAGGCCGCCGCGCACGGCGAACTCGCCCCGCTTCTCGACCAGGTCCACCCGGGTGTACGCCGCGTCCGCGAGCCGTCGCGTCACGTCGTCGAGGTCGGCGGAGTCACCCGGCTCCAGCTCGACCGGCTCGAGGTCGCCCAGACCCTGCACCTGGGGCTGCAGGATCGACCGGACCGGCGCGACGACGACGCGCAGCGGACCGATCGCGCCGTCCTCGCCCGGGTGGCGGAGACGGCGCAGGACGGCGAGCCGGCGCCCGACCGTGTCGCTGCGCGGGCTGAGCCGCTCGTGGGGCAGCGTCTCCCAGCTCGGGTAGTAGGCGAGCGAGTCGGGGTCGACGATCGCGCCCAGCTCGTCGGTCAGCTCCTCGGCCTCGCGGCCGGTCGCGGTCACCACCAGGACCGTCCGTCCGGCGCGCACCAGCCCGTCGACCAGGAACGGTCGCACCCCGGCCGGAGCGGTCAGGTCGAGCCGGCCCAGCCGCGGGGCATCGGCCACCGCCTCGGCGAGGGCACGCTCGGCCAGCACGGCGTCGGTGAGTGCGGAGAGGAGCACGAGGTGGCCTTTCGGGAGTGCCGGACAGCACGACAGCCCCCAAGCCGGTGAACGGTGGGGGTACCGGATCCGAGGATAGTCGCGGGTGCCGACACGCCCCCGGGCGCGGTCGCCCTCAGCCGCCGTCGATGCCCACCGCGTGGCGGAGGCGCTGCAAGGTCGCGTCGTCGCTGAAGGCCACCCGGCCCTGGGCGGCGACGGTCTGGACCAACGTCAGGAGCGCCGCGGAGTACGCCGTGGCGGAGCTCTGGCGCTCCACCAGCGAGAAATGCCACGGCCGGACGCTGACCCGGCGGCAGACGTGGTCCGCGTGCTGGACCCGCGGGAGGACGCGATAGGCCCGGGCGGACATCAGGTCGGCGAGGTGGATCCGCTGCACGCGGCCGCTGGGCGCGACCGTCGGCTCGAGGTAGTTCGAGACGAGTCCGAGCCGGCGCTCGGCGTACCACGTCGCGAGATGGAGCTGCTTCTCGCACCCTGCTACCGAGGCCCGGTCACGGTCGCGCAGGTGCCCGTCCACCACCGCGACCAGCCCGCCCAGCACGAGCACGACGGCCAGGACGCACCACCAGCCGGGGTGTCGGACCGTCCCCGAGCCTCGGCGGAGATCTCCCGCTGCCTCGCGCACCCGCGGGAGTCGCACGGGCTCGTCGCCGAGGATCTCGGGCTCGGCGACTGGTCCCGACCGGGCGTCCATCTGCTCAGTGTGCGCCGTGTCGCTGCCTTCGAGGAAGACTCTCGCGCACCGTCCGGTCCGTCAGTAGCGGCCGCCGAAGACCCCGATCTCGGCGGCGCGGCGTAGCTGTCGGAGTGCCTGGTTGTCGCGGTAGTAGTCGCTGCCGTCCGCGGCGACGGCGTCGAGCTTCGCGACCAGGGCCCCCGAGTAGGCGGTGGCCGCGTCCCGCTGCGCCTTCAGCGAGCGGTGCCAGGGCCGCACGGACACCGATCGGCAGAGCCGGTCGGCCCGGACGACGTCAGGCAGCAGCCGGCGCGCCGGCACCGCCATCAACCCGGCGGTGCGCGTGCGTTCCGGACCCGCCGCCGAGGCGAGCGCGGGGCGGAGGTTGGCGGCCACGGACAGCATCTCCAGGTCGGCGGAGATGACGGCCGCATGGAGCTCCTGCCGACACTCCTCGAGCGCACGCGTCTCGTGGGTGCGTGCCCGCCCGTCGGTGTACCACGCGAGCACTCCGGCCGCGACGACCAGCACGGTGAGCGCCAGCAGCCACAGGGGCGGGTGCCAGAGGTCGCGCGGCGCGGTGTCGAGGACCTCAGGCTCACGGCGGTCTCGCGGCAGCCGGACCGGTGTGTCGCCCAGGAGCTCGGGCTCGCCGGAAGATCCCGTGCCAGGGTCCATCTCCCCAGTGTGCGCTCCCGGCTGATGCCCGTCAGGTACGGCGGTCAGGAGTGGCCACCGAACTCGACGAGGTCGGCATGCTGGCGCAGGGTGCGGAGGGTCCGGTCCTCGACGTACGACGTCCGGCCGTCGCGTGCGATCTCGCCGAGCTTCGTCGCCAGGGCACCGGAGTACGCCGTGGTCGCGTCACGCCGGGCCTTCAGCGAGAAGTGCCACGGACGGATCGAGACGTCCCGGCAGACCTGGTCGGCGCCCACCACCTCTGGGAGCAGCCGCCGTGCGGACCGGGACATGAGGCCGGCCAGTCCCTGGTCGGCCCCGGCACCCGTCGAGGCCAGCGGCCCGTGGGTCGTGGTCGCCACCGCCATCATCTGCAGGTCGGACGAGACGGCGGCGTCGTGCAGCTCCCGGCGGCATGCGTCGAGGGCGTGCGACTCGCTCACCCGGCTCCGGTGGTCGGCGTAGACCGCGAGCCCGCCGACCACGATCGCCATCAGGACGACGACCATGACCCACGTGGACGGGCGCCGCAGCCCGCGGGGGCCGACGTCGAGGACCTCTGGGCGAGCCACGGGTCCAGTGTGCTCCGGCGACGTGGCTCGGGGCGCGGTGCCCAGGAATCGCACGTGCGCGACGAGCCGGCTACGGCCCAGGTGGTTGAGGAAGTCGCGCCAGCGCCTGTCTCGAAACCCATCCCCCCAGGACTGCGCAGAACAGCACCGGGGTTTCGAGACGGTCGCAGAGCGACCTCCTCAACCACCGGACCAGCGCGGTCGCAGAGCGACCTCGTCAACCACCGGACACGACGCCTAGGCGGTACGGTCCGCGTACGCCTTGGCGGCGTCGTACACCGCGTTCA
>DATBDF010000298.1:0-2999 GCA_036270075.1 Nocardioides sp.
CAACCCACGGAGGCCGTCTGGTGGTTGAGGAAGGCGCCCTGGCGCCTGTCTCGAAACCACCCCAGCAGCGCGAGCTCCTCAACCCACGGAGGCCGTTCTGGTGGTTGAGGAAGGCGCCCTGGCGCCTGTCTCGAAACCACCCCAGCAGGGCAACCGCCCCCACCACCGGGGGAGCGCCTCTCTCGAGACCAGCCGTCAGGTCGCGTCCCAGCCCTCGGGGCGCAGCTTCCTCGGGAGCCCCTCGGCCACCAGCCGGTAGGACTCGTCGACGGCCTCGAGCAGCTCGTCGTCCGGGATCCGGCCGTCGAACGCGAGGTCGTTCCAGCCCGAGCGGCCGATGTAGGCCATCTTCGAGGCACTCGCGGGGTACCTCTGGAGCCACTCGTCGGCCGCGTCACGTGTCCGCGCCGCCTTGATCCCGACGCCGGCACTCCCGAGAAACGCGAAGATCTTCCCGCGCTCCCCCGCACCGACCTTGAAGACCGGATGCTCGTGCTCCCAGGGAAAGTCCGCCCACGCGCCGGGCTTGGCTGCGCAGTGCGCGTGCATCCGCTCGACGTCCACGGCTCACTTCCGCTTGCGCAGCTCGTGGGGGCGCAGCTCCACCGCCGGCCGGTCGATCGTCGCGGCGTCGAGACCGGGGATCGCCGCGGTGTCCAGGGCCACCCCGTCCGGCGTGCGCGGTACGGCGCCGCCGTCGTTCAGGAACGCGGCCACGGCGGTGGCCTCGTCCCGACGGTCGTGCTGGACGAGCCAGCCGATCAGCCGGTGCACGGGCATCAGCCCGCTGTGGACGAGGGACCGCTCCCCCCACAGCTCCTCGATGCCGGCGCGGAGGAGCTTCCACCACTCGTCGTCCGCTCGAGGCAGCTCCAGGAAGTACCGCCACAGGTCCCCCGCCATCACCCGGTCGACGAACACCTCCCGGAGCTCCGGCGACCCCTCGTCGTGCACGAGGGCGAGGGACTGACGCTTGCTCTCGAGCCGGTCCCCGAGGTCTCCCACGGAGGCCCGCTGTTGGGTGATCGAGGTGCCGTCGGCGCGGATCCGCCAGTGGTAGACGTGGTCGGGCACCACGTCGAACCGTCCGCGCAGGTACGCCGCGGTCGTGCACGGCTGGTCCTCGTAGTGGATGCCCTCCGGCCAGGCGAGGCCCGCGGCGTCCCAGAACGACCGGCGGAAGAGCTTGTCCCACGCGAACACGTCGCCGAGGATCTCGGGATGCTCGTCGGCACCGATCCCGGAGCGCAGCTGGTGGTGCAGCCGCCGCATCCAGCGGGGCTCGGCGAGCTCTCCGTCGTCCCACAGCTGGAACGAGGCCGCGACGAAGTCGGAGCCGGACGCCTCGAGGCGTCCCACCATGTCGGCGTAGGCCGTCGGTGGCAGCATGTCGTCGCTGTCCAGGAAGGCCACGTAGTCGGTGTCGAGGTGGCGGAGCCCCTCGTTGCGGGCCGCACCCAGGCCTCGGTTCTCCGTGTGCAGCACCCGGATGCGGTCGTCGCGCGCCGCGAACTCCTCCGCGATCTCACCCGACCGGTCGGGTGAGCCGTCGTCCACGACCACGGCCGTCCACGCGCGGTGACGCTGCGCCGTGAGGCTCTCCAGACAGTGCGGCAGCCACTCCTCGACGCCGTACGCCGGCACCACGACGCCGACCTCCGGCCGATGTCGGCGTGCCAGCCTCATGCGGTCACGATAACGGCGCCACCGCACCTGCGCTGCGACGGCGGCTGCCACGGCCCGACGAGGTCGCCGGCCGCGCCACCGTTACGATACGAGCCGCCCCCAGACCCGCGCCCGAGGGGACGACCGCCGGGCGTACTCCAACCCGTTCGGGAGGAACCACATGCCGGATCCCCAGCGCATCGCGAGGGGTGTGGCACGGCGGGCACGCCGCTTCCGGGCGCGGGCGGCCGCGAAGTACCGCCGGGGTACCCCCCGCGTCGTCCCGGACCCACGTGACCGACCCACCAGGGTCAGTCCGGTGTTCGACGCCGGGGTGGCCGACGTACGCCGACGGATGCGTCCGGCCGGCATCGACCCCGACTACGACGTCGCCTACGAAAGCTTCGATCTCACGCACTTCCTGCTGCAGGCGCGACACCTGCTGACCGAGGACGGCGACCCGCTCGGGGTGTTCCTCGCCAACGGTGCGACGGCCAAGGCGAGCCCCGAGATCAACTTCGACATGAAGACCTACCTCGGGCGTCATCCGGGGCGAGCCACCGCCACCACGAGCCCGTACGTTGCCTGGCTCAAGGACGGCAAGGACGCCGGGGAGATCGCCGACCCGGCTCCGGGCCTCGAGCTGATGTCGACGGTCCTCGGGCGCCCTGCGCCCGAGCTCGCCGGCATCCTCGGCGATCTGCGTCTCGACCTCCAGCAGCGGCTGCTGACGGGGCGACTCGGCGACATGGTCACCCGCGCCGCCGAGGTTGAGCCGCTGATCGGTGAGGTGTGGTCCGCGACCCCGACGCCGAAGATCCACCCGTTCTTCAACGAGGTGAACGCCGTCCAGGTCTCCGCCATCCACGCGGCCCAGCGTGCGGCCGGGTTCGCCCGCGCCCGGGTGGTGCTGGTCGTGAGCGACCCGCGCTGGGGCGGGAGCCGACGTGCGGAGGGCCACCTGGCCCATGCCCTCGCCCGCCACCTCGACCCGTCCGAGGTCGTGGTCGTATACACCGACCAGGGCGGCCGGGCGCCGCACGGGCGCTTCCCGGACGGGGTCCGCGAGGTGGACCTGTGCTCGCACCTCGGCAGCATCGACCAGGACTCCGCCGGCCGCGCCCTCGTCGAGCTGATCCGCTCGTTCCGCGCCGAGATCGTGATCAACGTGAACTCGGTCCTGCTGTACCAGGCGATGAACCCGTACGGGAAGGCGCTGGCGGCCACGCAGCGGATCTTCCTCGTCATGTTCTGCAACGAGCAGCTGGCGCTGGGGAACTGGGTGGGACTTCCCCTGCGCTACTTCTACCGCTACGTCGACCTCGTCGAGGGAG
>DATBDF010000299.1:0-15188 GCA_036270075.1 Nocardioides sp.
GCGCGACAAGCGGTTCATGAAGATCATCTCGCTCGCACCGGAGGTGCTCTGAGATGGGGAAGCACGCGATGAAGATCAAGAAGGGCGACACCGTCAAGGTGATCGCCGGCAAGGACAAGGGCGCCGAGGGCAAGGTGATCCAGGTGCTCCGCGAGGAGCGGCGGGTCGTCGTCGAGGGTGTGAACCGCGTCAAGAAGCACACCAAGGTCATCCAGCAGGGCGGTCGTGGCGGCACCACCGGCGGCATCATCACCACCGAGGCTCCGATCCACGTGTCCAACGTGATGCTGGTCGAGGGCGACGGCGTGACCCGCGTCGGCTTCCGTCGCGAGGAGGTCCTCAAGCGGCGTCCGGACGGCTCGACGTACGCCGGCACGCGCAGCGTCCGCATCTCGCGCAAGACCGGGAAGGAGATCTGACATGACCGAGTCCGTCACTGCTCCTGAGCAGGAGAAGGTCACGCCTCGTCTCAAGACCCGCTACCGCGAGGAGATCGTCCCCGCGCTGCGCAGCGAGTTCGAGATCGGCAACATCATGCAGGTGCCCGGCCTGACCAAGATCGTGGTCAACATGGGCGTCGGCGAGGCCGCTCGCGACTCGAAGCTGATCGAGGGCGCGATCCGCGACCTGACCGTCATCACCGGCCAGAAGCCGATGGTGACCAAGGCGCGCAAGTCCATCGCCCAGTTCAAGCTGCGCGAGGGCATGCCGATCGGTGCCCACGTCACGTTGCGTGGCGACCGGATGTGGGAGTTCCTCGACCGGCTGCTGTCGCTGGCGCTGCCGCGCATCCGCGACTTCCGGGGCCTCAACCCCGGCCAGTTCGACGGCAAGGGCAACTACACCTTCGGCCTGACCGAGCAGGTCATGTTCCACGAGATCGACCAGGACCGGGTCGACCGTCCCCGGGGCATGGACATCACGATCGTGACCACCGCACCGAATGACGACCAGGGGCGCGCGCTGCTCAAGCAGCTCGGGTTCCCCTTCAGGGAGAACTGACCATGGCCAAGACCGCACTCAGGGTGAAGGCGGCACGCAAGCCGAAGTTCGCCGTCCGCGCCTACACCCGCTGCCAGCGCTGCGGCCGCCCCAAGGCCGTCTACCGCAAGTTCGGCCTGTGCCGGATCTGCCTGCGGGAGATGGCCCACCGCGGCGAGCTGCCCGGCGTCACCAAGTCCAGCTGGTAACAGCGAGCCCACCGAACGCTGCAGGTCCCGGCGGGTGACCCCTCCGGGAAACCACAACGAGAGAGAACGACACCACCATGACGATGACCGACCCGATCGCAGACATGCTGACCCGTGTGCGCAACGCCAACCAGGCGTACCACGACGACGTGACGATGCCCTACAGCAAGCTCAAGGCCGGCGTCGCCGAGATCCTCAGGGCCGAGGGCTACATCACGTCCTTCGACGTGGCCGACGACCCCGAGGGGGGCGTCGCGAAGACGCTCACCATCACGCTCAAGTACGGTCGCAACCGCGAGCGTTCGATCGCCGGCGTCCGCCGCATCAGCAAGCCCGGCCTGCGCGTCTACGCCAAGCACACGGGCCTGCCGAAGGTGCTCGGGGGGCTGGGTGTCGCGATCATCTCGACCAGCCAGGGCCTGCTCACCGACCGTCAGGCGAACCAGAAGGGCGTGGGTGGGGAAGTCCTCGCCTACGTCTGGTAACCCACCCACGAGACCGAGAAAGAAGGAACAGAGCAATGTCGCGCATCGGCAAGCTCCCGATCACGGTCCCCTCCGGGGTGGACGTCCAGATCGAGGGCACGAACGCCCCGACCGTGACGGTCAAGGGCCCCAAGGGCACCCTGAGCCACACCGTGGCCGCTCCGATCACCGTGGAGCGCAACGACGACGGCGTCCTCGAGGTCAAGCGCCCCGACGACGAGCGGCAGAGCCGCTCGCTGCACGGCCTGACCCGGACCCTGATCAACAACATGGTCGTCGGGGTGACCGAGGGCTACGAGAAGAAGCTCGAGATCCAGGGCGTCGGCTACCGCGTCCTGTCCAAGGGCCCCACCCAGCTGGAGTTCCAGCTCGGCTACAGCCACCCGATCACCTTCGACGCCCCGGAGGGCATCACCTTCACCGTGGAGAACCCGACGCACCTGGGCGTCGTGGGGATCGACAAGCAGCTGGTCGGCGAGGTTGCCGCGAACATCCGCAAGCTGCGCAAGCCGGAGCCCTACAAGGGCAAGGGCGTCCGCTACTCCGGCGAGTACGTCCGCCGCAAGGTCGGAAAGGCTGGTAAGTGACCATGGCCATCTCCCTGTCCAAGCACAAGCACACCGCACCTCGCACGCGGGCCCGCCTGCAGCGCCAGCTGCGCGGACGCAAGAAGGTCTTCGGCACCGCCGAGCGGCCGCGCCTGGTCGTCACCCGTTCGTCCAAGCACATCGGCGTCCAGGTGGTCGACGACCTCGCGGGGCACACGCTGGCCGCCGCCTCGAGCATGGAGGCCGACCTCCGTGGGTTCGAGGGCGACAAGACCGCCAAGGCCAAGAAGGTCGGCGAGATGGTGGCCGAGCGGGCCAAGGCGGCGGGCATCGAGTCCGTCGTCTTCGACCGGGCCGGTCACCAGTACCACGGCCGCGTGGCGGCCCTGGCCGATGCTGCCCGCGAGGGCGGCCTGAGCTTCTGATCCGCCACACAACGACCCAGACAACGACCCAGACAACGACCCAGACAACGACACAGCACGACACGTCACGACCCAGCGTCTGACACACAAGGAAGAGGAACATCTCATGAGCGGAGCCCAGCGCGGACAGCGCGGTGGCGAGCGCCAGGGCCGTGGTCGCGACGACCGTCGCGGCGGCGGTGCCGAGAAGAGCCAGTACGTCGAGCGCGTCGTCGCGATCAACCGGGTCGCCAAGGTGGTCCAGGGTGGTCGTCGCTTCAGCTTCACCGCCCTCGTGGTCGTCGGTGACGGCGACGGCATGGTCGGCGTCGGCTACGGCAAGGCCAAGGAGGTGCCGGCCGCGATCGCCAAGGGCGTCGAGGAGGCCAAGAAGCACTTCTTCCGGGTCCCCCGGATCCAGGGCACGATCCCGCACCCGGTGCAGGGCGAGAAGGCCGCCGGCGTGGTGCTGCTGCGTCCCGCCGCCCCCGGTACCGGCGTCATCGCCGGCGGCCCGGTGCGCGCCGTCCTGGAGTGCGCCGGCATCCACGACGTGCTGAGCAAGTCGCTCGGCTCGTCCAACCAGATCAACATCGTCCACGCCACGGTCGAGGCGCTGAAGATGCTCGAGCAGCCGGAGACCGTCGCCTCGCGGCGCGGCCTCCCGGTCGAGCAGGTCGCCCCGGCCGCACTGCTGAAGGCCGCGCAGGAGTCCGCTGTGCCCTCGGCGCCGGAGCAGGTGGCCCGCTGATGGCACAGCTCAAGGTCCAGCAGCGCAAGAGCTCCATCGGCTGCAAGGCGAACCAGCGGGAGACCCTGCGCACGCTCGGTCTCAAACGCATCGGCGACGTGGTCGTGAAAGAGGACCGGCCGGAGATCCGCGGCATGGTCCAGACCGTCCGTCACCTGGTGACGGTCGAGGAAGTCGAGTAAGTCATGACGTTGAAACTGCACCACCTGCGACCCGCTCCGGGGTCCAAGACGGCCAAGACCCGGGTCGGTCGCGGTGAGGGTTCCAAGGGCAAGACCGCCGGTCGCGGCACCAAGGGCACCAAGGCCCGCTACCAGGTGCCGGCGTACTTCGAAGGTGGTCAGCTGCCGCTGCACATGCGCCTGCCGAAGCTGAAGGGGTTCAAGAACCCCTTCCGCGTCGAGTTCCAGATCGTGAACCTCGACCGGCTCGGCGAGCTCTTCCCCGAGGGGGGCGAGGTGTCGGTCGACGACCTGGTCGCCAAGGGTGCGGTGCGCAAGGGCCAGCCGGTCAAGGTGCTCGGCCAGGGCGACATCTCGGTCGCCTGCCAGGTCAGCGTCCAGGCGTTCTCCGCGTCCGCCAAGCAGAAGATCGAGGCCGCCGGCGGCACCGCCACGGTCGTCTGACCGCGCGGGTGCGGACCCGGGCCGAGACGCCCCTGGTCCGTTCCACCTGCCGGTCCGAGCACCCTCCGCGAAGACGGCCGACGTGAGTGCCCCTGTTAGGCTTCCGGCGGTCTCCGCGATGGTGTGTGAGGGGCCCGATGTCGCCGCTCGGACGGCGTCACCACCAGGTCGCAGCCCGCGGGGCGAGACCGAGAAAGAGGACACAAGGTCGTGCTAGGCGCTTACGTCAACGCGTTCCGGACCCCGGACCTGCGGAAGAAGCTCCTGTTCGTCCTGATGATCATCGTGATCTTCAGGATCGGGTCCCAGATCCCGGCGCCCGGCGTGAACGTCAGCAACGTGCACGACTGCATCAGCGGTGTCGACAACACCGGCATCTACAACCTGATCAACGTCTTCTCCGGCGGGGCGCTGCTCCAGCTGACGATCTTCGCGTTGGGGATCATGCCCTACATCACCGCGAGCATCATCCTGCAGCTGCTGGTTGTGGTGATCCCCCGGCTGGAGGCCCTCAAGAAGGAGGGCCAGGCCGGCCAGACCAAGATCACCCAGTACACCCGCTACCTCACGCTGGGCCTGGCTCTGCTCCAGGCGACCGGCATCGTGGCGCTCGCTCGCTCGGGCAACCTGCTCCAGGGCTGCCAGAAGCCCCTGCTGTACGACAACACCACGCAGACCTTCCTGGTCATGGTGATCACGATGACCGCGGGCACGGCCGTCATCATGTGGTTCGGCGAGCTGATCACCGACCGGGGTGTCGGCAACGGCATGTCGATCCTGATCTTCACCCAGGTCGTCGCGCGCTTCCCCACCTCCCTGTGGTCGGTGGGCAAGTCCAAGGGCTGGTGGGTCTTCGCGATCGTGATCGCGATCGGCCTGGTCATCATCGCGGCGGTCATCTTCATCGAGCAGGCACAGCGCCGTATCCCGGTGCAGTACGCCCGGCGGATGGTCGGTCGCAAGATGTTCGGCGGCTCCTCGACGTACATCCCGTTGAAGGTCAACCAGGCCGGAGTCATCCCGGTGATCTTCGCCTCGTCGTTGCTGTACCTGCCGGCGATGGCGGCGCAGTTCAACAACAACGGCAGCTCCGGATGGTCGGTCTGGATCGAGAGATACCTGGTCCGAGGCGACCACCCGCTCTACATGATCCTCTTCTTCGCGATGATCGTGTTCTTCACCTACTTCTACGTGTCGATCACCTTCAACCCTGAAGAGGTGGCCGACAACATGAAGAAGTACGGCGGCTTCATCCCCGGGATCCGGGCGGGCAAGCCGACCGAGGACTACCTGTCCTACGTCCTGTCCCGCATCACGCTGCCGGGCTCGCTGTACCTCGGTTTCGTCGCCCTGATCCCGTTGATCGCGTTCGTGCTGATCGGTGCCGACCAGAACTTCCCGTTCGGCGGCACCTCGATCCTGATCATGGTCGGTGTCGCCCTCGACACCGTGAAACAGATCGAGAGCCAGCTCCAGCAGCGCAACTACGAAGGGTTCCTGCGCTAGTGAGGCTGATCCTCCCTCCCCACGAAGTTCTCGGTCTCCCCCGCTTCGCTCCTCCGCCCGACAACTCCGCGGGGGCCCCGAACCACGGGCTGGAGTTCCGAGTATGAGACTGATCCTGATGGGGCCGCCGGGGGCCGGGAAGGGCACCCAGGCCAAGATCGTGGCCGACCACTTCGGCATCCCCGCGATCTCGACCGGCGACATCTTCCGGACCAACGTCACCAACGGCACGCCGTTGGGGAAGAAGGCCCAGGAGTTCATGGACCAGGGCGAGTACGTCCCCGACGAGATCACCAACCTGATGGTGCGCGCCCGCATCGACGAGCCGGACGCCGAGCCGGGGTTCCTGCTCGACGGCTACCCGCGCACCCTGGCGCAGGTCGAGGAGCTCGACGGGATGATCGGGTTCACCGGGCACCGGCTCGACGCGGCCGTCGTCCTCACCGTCGACGCGGACGAGATCGTCGCGCGGCTGATCCAGCGCGCGGAGCTCGAGGGCCGGGCCGACGACACCGAGGAGGTCATCCGCCGTCGCCAGGAGGTGTACGGCGAGCAGACCGAGCCGCTGATCGGCGTCTACAAGAAGCGCGGAATCGTCCACGAGATCAACGGCATGGGCGCCGTCGAGGAAGTGACGAAGCGGATCTTCACCGCGCTCGACGTCGTACCCCAGAGCTGACCTCGGATTCGGACGGAGGGCGATGATGGGGCTGCTCGAACGCTCCCTCGAGATCAAGACACCCGAGCAGATCGACCTGATGCGGGTCGCCGGGCTGCTCGTCGGGCAGACCCTCGAGCTCCTGCGCGGGGCCGCGAAGGCCGGCGTGACGACCGGTGAGCTCGACGCACTGGCGGAGGACCACATCCGCTCGCACGGCGGCATCCCGTCGTTCCTGGGCTACGGGCACCCGCCGTTCCCCGGCACCATCTGCGCCTCGGTCAACGACGAGGTCGTGCACGGCATCCCGGGTGCCCGCGTCCTGCAGGACGGCGACGTGATCTCCATCGACTGCGGCGCGATCGTGGACGGGTGGCACGGTGACGCCGCGATCACCGTCGCGATCGGTGAGGTCGCTCCGGAGGTGACCGAGCTGATGCGCGTGACCGAGGAGGCCCTTTGGGCGGGCATGGCAGCCGCGCGCCTCAGCGGACGCGTCAGCGACATCTCCCGCGCGGTCGAGACGACGGTCCGCACGCAGGGTGACTACGGGATCCTCGAGGACTACGTCGGCCACGGGATCGGTACGGAGATGCACCTGCCGCCGAACGTGCCGAACGTCGCGCGCCGTGGTGACCGCGGGCCCAAGCTCGTCCCGGGGCTGGCACTCGCCGTCGAGCCGATGGTGACGCTCGGCAGCCAGGACACCGAGGTCCTCGCCGACGAGTGGACCGTCGTGACCGCGGACGGGTCGATGGCGGCGCACTTCGAGCACACCTTCACCGTCACCCGCAACGGCGCCTGGGTGCTGACGGCGCTCGACGGCGGCCAGGAGCGACTCACCGCTCTCGGTGTGCCGTTCGGCGGGCGTTGATGCGTCGGCCGTTCGCGAGATCAGGCCCGGGGGTCTGACATGCACGTGACGCCCCTGGTCTGGTGGGTCACCATCCTCGTGACGACCGCGATCCTGCTCTTCGACGTCTTCGTCATCGGCCGCCGCCCCCACGAGCCCTCACGGCGCGAGGTGGTGCGGGCGCTGGTCACCTACATCGGCCTCGCCGTGGTCTTCGGCATCGGCGTCTGGGTCACCGCGGGGGCGCAGTACGGCGGTGAGTTCTTCGCCGGCTGGCTGACGGAGTACTCGCTGTCCGTCGACAACCTGTTCATCTTCATCGTGATCATGGGCAAGCTCGCCGTGCCCCGTGACCTGCAGCAGAGCGCACTGCTGATCGGGATCGTGCTCGCACTCGTCCTCCGCGGCATCTTCATCGCGGTCGGCGCCGCCGCCATCGCCGAGTTCAGCTGGGTCTTCTACATCTTCGGCGCCTTCTTGATCTACACGGCCGTGAACCTCGCCCGTGAGGGTGCCGAGGATGAGGGCGGGTACGACGAGCCGCGTCTGGTGCGATGGGCGCGAGGTCACCTGCGGGTGAGTGAGGAGTGGAACGGTGCGAAGCTGACGATCCGCCGTAACGGCGCGCGCTTCTTCACGCCGATGTTCATCGTCGTCCTGACCCTGGGCATGACCGACCTGCTGTTCGCCCTCGACTCGATCCCGGCGATCTACGGCCTCACCGACGAGCCGTACCTGGTGCTGACCGCCAACATCTTCGCGCTGATGGGTCTTCGCCAGCTGTACTTCCTGATCGGCGACCTGCTCAAGCGACTGGTGTACCTGTCGTACGGGCTCGCGTTCCTGCTGCTGTTCATCGGGGTGAAGCTGGTCCTCCACGCGATGCACGAGAACGCCGTGCCGTTCATCAACGGTGGCGAGCCCATCCACTGGGCTCCCGACATCCCGATCTGGGTGTCGTTGCTGGTCATCGTCGGCACCCTCGTGGTGACGACGGTCCTCAGCCTCGCGGCCGACCGGCGGCGAGCGACGCCCTGACGTCTGGGCGCCTTGTCGCTCATGGCGAGCCTGTTGTCCTTGCTGCGCAAGCACAACACTGCCTTCTTGTCCCTGTCTCTCGGGACAGCGGGCCCGGCACCGTCAGGTCATCGACGAAGGAAACTCGAAAGGAACAGCCCGATGACCACCACCGTCACCACCACCAACCCGGTGCGCTCCGACGTCCTGGACTCGCACGCTGAGGCCGGGAGCCGGCGTACCTCGCGCGGCTGGGCGTTCGCCGGTATCGGCGCGGCCGTCGCCGGCATCGCCACCATCGCACTCTCGTCCAGCATCGACGTCGTCTACCGCTCCGAGTTCGAGGGAACCACGCACGGCGTCGCCTCCGCCCTCCAGGACAAGGCGCCGGTGATGTTCGCCTTCCACAGCGTCACCGCCATCGGCGCGATCCTGATGATCGTGTTCGCAGCCGGACTGCACCGTCGCCTCCGGGACGCCATGCCGGACAGCCTCGTGCCGGTCGTCGCGGCCGGCGGACTGGTCGGCACCGCGGTCGTGTCACTCCTCGGCAGCGGCCTGGACACCGAGTTCATGATGCCGCTCGCGCAGGGCGACGGCCTCGTGGACGACAGCACGGCCGCCATGTACAACCACTGGGTCGGCACCATTCCCTGGCTGTGGACCCTCGCGGGTCTCGCCGGTGTCGGCCTGTACGTCGCCGCTCGCCGTGGCGTCGTCGCCCGCTGGGTCGGCCTGGTCGGCTTGGTGCTCGGCGGACTGACCGTGTTCCTGGGGATCTCCCCGCTGGAGTACATGTCCGGCGTCACCGGTGCGCTCTGGCTCCTGGTGACCTCCCTCGGGTTCGCCTTCGGCGACCGTCGCTTCCGCGGCACCACCCGGTGACCGACGCCTCCGCGACACCCGGTACCGGTCCGGCCCTCGACGGGCCGGACCGGTACCACAATGTGCGGGTGACCGGCGGAGCCCAGTGGACGCGCGTGCGCGTGGCCGAGGTGCTGGTGCTGGCCTCCGCCCTCGCCATGCTCGTGGCGTCGGTCGTCCTCGACCTCCATGCCCCGGACTCCGGTCCGGGGCACGACCTCGCCAACGGCCCCGGATGGCCGTACACCGTGCTCGGGCTCGCGCTCGCCGTACTCGCGACGATCGTCCTCGAGCACGACCCGCGGCAGCGGTTCGGCTGGGCGCTCGCCGCCCTCGGTCTCTTCTGGTCCGTCGACGGGCTCAGCCAGTCCTACGTCGGCTACGCGATCCGCTCCGACTCGGCGCTGGCGTGGTCCGACGCCGCCCTCTGGGTCTTCAACCGCCTGGGCGCGTTCCTCCCGGCGACCGTCGCGATCCTGCTGATGATCTTCCCCACCGGCCGGTTCCTGCCCGGACGATGGGGGCTGGTGTGCCGGACCGCGCTCGCCGCCATGGTGCTGGCCGGGTGCGTCCTGCTGGTCAGCCCGATGGCCTCGGAGTCCATCTACTCGTCCCTCCCGCCCGGCGTCGACGTCGACGCCGCCACGCTGCCCCTCCCGGAGTCGTTCACGTCGCGTGTCGTCCCGGTCGAGATCGCCGCCCAGGCGATCGGGTTCCTGGTCGCCATGGCATCCGTGGTCGTCCGCTACCGCCGCAGCACCGGCCTCGATCGCGACCGGCTGCGCTGGCTGCTGTGGTCGGTGATCGCGATGGCGGTGCTGCTCCCGTTGACCTTCGTGTCGGACCTCCCGGTGCTCCAAGGGGTGCTGCTGCTGGTCATCGTGCTGCTGCCGGCGGGCGGGATGACCATCGGGATCGTCGAGCCGGACGTCGTCCCGATCGAGGACCTGCTCGTGCGGACCGTGCTCTACGGCATGCTGTCCCTGGTGATCGTGGGGGTCGACCTGGCCGTCCTCGCCGTCCTCACCGGAACGCTCGGCGGGTCGCTCGACCAGCGCCAGGTCGTGCTCCTCGTGCTGCTGCTCACCGCCCTGCTCTACGGCCCGCTGCGCCTCGAGCTCAGCCGGCTGGTGCGCCGGGTCATGCTCGGCCGTCGCGCCGACCCCTACGACGCGATCGCCGGCCTGGCCTCGACCCTCGAGACCGCCGACGACGCCGCCGACCAGCTGGCCGCGGTGACCCGCTCGGTGGCGGCGGCGTTCGGGGTGAGGTACGTCAGCGTCGAGCTGGAGCGCCCCGGCGGCGAGCACCTCGTCGCGTCGTACGGCGAGCGGCCGGCCGAGACGCGCGTCCTGCCGATCAGCTACCGGGACGCCGAGATCGGTCGGCTCGTGCTGCCCGCCCGCGGCCTGCGTGGGCGGCTCTCGCGCCGCGACGAAGAGCTCCTCGGCGACCTGGTCCGCCAGGCGGCCACCGCTGCCCGGGCCAGCCGGATGGCCGACGAGCTGCAGCTCGGCCGGGAACGGATGGTGCTGGCCCGCGAGGAGGAGCGGCGTCGCATCCGGCGCGACCTGCACGACGGCCTCGGTCCGGCCCTGTCCGGCGTGGTGTTCCGGCTCGAGTCCGCCCGGCTGCTCGTCGACCGGGACCCGGAGGCCGCGAAGGGTCACCTGGAGGGGACCAGTGCCGACGTGCGCGAGGTGGTCGCCGACGTGCGCCGCCTCGTCCACGACCTGCGACCGCCGGCCCTGGACGACCGAGGACTGGTGGGTGCGTTGTCCCAGCTGGCCGAGCAGCAGCCGTTCGAGGCCACGATCCGTGCCGACGGCGTGAGTGGTCTTCCCGCCGCGGTCGAGGTGGCGGCGTACCGCATCGCCGCCGAGGCCCTGACCAACGCGGCCCGGCACGCCGACGCCGACGTGTGCACCGTGACGCTGGTCGCCGAGCCCGGCGAGCTCCTCGTGGAGGTCTCCGACGACGGCCGCGGCATCGACCCCGACCGGCAGGCCGGCGTCGGTCTGCTGTCGCTGCGCGAGCGCGCCGAGGAGCTCGGCGGCCGCAGCGAGATCACCTGCCCACCCACCGGCGGGACCGTCGTCCGCGCCTGGCTGCCGCTCCGGCCCGTCCCCTCGGAGGAGACCGCATCATGACCGACATCCGGGTCGTCGTCGTCGACGACCACCAGATCGTCCGCGACGGGCTCGTCGCGCTGCTCGGCGCCCTCGACGGGATGGAGGTCGTCGGCACCGCCAGCGACGGCGTCGACGCTCTCCACGTCGTCGAGGAGGTCGAGCCGGACGTCGTGGTGATGGACATCCAGATGCCGGCGCTCGACGGCATCGAGGCCACGCGCCGGATCACCGCACGGCACGAGAGCGTGCGGGTGGTGATGCTGACGATGAACGAGGACGACGACACCGTGCTGTCGGCGGTGCGGGCGGGCGCCTCGGGCTACCTGCTGAAGGGCTCCGGCGCCGACGAGGTCAGCAACGCGGTGCGGGCGGCGTACGCCGGCGGGATGGTGTTCGGCGCCTCGCTGGCGGGTCGCGTGGCGGCGCTGTTCGCCGGGGGAGCGCGGCAGCAGCCGCAGGCGTTCCCCGGGCTGAGCGACCGCGAGCGCGAGGTGCTCGAGCTGCTGGCCGCCGGTCGGTCGAACGACGCGATCGCGCGCGAGCTGTTCATCTCGAACAAGACCGTCCGCAACGCGGTCTCCTCGATCTACGCCAAGCTGCACGCCGGCGGTCGCGCCGAGGCGATCATCAAGGCCCGGGATGCGGGGTTCGGGCAGGGGTAGGGGCCGGTCGGGAACCCCGCCTGAGCGGGGGATTGGCCCCTTCGTGGGGGTTGCAAAGGCCAACAAGGGGCAGGAAGCCACTCCCGGTGTGACGGATGTGGCGCATGTGGTGGACGGGCCGAGCGTCGCCCACGATTACCGCTTGTGCACCTGTGCGGCCTAGACTGGGGCGTCGGCCCAACTTGGGTCTGTTTCGCGGTGCCTCGCGGCTGCCGGATAACCACTCGACTCGCTCAGTGAGACGTGTGCGCGCCCGGGAAGAGGCCCGTACGACGGACTACTTGAGGTCCACTCGGCGCTCGTGCGACTTGTCGCGCGTGGAGGCGGGAGGTTCCCGGGTCGACGGTAGACGCGAACACCGACCAGAAGTGAGGACATGCCCAAAAAAGAAGGTGTGATCGAGATCGAGGGCACCGTCGTCGAAGCTCTCCCGAACGCGATGTTCCGGGTCGAGCTGAGCAACGGCCACAAGGTCCTCGCCCACATCAGCGGCAAGATGCGCCAGCACTACATCCGGATCCTCCCCGAGGACCGCGTCGTGGTGGAGCTGTCGCCGTACGACCTCACCCGAGGCCGGATCGTCTACCGCTACAAGTGAGCGAGCGTGCGAGCTCACCGTGAACACAGTGCCGCCTACGAGCAGAAAGGGCTGACAGATGAAGGTCAACCCGAGCGTGAAGAGAATCTGTGACAAGTGCAAGGTGATCCGTCGCCACGGCCGCGTCATGGTGATCTGCGAGAACCCCCGCCACAAGCAGCGGCAAGGGTGAGCGAGGACGTTCCGACCCGACGAAGTCGGGACGGGAACGCCCGGAGCGAACGCCGCAGCGAGCTTGCTCGCGAGGGAGCCTGACATCAGGCCGTCACAACTGAACACCACTCAACGTGATCGCTAGCTCGTCGTACGACGGGTGAACTCACGCCCGGAACAGTGGCCGGGCCTCGTCCGAGGCGGACGGGATGCGACACGACCGAAACCGCTGTGACCAACCCCGAAGGGACAGCCATCACATGGCACGCCTCGTTGGTGTGGACCTCCCGCGCGACAAGCGCATCGAGGTCGCACTCACCTACATCTACGGCATCGGCCGTACCCGCGCCCAGCAGCTCCTCACCGAGACCGGTGTGAGCCCCGACCTCCGGGTCCACCAGCTGGGCGACGACGAGCTGGTCAAGCTCCGCGACGCGATCGAGGGCAACGACGAGATCAAGATCGAAGGTGACCTCCGTCGCGAGGTCCAGGCCGACATCCGGCGCAAGATCGAGATCGGCAGCTACCAGGGTCGCCGCCACCGCCAGGGCCTCCCGGTCCGTGGCCAGCGCACCAAGACCAACGCCCGCACCCGCAAGGGCCCCAAGCGCACCGTCGCCGGCAAGAAGAAGGCCAAGTGACGCTGGTTCCGAGACCGCGCTAGCGCGCAACCTCGACCAGCGACACGGCCACGACCAGCCTCTCGTTTAGGAGTTGTCACCACATGCCTCCCAGAAGCCGCCAGGCCTCCGGCGCCAAGAAGGTGCGTCGCAAGGAGAAGAAGAACGTTGCCCAGGGCGAGGCTCACATCAAGAGCACGTTCAACAACACCATCGTCACCATCACCGACCCCACCGGTGCGGTGATCTCATGGGCCTCTGCCGGCACCGTCGGCTTCAAGGGCTCGCGCAAGTCCACGCCGTTCGCCGCGCAGATGGCCGCCGAGGCCGCCGGACGCCGGGCGATGGACCACGGCATGAAGAAGATCGACGTGTTCGTCAAGGGTCCGGGTTCGGGCCGCGAGACGGCGATCCGGTCCCTGGGTGCGATCGGCCTCGAGGTCGGCACCATCCAGGACGTGACCCCCACGCCGCACAACGGCTGCCGTCCGCCGAAGCGCCGTCGCGTCTGACCTCGTCAGCCGCGCCCGACTTTCTTCACCAAGGAGTTTTCGAGAAATGGCCCGCTACACCGGCCCCATGACCAAGAAGTCGCGTCGACTCGGTCTCGACCTCGTCGGCGGCGACTCGGCGTACGAGCGTCGTCCTTACCCGCCCGGCCAGCACGGCCGTGGCCGGATCAAGGAGAGCGAGTACCTCCTGCAGCTCCGCGAGAAGCAGAAGGCCCGCTTCACCTACGGCGTCCTGGAGAAGCAGTTCCACAACTACTACACCGAGGCCTCGCGTCGGCAGGGCAAGACGGGTGACAACCTGCTGCAGCTGCTCGAGTGCCGTCTCGACAACGTCGTCTACCGCGCCGGCTTCGCCCGCACCCGCCGCCAAGCCCGCCAGCTGGTGGTACACGGTCACTTCCGCGTCAACGGCCGGAAGGTCGACATCCCGTCGTACCAGGTCAGCCAGTACGACGTGATCGACGTGCGCGAGAAGTCGCTGGAGATGACGCCGTTCATCGTGGCTCGGGAGACCCACGGCGAGCGCGTCGTCCCGGCGTGGCTCGAGGCGATCCCGTCGCGGATGCGGATCCTCGTCCACCAGCTCCCGGTCCGGGCCCAGATCGACATCCCGGTCCAGGAGCAGCTGATCGTCGAGTACTACTCGAAGAAGTAAGACTTCACTCCTCTCCGCCACCAGCAGTACGGGACCTTCAAATAGCGGTTGGCCCCGGAAAGGAAGAATCAGTGCTCATCGCACAGCGTCCGACCCTGTCGGAAGAGAACGTCGACGATTTCCGTTCGCGTTTCGTCATCGAGCCGCTCGAGCCCGGCTTCGGGTACACGCTTGGCAACTCCTTGCGTCGTACCCTGCTGTCCTCGATCCCGGGTGCCTCGGTGACGAGCATCAAGGTCGACACCGTCCTGCACGAGTTCTCGACGATCGAGGGCGTCAAGGAGGACGTCACCGAGATCATCTTGAACCTCAAGGGCCTGGTCGTGTCCTCGGAGCACGACGAGCCCGTGACCATGTACCTGCGCAAGTCCGGCGCGGGCGAGGTGAACGCCGGTGACATCCAGCCGCCGGCCGGTGTCGAGGTGCACAACCCCGACCTGAAGATCGCCACCCTGTCCGACAAGGGCAAGCTCGAGATGGAGCTCGTGGTCGAGCGCGGCCGCGGCTACGTCTCGGCCGTGCAGAACAAGGGTGCCGACAACGAGATCGGCCGGATGCCGGTCGACTCGATCTACAGCCCCGTGATGAAGGTGACCTACAAGGTCGAGGCCACTCGTGTCGAGCAGCGCACCGACTTCGACAAGCTGGTCATCGACGTCGAGACCAAGCCGTCGATGAAACCCCGCGACGCCATCGCGTCGGCCGGCAAGACGCTGGTCGAGCTGTTCGGCCTGGCCCGTGAGCTCAACGTCGAGGCCGAGGGCATCGACATCGGCCCGTCGCCGGTCGACGAGCAGCTGGCTGCCGACCTCGCCCTCCCGGTCGAGGACCTGCAGCTGACCGTCCGGTCCTACAACTGCCTCAAGCGCGAGGGCATCCACACCGTGGGTGAGCTCATCACGCGCTCGGAGCAGGACCTGCTCGACATTCGCAACTTCGGTTCGAAGTCGATCG
>DATBDF010000300.1:0-6159 GCA_036270075.1 Nocardioides sp.
CTCGGTCTCGGCTGCGTCCTCCACCCACCCATTCAACAAGGTCTCCGAGCCCCACCGCCCGGTGGTGTGCACAATGTCCCGCGGGGCGGTAGCTCAGTCGGTCAGAGCAAGGGACTCATAATCCCTGGGTCGTGGGTTCGAGCCCCACCCGCCCCACCAGGCGGATTCAGCGTCGGACTACTCCCGCTCGGGCGCACCGCCTGTCGGCGTCAGTGCTGGGGGTGGACCTGGTTGGCGACGACCACGATGTAGCGGGTGTAGTGGAAGTGCCCGTCGGGGAAGACGACCTTGGCGGTGCAGCTGATGAGGACCAGGCGGTGCTGCCCGGTGGTGACGAAGTAGCGGTGCGGGAGCTTGTGCCGGCGGTCGAAGGTCGAACTGCTGACGACCTTGAACTCGTGCGGCTTTCCAGCCTTGTTGACGGTGATCCGATCGCCGGCGTGTGCCCGGCTGAGGTTGAACATGGCACCGGGGTTGTCGTGCCGGTCCGAGACGTGCCCGGCGATGACGGCGGTGCCGATCTTGTCGCCGATGCCGGCGGACTTCCCGAGCCATCCGACCTCGCTGACGTTGGCGGGCAGAGTCATCTGTCCACGGGCGATGCTCTCGCGGAGGACACGGGCGTGCAGGCCGATGGCGGGCATCCGGATGGTGACGGGTGCCGCTGCCCGACCGGCGAGGTCGGGCGAGTCGATGGTGCCGGAGAATCCTCCCTTGACGATGGGGGCGACGTAGGCCCGCTTGGCCACTGTGGTGGTCTCGACGGCCTGCCCGCACCGGTGGCTCGCAGACCGATTGGCGGCGTTGGCGTGGAGGGTGACCCGCCACGTGTAGACGCCCGGCGCGGTGACGTGGACGCTGGGTGTTCGGTTCCAGCCGTTGTGGACGTGCACGGTCTTGGAGCGAACTCGGAGGCCGGCGGCGCAGGTGACCGCCGCGCTGGACGTGAACGGCCCGTAGAGCCTGGCGACGGCGGTGGCGCCCTGCCTCCCAGCCAGGTTCCTCACGTGGATGCGGTCGTGGAAGGGTCGCCCTGGTGTCACGCGATCGTGCGAGGTGACCGTGCGGATTTGGGGTCTGCTCGGCGCAGCCTGACAGCCGGGAGTGATCGTGATCTGCTGTGGCGACGTCGCCGTCATCTGGTTGGCGGTCTGCACCTGCAGGATGAACGTGTAGGTCCCCGCACTGTGGTCGGGAGAAGTCCCCGTGATGTCGCCGTTCGAGGCCAGGGCGATCCCCGGAGGGAGGTTCCCCGAGACCACCGACCACGTGAACGGCTCGGTGGCGTCGCCCTCCACGGTCGGCGGGTCGGCCGAGTAGTTCTCGCATTCGACTCCGTCGGGGAGCGGCGTGCAGCCGATCTGGATGGCACCGACGATGTTCTGGTTCCAGCCTTCGAAGGTGTTGCAGATCAGGGCTGCCGAGCTGGGCGGCTCATCAGCGGAGTCGACGGAGATCCCGAACCCGACGGGGTCCGTGTTCGCGGGATTGTCGGACGGGGTCCTGCTGAGATGGTTGAAGCTGATGGTGTTCCCCGTGCTGCCGGCCGAGACCGAGACCCCGATGTCGGTGCCGTTCCCGACGAAGGTGTTCCGGGTGACCGTGACGTTGTCGGCGGCGAACAGGAGCATGCCCGTACCCGCGGCGGGCGAGCAGTTTCCACAGGTGGGCGGCCCGGGGGCTTCGTCACTGCTGCCGTGGATCGTGTTGTCAGCAACGGTGCCGGCGGTGACGCCGACGAACGAGATGCCGTTCTGGGCGATCAGGCCCTCCAGCGGATGCGGCGGCCCCGCCGTGCTCCCCGAGATGTCCATGGTCGTCCCGCGGGATTCGAACCCGCTCTTCTGATAGTCCATCACGGTAGTCCCCGTGATCGTGACGGTGTTTGCGCCGAGGGCCCCGTCGGCGCGGACGGCGCGTCCGGTCTGGCAGGAGGCGAAGTTGCCGTTCTGTTGCTGCCAGATGTGGTCCACGGTCACGTTGTCGACCGTGCCACCAGCACCGTTGAACCAGATCCCGTACAGCACGTTCGTGCTGTTGACACAGAGCTGGAAGCCGCCGGCGGGCCCCGTGATCGTGACGTTCTGGACGTTCATCGAGGTTCCGGCGTTGGTGACGATCCCTCCGTTCCACTGTGCCCCACCGGCGTCGGTGGCGCTGATCGTGAAACCGCCGCCGTCGATCGTGAACCCGTCCGGAACGGTCAGGGGTTCAGTGGTCGCGCAGTCGGCCGTGAGAGTGAACGTCGTGCCGGTGGTGCTGCCCGGACACGCCACGGTGATGTCGGCGGCCGCCGCCGGTGATGCCAGAGCCACCACCGTGATCGGCACAGCCGTCACCAGTAGTAGGAACGCGGCCGATCGCCGCAATACGTCTCCCCGATACAGCGTCATGGGTGACCCCCGAGTCGTGACGCACAGACCCCATTGACAGTAGCCATGTCACCTCTCGGCGTCGAGACCCCGGTCGCCGGGCTTGCTGACCTGGTGATGACGACGACCCGAGCGGGTCCAGCACGTCGATTCGATCGCGGTGGTGCCGTCTGCTCCCGAGGGGCGGCTGGGCAACATGGGGAGGGCCTCCCGATGTCTGCCCCGGCCGCCGGCGGCGACCGTGGTGACACCGGCGGCACGGTGCCGCCGGGTCATCGGAAGGAGCATCACGATGCGCCGTTTCATCATCGAACGTGAGGTCCCGGGGGCCGCGAACCTGTCCCAGGAGGACCTGGCCGGCATCGCCCGGACCTCGAACGAGGCAGTCGCGTCCCTGGGGGTCCCGTACACCTGGATCAACAGCTACGTCGCGGGGGACAAGATCTACTGCGTGCACGAGGCCGAGGACGCCGAGGCGATCGTGGAGCACGCACGCCGGGGCGGCTTCCCGGCCAACCTGGTCACGGAGGTGGCCAGCGAGTTCGGCCCGCAGACGGCCGAGCTGGTCGCGGGATGACGCTGGTCGGGGCCGCGGCGCCGTACCCTGGTGCCGTGGCCCTGCTCGAGCGGGAGCACGAGCTCGGCGTCCTCCAGACCACCATCACCAGTGCCCTGGCCGGGGAAGGCTCGGGGGTGGCCGTGTGCGGTGACTCGGGCACCGGCAAGTCGACGGTGCTCGCCGCCGCGGTCGACGTCGCCGGCGGGGCACGCGTGCTCCGGGGTGCGTGCGACCCGTTGAGCACGCCGCGCCCGCTGGGACCGTTCCGCGACGTGGCCCCGGATCTCGGTCTGGGGCGCCTGCACCTCGACGACGGCGCGCCACTGGCGCAGCTGTGCGAGGAGATCTTCGAGGCTGCCAGCACCGAGCCCACCGTCCTGGTCGTGGAAGACCTGCACTGGGTCGACGCCGCGTCCGCCGAGGTGCTCCGGTTCCTCGCCCGCCGCCTGGACGGCGTCTCGGTCGCCCTGCTGGTCAGCTACCGGCCCCACGAAACGGGTGCGGGGCACGTCGCCCGCCCGTTGCTGGGTGACTTCGCCCGACTCGACGGCCTGGTCACCATCGAGCTCGGCCCGCTGAGCGTGGCGGCGGTCGCCGACCTCGTCACCGGTACGTCGCTCGACGCAGAGCGGGTCCACGACCTCACCGGTGGGAACCCGTTCTTCGTCACGGAGGTGGCCAAGGACCCCGACCGCCCGCTGCCGGCGTCGGTGCGGGACGCCGTACTCGCCCGCACGGCCGACGTCTCGGCGGAGGACTTCGAGGTGCTCCAGCTCGTGGCCACGGCACCCGACCGTCTCGACGACCGGGTCCTGCCGGCTCTCGACGTCGACCTGCCGACGCTGCGCCGGCTCGACACCACGGGGCTGTTGACGCGTACCCGCGGAGGGCTCGCGTTCCGGCACGAGCTCGCACGCCAGGCCGTCGAGAGCACCATCCCGCCCGGCGGAGGTGCCAGTCTGCATGCGCGGCTTCTCGCCGCGCTCGAGACGATCGGGCTGCCCGAGCCGGCGGTCCTGACCCACCACGCCCTCGCGGCCCACGACGCGGCGCGTACGGCGTTCCACGCACAGGCGGCGGCCGCGGAGGCGACCCGCGCCGCGTCACACAGCGAGGCAGCGGCGTTCTTCCAGATCGCCCTCGACCACCTCGGGGACGCACCCGATGCCGAGCGCGCCCGGCTCCTGCAGAGCCTGAGCTTCGAGCAGTACATGACGAGCCGGCTCGACGAGGCGATCGCGAACGTCCGCGCCACCTTCCCGCTCTGGCAACGCATCGGTGACGCAGCTGGCCTCGCCGACGCACACGGGACCTGCGCGACGTACGAGTACTACAACGCGCGGCGACACGAGGCCGAGGCGCAGGCGGACGCCGCTGCCGACATCGCCGGCGACGCAGGCGCCACCCTTGCGTACGGCGCGGCCCGCGCGGCCCGGGGATTCATGGCGTACATGCGCAGCGACGTCGACCTCGCGCTCACGTGCGTCGCCGAGGTCGAGGGCTCTCCCGGGACGATCCCGGGTCCGCTCGCGCTCAAGTCCGACCTCGTGCGCGACCTGTCGGACCTCGTCCGCGGCGAGACCGACGCCCGCGGCCGCGTCGCCGACCTGATCGACAGCGCGCGCAGCCACCGCTGGGACGAGCTCGCCTCGACCGGGTACTCCCAGCTCGCCAGCCTCGACGTGGAGCATCGCCGGTTGCGGTCCGCCGAGCACGTGCTCGAGGCCTCGCTCCCGTTCACGGTGGACCGCGACATCCCCATCTGCCGCCATTGGCAGACCGGCGTGCGCGCCCGTCTCCACTTCTTCCAGGGCCGCTGGAACGCCGCCGCAGAGGACGCCGACCGGGTCCTGGACGAGGAGGGCATGCCCGTGGCGCGGCTGTGGCCGCACCTCGTGGCCGCGCTCGTCCCGATGCGGTCGGGCCGCGCGGAGTCGAGCCGCCACCTCGAGGAGGCGTGGGAGCTGGCCGGCCAGATCGACGAGCCCCTGCGTCGCCTGCCTGTCCTGTCGGCCCTCGCCGAACGGATGTGGATGAGCAGCGCCACCGACCCGCGCGTGACCGAGGACGCCGTGCTCGAGCTCGAGCGACTGGCGGGCGCGGCCGGCTCGGAGTGGGCGATCGGCGAGCTCGGGTCCTGGCTCCTCAGGCTCGGCCTCGTCGAGAAGCCGCCGACGCCCGTCGCCGAGCCGTTCCGGCTCGCCGGCGAGGGTCGGTACGACGACGCCGCGGCGCGCTGGCGCACCCTCGGCGAGCCGTTCGCCGAGGCGATGGCCCTCGGTGATGCTCCCGACCCCGGGCTGCGGATCAGGGGGATCGAGCTGCTCGACCGTATCGGTGCGATCGGCACGGCCGACCGTCGCCGGATCGAGCTCCGAGCCGAGGGGGTCGCGCAGGTGCCGCAACGCCCTCGGGCGAGCACCCGCGCCAACCCGTCCGGCCTCACCAACCGTCAGCTCGACGTCGCCAAGCTCGTCGCGCGTGGCTTCACGAACGCCGAGATCGCCGGCCGGCTGTTCATCTCACCGAAGACCGCCGACCATCACGTCTCCGCCGTCCTGACCAAGCTGGGCCTGCCGAACCGCCGGGCCGTCGTGCTTCGCGCGGACGAGCTGGGACTGGCCTGATCGGTCAGCGGTGGTGACCCGGCGCTGCTGCGGCGGCTACTTCGACGGCTGTGGCACGTTCACGTGGCAGTCGACCTTGGGGTTCACGCCCAGGTAGTTCAACGGGCCGGCCACGATCGTCACGACCGTGTCGCCGAACGTGCGGCAGTTGACGTCCTTCTTGTCGGTGATGTAGCCGCGTTGGAACGCCGCGAGCACACCGATCACCAGCCAGACGATGACCACGATGCCGATCAGGTTGCGCATGGCGCCGACGCTAGGCGCCGTTCGCTCGGCGGACGACGCCCTCTGGGGTGACGCGATTGGGGTGAGCAGGACGTCCGTGGTCGGGACGGAGCGCTCAGGTCTCGCCGTTGATCAGGTACGACGACCCGTTCCTGACCAGCTGCAGCGTCACCTGGTCCGAGGTTGAGCTGCCGTCGGTGCGCACGTAGTCGACGCCGTACGACACGGTGAGGTCGGCCGGGTTGGCCCTGATGTCCCGAGGGGTGGCGGACGAGATCGTGCGCCAGAAGCCCTGGTATTGACCGAAGCCACCGCTTTCCTGCTGGAAGCCGGTCGTCAGCATCGCCCACGACGCGTGCTGGTCGGAGGTGGCCGT
>DATBDF010000301.1:0-5365 GCA_036270075.1 Nocardioides sp.
CGCTCGGGAGTCGCTGACCCGCCCCGACCCGTCGACGTCGGGGGTCGGCGGGTCGCAGCGTCACACCCGGGAGACTCGCGCCTCTACGGTCAAACCTCGGCGATTCACCCTCGGCGAGCGGTCCGTTTCACCTAGCCTGACCACGTGTTGGCCAAGTCTCGGGCCGCACTCGCGGCCCCGCTCCTCGCCGTCCTCTCGATCTCCGCAGCGGCCTACGCCTCCCCGAGCCAGCTCGACCACGGGTTCGGCACCGACGGCGTCCTGACGATCCACTCCGCGTCGCACAGCGAGCTGATCCTCGACGTCGCAGCCCTGCCCGACGGCAAGACCATGGTGCTCACCGCGACTCTGGACGAGCCCGCACTGGAGCTCTACCGGCTCCGCGCCAACGGCAGCCCCGACCCGACGTTCGGCGGCGGCGACGGCGTGTTCCCGTTCCTACTGGCGGCGAACTACGAGGACGTCCATCTTGCGGTGGACCCGAGGACCGGCAAGAGCTACGTCAGCACCTTCCTGGACAACGGCTCCACGTCGCCGACCACCGTGTGGCGGATCAAGGCCGACGGCACGCTGGACTCGGCGTACGGCGGGAGCAACGACGGGCACGTCACCTTCAACAAGCGCCTGGTCAACGCCTTGCTACCCCTGTCCGGCGGCCGTCTCCTGATGGCCGGCGTCGACTTCGCCGCCCACAACGCCGACGTCTGGGGGGTGTCCGACGCGGGCGCGGCCGACCACACCTTCGGCAGCGGCGGCAAGGTCCTGCTGTCCACCGACGAGAACGACGCGGCGACCGGCTTGGCGCGCCAGACCGACGGCAAGGTCATGGTCGCGGGCAGCCACTACGACCCGGCCACGTCGTTGCTCACGGCGTACCGGCTGACCAAGGGCGGGCAGCTCGACACGTCGTACAGCGGCGATGGGAAGGCGACGATCAACCCGAGCAGGACCGGGGTCACCACGTCGACGGTGTGGACCCCGCAGGTCCTGGTGCGCCCCGACAACCGCAGCGTCTTCGTGGGCGGCCTGAACCAGACCGCCGGGAGCTTCCGCAACTCCTTGTTGGTCGCCGGCCTCACTGCGAAAGGCAAGGCCGACAAGTCGTTCGGTAAGCACGTCTACCCGGGCATCACCGAGACGTGGGGCCAGGCCGCCCTGGAGCGCGACGGCAAGGTGGTCGTGAGCGGCAACATCCCACCCGAGCCCAGCACCCGCAACGCTGTCTTCCGCTTCACGACCGCAGGCAGGCTCGACCGGTCCTGGTCCGGAGACGGGGTGCTTCAGCTTGCAGGTTCCAGCGACCTGATCACCCTCGGGATCACTCCGAAGGGTCGGGTCCTGGTCGGTCGCACCCTCGGCACCGGCCCGTACGACGCAGAGGTCCGTGCTCTGCGTGGCACGCGGACACCCAGCTGCCACGGCAAGCTCGCCACGCAGTTCGGCAGCAGCAAGGCGAACAGGATCACCGGCACCCCGGCGCGTGACGTGCTGGTCGGTCTCGGCGGCAACGACACCCTCAAGGGCCTGGCCGGCAAGGACGTCCTGTGCGGCAACTCCGGGAACGACACGCTCATCGGCGGCCCTGGCAACGACATCCTGGTCGGTGGTCCCGGGACGAACACATTGAAGCCCTGACCGTGCGGGCAACCGCGGTCGGCGTGCTCTCGCCGACCGGCGGCACTGAGGTCGGCGCTGGCTCGTCCGCTGGTCGTCACCGTACGCTCGCACCGGACGGAGGACGAGCGGCTGATCGGTGCTGGCGATGACAGGGCTCGCAGGAGTGCGTGGGACGTGGCGGGTTGCCGTCGAGCGCCCGCGCCGCGATCTGGTCGCGTACGTCGGGACGCTCGTCGCCGTCGGGGTCGTGTACTACGTCGGTGCCCGGGTCGGACTGACCCTGTCCCTGGTCGAGCGCAATGTCACTCCCCTCTGGCCACCGACCGGCATCGCGGTGGCCGCCTTCCTGTTGGTGGGCCGGTCGTTGTGGCCGGCGGTCGCCGTGGCGGCGTTCGCGGTCAACCTGCCGATCAGCGAGACCGTGCTCGCGGCCGTGATGACAGCGGCCGGGAACACGCTCGCGCCTCTGCTGGCCGTCACGCTGCTCTCGCGCGTGGGCTTCCGTCGACAGCTGGACCGACGCCGCGACGCGCTGGCCATCGTGTTCCTGGGAGCCCTGGCCAGCATGCTCGTCAGCGCCACGATCGGGGCAGGGGCCCTCGTCGTGTCCGACGCGATCAGCTCCGATCAGCTGCCCACGGCCTGGGCCGTCTGGTGGACCGGCGACGCCATGGGCGTGCTGACGGTCGCTCCGTTCCTGCTCTGCATCCCGCTCTTCCGCGAGCTGCCGGCGTGGTCGGCGGCGAGATGGGCCGAAGCGGTCGCCGTCCTGGTGCTCGCCGGAGCCGTGTCGGCGTCGACCGCCGGCTCCGACCTGCCCCTGCTCTTTCTCTCGCTCCCGGTGGTCGCGTACGCCTCGTGGCGCCTCCAGCTACGCGGTGCCGCGCCGGTGGCGCTGCTGGTGTGCCTGATCACGACCCGGACGGCCGCCCACGACGACGGGGCGTTCGCGCACCACACGCTGTTCGACCAGATGTTCACGCTCCAGACCTTCAACGCCTGCGTAGCCCTCACCTCCTTCTTCCTCGCGGCCCTGGTGAGTGAGCGCAACGCAGCCACGCACGCACTGGCGTCCGAGGCCGTCGAGCTCGAGACGCGGGTCCAACGACGCACGGCCGAGCTCTCGGTGGCGAAGGACCGGCTCGTCGAGGAGATGGAGGGTCGCTACGCGGCGCAGGCCCAGCTGAGCCGCGAAGAGGCGATCGCTCGGCGGGATCACGAGATCGCCGAGACGTTGCAGCGCAGCCTGCTCCCGGATCGCATCCCCGAGATCCCGGCCGTAGCCCTGTCCACCCGCTACGTACCGGCCGCCGCGCACCTCGAGGTGGGGGGCGACTGGTACGACGTGGTGCAGCTGCGCGACGGGCTCATCGGGTTGACGATCGGAGACGTCGCCGGCCACGGTCTCCAGGCGGCCGCCGCGATGGGCCAGCTGCGGATGGCCGTGCGCGCCTACTGCGTCCAGGATCCGTCACCGGTGTCGGTGATGCACGGCGTGCACCACTTGGTGACCCAGCTCCCGATGCAGGAGATGGTGACGCTGACCTACCTCGTGTTCGATCCGGTGACTCGGACACTGCGCTTCACCAACGCCGGTCATCCACCTCCCTTGGTCTTCGGTGGGGGGCGGAGCAGGTACCTGGAGGCGGGGCTCTCCCCGCCGCTCGGTGTGACCGGCGAGGCGGACTTCACCGAGGCGAGCCAGGAGATGTGGCCGGGTGCGACCCTGCTGCTCTACACCGACGGGCTGGTCGAACGTCGCCGGGAGTCGATCCAGGTCGGCATCGAGCGGCTCGAGCGGGTGGCCACGGCGTACGACGGCTCCGACGTCGAGGAGCTGTGCGACCACGTGCTCGCCGAGCTCCTCGAGAGTGGCCACGTCGCCGATGACATCGCGCTGGTGGCCATGCGTCCCCTCACCCACGCCGCTGGACAGCTGTCGCTCACTCTTCCGGCAGAGCCCCGGATGCTCGTCGAAGCACGCCGGGCGCTGCGTCAGTGGCTGCGCAGCTCGGCGGTCGCCCCTGACGAGGAGAACGAGATCCTGGTCGCGTGTGGTGAGGCCTGCGCCAACGTCGTCCGGCACGCCTACCCCACCGACACCGGCGAGATGGTGCTGGAAGCGCGCATCGTGGACGGCATGCTCGACGTGACGGTGCGGGACCACGGCGGCTGGCGCTCGCCCGTCGATCGTGGGGGAGGTTGGGGTCTCCATCTCATCGACGGCCTGATGGACACCGTCGACGTGGATCGTCGTCCCGACGGGACCGCGGTCAGGATGCGGCGACAGCTCGGGGGAGGGGGCATCGGCCGATGACGGACCTGGCGCGCGTCGACACGAGCACGGTCAACGGCATCGAGATGGTGCGCATCTCCGGCGAGATCGACCTCTCGAACGCCGCCCGAGTGCGCGAGGCCATCGGGGCCGCCATCCCCGACCTCCCCGTGGTCGTCCTGGACCTGACCGACACGGCGTACCTCGACAGTGCCGGGATCGCCATGCTGTTCCGCCTGGCCGAGAGGCTGAGCTACAACCGGCAGGAGCTCCAGCTCGTCGTGCCCTCCGACGCACCGATCCGTGCGGTGATCAGCCTGACCAGGCTGGATCGGGTCATCTCCGTGAAGGACGGCGCCGGCTGAGTTCGCCCCACCACCGGGCGCGCGTTCGTGACAGGCTCGGCGACATGGAGAGCGTGTGGGTGTTCGAACGGCTGGCGGTCTCGGTGGCACGGATCGACTTCCTCGATCCCGCTGTCGCCCACGAAGCGGATGCGCGGGAGCGCGGCGTACGGATCGAGGTGCGCCCGGTCACCGTGGCCTCCGAGGGATCCATCTATGTGTCCCCGACGAGGACGCTGGAGCCCGCGATCTGCCGGATCGACTTCCTCGAGTCGGCTCCCGGTGCCGCGGACCGGATGCACTGGCATCCGGAGATGGAGGACGGCGAACCCGGTGACCGAACGTTCGACCAGGAGATGCCGCCGGACCCCGTGGGGTGGCTGATGACCTTCCTGCACGAGGACCTGGGCGGGTTCGTCGCGGGCACCGAGATGGGTGACGTCGGTGCCGACCTCGAGGCGATCCGCATCGACGCACACGAGATCGGCGTCGCGGTCGGCGTGGGCCTGGAATGGGCACGCCAGCCGTGGCCGGAGGTCGACCACGACGAGCGCGGGATGGCGACGACCGGGTAGCTCGCCGGGGTTTCGAGACAGGCGCCAGGGCGCCTTCCTCAACCACCAGCACCGCCGCGCCAGCCCCGCTGGTTAGCGGGGTCCTAGTACGCCGTACCTCCGGTGGTTGAGGAGGTCGTGCAACGCCGTACTTCCGGTGGTTGAGGAGGTCGTGCAACGACCGTCTCGAAACCCACGGACCCGCACACGGGGTTTCGAGACAGGCGCCAGGGCGCCTTCCTCAACCACCAGTAGAGGACCGCGCCGGCTCCGGTGGTTGAGGAGGTCGTGCAAAGCCGTACTTCCGGTGGTTGAGGAGGTCGTGCAGCGCCGTACTTCCGGTGGTTGAGGAGGTCGTGCAACGACCGTCTCGAAACCCCGGGACCCGCACACGGGTTTCGAGACAGGCGCCAGGGCGCCTTCCTCAACCACCAGCACCACTTCCGGTGGTTGAGGAGGTCGTGCAACGACCGTCTCGGAAACCCCGGGCTGGCACGCGCCGGCGGCCTCCTCAAGAGCCAGGGTCGGCGAGGTTGTCGACGATCTTGGCGAGGTAGGGCATGCCACCGGCGCGC
>DATBDF010000302.1:0-4918 GCA_036270075.1 Nocardioides sp.
GATCGCGCCTACCCCACCGCCCACCGCGAGCTGCTCGACCACCTCGGTCGGACCTCCGCGGTCGTCGCCGAGGTCCCGCCGGGCTGTGCTCCTACCCGCGGTCGATTCCTCAGCCGCAACCGGCTGATCGCCGCCCTCACCAGGGGGACGGTGGTCGTGGAGGCAGCCGCCCGCAGCGGTGCCTTGAACACCGCCAGCTGGGCCATGCGCCTCAACCGCCGTCTCATGGGCGTGCCCGGGCCGGTGACCAGTGCCCAGTCGCAAGGCGTCCACGAGCTGATGCGCACGGGAGCCGCCTCCCTGGTCACCTCCGGCGACGAGGTCCTGGAGATCGTCGGCGACGCGGGCACCCACCTGGCGACCCCGCCACGGGCGCCCTCGCGACGACGCGACCAGGTCCCGCTCCGCGATGCCCGCGTCCTCGACGCCGTCCCGCTGGCGCATCCCGCGCCCGTGGACTCGATCGCCACCACCGCCGGGATGGCGTTGCTCGACGTCCAGTCGCGCCTGCGACGCCTCGCCCGAGACGGGCTGGTCGAGCTCTCCGAGGCTGGATGGCGGCTCACTCCCGCCGCCAACGAGTGACCGCACCGGCGGACGGCACCGACGCGGCGAGCCGGGCGTGATGACGTCTCCCGCCCTCCTACAGTGGCCGCATGGCCGACCCGACTCGCGAGGTGTCGGACGTGCTCGCCGCCTACGAACGACACCTGGTCTCCGAACGCGACCTCGCGCCGCACACCGTCCGGGCGTATCTCGGTGACGTGGGCGGTCTGCTCGACCACGCGGAGCGGATGGGCCGCCGGGTCGAGGATCTCGACCTGCGCACCCTCCGGAGCTGGCTGGCCCACCAGCAGGTGACCGGCCGTTCACGGACCACGCTCGCACGCCGGGCGACTGCCGTCCGGGTCTTCACCGCGTGGCTCGCGCGCACCGGGCGCACCGCCTCCGACGTCGGGGCCAGCCTCCGATCGCCGAAGGCACGGCAGACGTTGCCGCCGGTACTGAGACAGGACGAGGCCGCCGAGCTGATCGCCGCGGCCGCACGGCTCGCCGACGATGGGAGTGCGATCGGCGTGCGCGACACGGCGATGCTCGAGCTCCTGTACGCGACCGGCGTCAGGGTCGGCGAGCTCGTGGCACTGGATGTCGACGACGTCGACCGCGGCCGCAACGTCGTGCGCGTGCTCGGCAAGGGCCGCAAGGAGCGGACCGTTCCGTTCGGGCTGCCGGCAGCGCGCGCCCTCGACGCCTGGCAGACGCAGGGGCGCCCGGAGCTGTTCAAGCCCGGCGCCGGACCCGCGCTGTTCCTCGGAGCCAGGGGGGCCCGGATCGACCAGCGCGCGGTCCGCACCGTCGTGCACCGGCGGATCGCGGACGTCCCCGACGCCCCGGACATCGGTCCGCACGGGCTCCGGCACACCGCAGCCACCCATCTGCTCGAGGGCGGCGCCGACCTGCGCTCGGTACAGGAGCTGCTCGGCCATGCGTCCCTGGCCACGACCCAGCTCTACACCCACGTCAGCACGGACCGTCTGCGCAAGGCGTACCGCCAGGCGCACCCGCGCGCCTGACGCGCCGGCCTGTCACATCAGCAGGGGCCGCATCGCCAGCGGTCGGTGCCAGCGGAGGGCCAGGCCGCGTCCCAACCCCTGGTGCCCCTCGAGATGGGACGCGGTCGCGCCGGAGCGCGCCACGAGATCACGCACGAGGGCGGCGAACGGGGGAGAGGGGAGGCTTATGACGGGAGGGGAGGACCCTCGCCAGAGTGGGAGCAGCACGATCGGACCTCCGCCGACGAGCAGCAGCGGGTCGAGGTACGTCGAGCCGCGCCGCCACCCCCAGTGCAAGCAGGTGAGAGGGAAGCAGTGTGAGCCGGCCAGCGCGAGCGTGCCGATCGGCTGCCCCCGGGCGAGGACGTCACCGACGTGAACCGTCGCGGCGACCGGTTCATAGGTCGTGCGGGTGGCCCCGTGGTCGACGACCACGACCCCGCGACCGGCGAGCCGAGCGGCGTAGGTGACCCGACCGGCCAACGCGGTGTGCACGACCTGGCCGACGACGCCGGCGAGATCGACGCCGCGATGGCCGGCGCCCCAGGTGGTGGCGGGTGGGTCGAACGCCCGCATCACCCGGGGCGTCGGCTGCAGGGGCCACACCCCGACCGGGACCGGGTCCACGGGTACGCCGTCCGCGCCGGCGGGCCGCACCAGGGAGAAGAGTGCGACCAGCACCACGGCAACGACGACCAGCGGCCGACGTCCGTGGCCCCGGACCCGGTGGGGGAGTGGCGTGTGCATGGCTCCAGGTCGACGTTCTGGGGAAGGCCGACGGAGCGCGTGACCGGCGCCTGTGGAGGCCGACTGTCGGGGAGGTCGTGGTGGACGGTGAGCGGCCCGCAAGCCTTGCCCCAGCGGAATTGGTGGGGTGCGCCACGCTCGACTACCCTGGTCCGAGCAGCTCCTCACGGGGCTGACTTCGCACGTCCGCAGACCGCGACGCCTGCCGCTCCGGCAGACGATCACCCGTGGGCGACGATCCTCGGTCCCGGCCGCCGCATCAATGGGCCGGGTCGGGTCGCGCGCAGACGTCAGGGCCGTCGGCACCCGCCGAGGGCGACAACTGAGGACACCGGGCGTCATACGCCCGCACAGGAGAACCCAATGGCAGTCGTCACCATGCGCCAGCTGCTCGAGAGCGGCGTGCACTTCGGTCACCAGACCCGTCGGTGGAACCCGAAGATGAAGCGCTTCATCATGACCGAGCGCAACGGCATCTACATCATCGACCTGCAGCAGTCGCTGGCCTACATCGACCGCTCGTACGCGTTCATCAAGGAGACCGTCGCAAAGGGCGGCAGCGTGATGTTCGTCGGCACCAAGAAGCAGGCCCAGGAGGCCATCGCCGAACAGGCCACCCGCGTGGGGATGCCCTACGTCAACCAGCGCTGGCTCGGCGGCATGCTCACCAACTTCTCGACGGTGCACCAGCGGATCAACCGCCTCAAGGAGCTCGACGAGATCGACTTCGAGAACGTCGCCGGCTCCGGGCGCACCAAGAAGGAGCTGCTCCAGATGAAGCGCGAGCGCGACAAGCTCGAGCGCACCCTGGGCGGCATCCGCGAGATGAGCCGTACGCCGGCCGCGGTCTGGGTGGTCGACACCAAGAAGGAGCACCTGGCCGTCGAAGAGGCGCGCAAGCTGCGCATCCCGATCATCGGCATCCTCGACACCAACTGCGACCCCGACGAGGTCGACTTCCCGATCCCGGGCAACGACGACGCGATCCGCGCCGTCGGCCTGCTGACGCGGGTCGTCGCGGACGCCGTCGCCGAGGGCCTGATCGCACGCTCCGGCGTGAAGTCGGAGAGTGGTGCGGAGGCCGCCGTCGGCGCCGAGGAGCCGCTGGCCGAGTGGGAGCGCGAGCTCCTGGGCGGCGAGGCCGAACAGGCTGCCGCGGCCGCAACCGGCGAGGCCACGGCCGAGACACCGGCCACGGAGGCGACTGCAGCTGCCGAGCCGCAGGAGACCCCCGCGGCCCCCGAGACCGCCGAGGCTCCGGAGACGGCCGAGGCGCCGGAGACCACTCCGGCCGCGGAGACCGCCGAGACGGCCGAGGTTGCCGAGGTTGCCGGGGCCCCCGCCGCGGAGGTGACCGCCGAGGCGGCCACGACCTCGCCGGCCGAGGTCACGGCCGAGGCCACGACGACGGCCCCCATCGACGAGACGGCCGCCGACGAGTCGACCGCCGACGAGCCGGCCGCCGGGACCGACGCCTCCACCGAGGCCTGAGCGACACCACCGTCGCCGGCGCTCTCGTACGCCGAGGGCGCGACAGGCGCACCCTTCACAGACCTGAGAGGTAGGTAGCACCGATGGCGAACTTCTCCGCCAGTGACGTCAAGAAGCTCCGGGACATGACCGGCGCCGGGATGATGGACGCCAAGAAGGCACTCGACGAGGCCGACGGAAACTTCGACTCGGCCATCGACATCCTGCGGACCAAGGGCGCCGCCAAGATGGCGAAGCGAGGCGCCGAGCGCGAGGCGACCGCCGGGTTGGTGGCGCACGCTCCCGGCGTGCTCGTTGAGCTGAAGTGCGAGACGGACTTCGTCGCGAAGGGCGCGGACTTCATCGCCGCCGCCGAGCGGATCGCCGACGCGGCGTCCGAGGCGAAGCCCGCCGACGTCGCGGCGCTCAAGGGCGTCCAGGCGGGCGACCAGACGGTCGAGGAGATCGTCGAGGCGCTGGCCGTCTCGATCGGTGAGAAGATCGAGCTCGGCCGGTACGCCCACTTCGACGGTCCGGTCGTCGCGTACCTGCACAAGCGGGCGTCCGACCTCCCGCCCGCGATCGGCGTCCTCGTCGAGTACGACGGCAACGCGGACGCCGCGCGCGACGCGGCCAAGCAGGTGGCGGCCATGCGCCCGCAGTACCTCACGCGCGCCGAGGTCCCGGCCGAGGTCGTGGAGCACGAGCGCCAGATCGCCGAGGCGACATCTCGTGAGGAGGGCAAGCCCGAGCAGGCGATCGCCAAGATCACGGAGGGCCGCCTGAACGCGTTCTTCAAGGACGTCGTCCTCCTGGACCAGCCGTCGGTGAGCGAGAACAAGAAGTCCGTGCAGGCCGTGCTCGACGAGACCGGCACCACGGTCACCCGCTTCGCCCGGTTCGAGGTCGGCGCCTGATCTCAGGTAGGTTTGGTCCGGACTTCGGGGAGGCCGGTTGCAGATGACTCACACGAGCATGGGCAACCGGCTTTCTCATCTCCAGACCTGCGAAGGAGCCGCCGGTGACTGACTACACACGTGTCCTGCTCAAGCTGTCCGGTGAGGTGTTCGGTGGTGGCAAGGTCGGCGTGGACCCCGACGTCGTGCACGGCATCGCGACCGAGATCGCCGAGGTGGCCCGGTCGGGCG
>DATBDF010000303.1:0-8195 GCA_036270075.1 Nocardioides sp.
GATCCACGCCCGCCGCAGCCACCCGGCGTTCGGACTCGGAACCTTCATCGACCTGGGCGGCTCGAACGCGACCGTCTTGTCGTACGCCCGCGAGCACGAGCGCAATGACGATAGTGGCGCCGACACCGACGTGATCGTGTGCGTCAACAACCTCTCGCGCTTCGCGCAGCCGGTGGAGCTCGACCTGCGCCGCTGGGAGGGCTACGTGCCCGTCGAGCTCCTCGGCGGTGTCCCGTTCCCGGCGATCGGCGAGCTCCCGTATCTCCTGACTCTCGGTGGGTACGGGTTCTACTGGTTCCGGCTGACCGCCCCACCCGAGGAGGCCACCGCGCCGTGACAGACCAGACACCGACGTCGCCCGAGGCCGTCGACCCGACGTCGACGCCGAGCGACGACCGCCTGCGCCAGATGTCGGAGTACATCGAGGGCGCGCGCTGGTTCGGCGGCAAGGGACGGGGGCTCCGGGTGACCGGCGTACGCCGGCTGGGCGTGATCGCCCCCGAAGGGCCACGGGTGGTGGTCGACCTGGCCGAGGTGACCTACGAGGACGGCGGCGCGGAGCTCTACCAGGTGCCTCTTGCCCTCTACACCGATCCCGAGCACCGGCTCGACCACGCCTTCGTCGGCTGGTGGGAGGAGTCCGAGCTCGGCTGGGTCCACGCCTACGACGCCGTCCACGACCGGGAGGCCATGGCGACGTACCTGCGTGCTTTCGCCTCCCCGCCCGAAGGCGCCCTGGAGTTCCACCGCACGGCGGGTGAGGAGCTGGACCCCGCCTCGATGTCGACGCCGTTCACCGGTGAGCAGTCGAACTCGTCGGTGGCGTTCGGCGAGCAGGCGCTGCTCAAGCTGTTCCGGCGGGTGACGCCGGGCATCAACCCCGACATCGAGATCCACGAGCAGCTGACCCTGGCCGGGTCGGACAACGTCGCGGCGTTGATGGGGTGGATCGAGTGCGATGCGTTCAGTGGTTTCGAGACGGTCGCAGAGCGACCTCCTCAACCACCGGAGTACGTCGAAGGGCGACCTCCTCAACCACCGGAGTACGTCGAAGGGCGACCTCCTCAACCGCCTGGTGCGGAGAAGCTGCAGCTGGGGATGCTCCAGCAGTTCCTGCGGACCGCGAGTGACGGGTGGGAGCTGGCGCTGAACTCCGTGCGCAACCTGTTCGCCGAGGCCGACCTCTACGCCGACGAGGTGGGCGGGGACTTCGCCGCCGAGTCGCAGCGCCTCGGAGAGGCGGTGCGGGAGGTGCACACACTCCTGGCGGAGCACTTCCCGACCGCTGAGCGGAGCGCACCCGACCATGCCGAGCTGGCGAAGGCCATGACCGAGCGGCTCGAGGCGGCCCTGGACGTCGTTCCCGAGCTGGCCGAGCACGCGCCCGCGCTGCGGGAGCTGTTCACCGTGGTCGGCGCGATCGAGCACGGGCCGATCCAGCGGGTCCACGGCGACCTCCACCTGGGGCAGACGCTGCGCACGGCCAAGGGCTGGAAGATCGTGGACTTCGAGGGCGAGCCGGCCAAGCCGCTCGCCGAGCGGGTGCTCCCGGACTCCCCGTGGCGCGACGTCGCCGGGATGCTGCGGTCCTTCGACTACGCCCCGCGCGTCGCCGCGATGACCGCGACCGCGACCGGCGACGATGGCGCGGGGCAGCGCGCGTTTCGGGCCGCCGAGTGGTCGGCGCGCAACCAGGCGGCGTTCCTCGACGCCTACGCCGGTCGCGACCTGTCCGGTGACGAGCAGACGCTGCTGGCGGCGTACGTCGCGGACAAGGCCGTCTACGAGTGCATCTACGAAGCGCGCAACCGGCCGAGCTGGCTCTCGATCCCGATGGCGGCGCTGGGTCAGCCCCTGCCTGCCTCGGAAAGGACGCGATGAAGCAGATCCCCACCTCTCAGATCGACCAGCTCACCCGAGGCGAGTTCGGCCAGCCGCACGCCATCCTCGGGCCACACCCCGAGGGCGGTGAGGTCACGTTCCGGGTCTACAAGCCGCTGGCGCGCACCGTGACCGTGGTGACGTCCGACGGCACCACGGTGCCGCTCGAGCACGAGCACGACGGTGTGTGGGTGGGGGTGCTGGCGACTGGTGGTGTCGAGACGGTCGCAGAGCGACCTCCTCAACCACCGGCGGACAGCGCGAAGCGACCTGCTCGAGTGGCGGCGGACAGCGCGAAGCGACCTTCGCCACCAGCGGACGAGGCGGACGTGCCGGACTACCGGGTCGAGGTGGACTACGGGCAGGGTGCGATCACCGTCGACGACCCCTACCGGTTCCTGCCGACGCTGGGCGAGGTGGATCTCCACCTGGTCAACGAGGGACGCCACGAGCTGCTCTGGACCGTCCTCGGGGCACGCGTCCACCACTACCGCGCCTCGACCGGCGACGTCACGGGGACGTCGTTCGCCGTCTGGGCGCCGGGAGCGCGCGGCGTGCGGCTCGAGGGTGACTTCAACAGCTGGGACGGCCGCGAGCACCCGATGCGTCAGCTCGGCAGCTCGGGTGTGTGGGAGCTGTTCATGCCGGGCGTCGGGGCGGGCGCGGGCTACAAGTACGTCGTCCTCGGCGCCGACGGCGAGTGGCGTGAGAAGGCCGACCCGATGGCGTTCTGGGCCGAGCTGCCGCCCGCGACCTCGAGTCGCGTCTTCGAGTCGTCCCACGAGTGGGGTGACGACGTGTGGATGGGCTCCCGGGGCGAGAAGCAGCCGATCTCCGAGCCGATGTCGATCTACGAGGTCCACCTCGGCTCGTGGCGGAAGCGGCACGGGAACGTCCTCACGTGGGACCAGCTGATCGACGAGCTCGTCCCGTACGTCGCGGACCTCGGCTTCACCCACGTCGAGCTGATGCCGGTGATGCAGCATCCGTTCGGCGGGTCGTGGGGCTACCACGTGACGTCGTACTTCGCGCCGGACTCACGGTTCGGCGACCCCGACGGCTTCCGGCGCATGGTCGACGCGTTCCACCAGCACGGCATCGGCGTGCTCCTCGACTGGGTGCCCGGTCACTTCGCCACCGATGCCTGGGCCCTCGTGCGGTTCGACGGGACACCCTTGTACGAGGACCCGAACCCCCAGCGCGGCTGGCACAAGGAGTGGGGCTCGCACATCTTCAACTTCGGGCGCCGCGAGGTCCGCAACTTCCTCTACGCGAACGCGCTCTACTGGCTCGAGGAGTTCCACGCTGACGGCCTCCGCGTCGACGGCGTCGCCTCGATGCTCTACCTGGACTACGCCCGGCCGGAGGGCGAGTGGACGCCCAACAAGTACGGCGGGAACGAGAACCTCGAGGCGGTCCAGTTCCTCCAGGAGATGAACGCGACGGTCTACAAGCGCGTCCCCGGGGCCACGACGATCGCCGAGGAGTCGACGTCCTGGCCCGGCGTCACGCGCACGACCGACAGTGACGGGCTCGGCTTCGGCTTCAAGTGGAACATGGGGTGGATGCACGACACGATCGACTACCTCAAGCGCGAGCCGGTCCACCGCTCGTGGCACCACAACGAGCTGAGCTTCGGCCTGACCTACGCGTTCAGCGAGAACTTCGTGCTCCCCCTGTCGCACGACGAGGTCGTGCACGGCAAGGGGTCTCTGCTCCGCAAGATGCCCGGTGACCGCTGGCAGCAGCTGGCGAACCTGCGGGCCTACCTGGCCTTCATGTGGGCTCACCCCGGCAAGCAGCTGCTGTTCATGGGCGGCGAGATCGGGCAGGAGTCGGAGTGGGCCGAGTCCCGCGAGCTGGACTGGTGGCTCCTCGACCACCCCGAGCACCTCGGCGTGCACCGGCTGATGAAGGACCTCAACCGGGCGTACGTCGAGTCCCCCGCCATCTGGTCGCGCGACAACGAGCCCGAGTCGTTCGAGTGGATCGACGCCAACGACGCCGGTCGCAACGTGTTCTCGTTCATCCGCCGCGGGGTCTCCTCGGGCTCGAACCGCGACGAGGGGTCGACCGGCGGTCCTCGGGCCGTGGTCTGTGTGTCGAACTTCGCGGCGGTCCCCCACAGCGACTTCCGACTGAGATTGCCCGAAGCCGGCACGTGGCGGGAGATCGTGAACACCGACGCCGCGACCTACAGCGGATCCGGCGTCGGCAACCTGGGTGCGGTCACTGCGCACGACGGCGGCGAGACCGGCCAACCCGCCCACGCCACGCTCGTGCTCCCTCCGCTCGCGACCATCTGGCTGCGACTCGACTGACGACCCAGGACCCGCCGATCGCCCACAGGGCGGTTCGCTCGCCCAGCTGCCCGTGACCGGAGCCCGAGCGCCCGCGGCTACTGTGACCCGGTGAGCGACCTGCCGGAGCAGCCCATCCTCACCGACGGGGTCGTCACGCTGCGGCCCTTCGACGAGCGGGACATCGACGCCCACGTCCAGGGAGACGACGACGAGATCCGGTACTGGTTCGATGCACCCGCCGCCTCGACCCACGAAGGCATGGCCGAGGTGGTGGAGCGCTGGCGACGCGAACGAGAAGCAGGCACCCGCCTCACGTTCGCCGTTCTCAGCGAGGGCACGACCGTCGGTGTGGTCGAGGCCCGTCCCCGGGGCGAGACCGCCTCGCTCTCGTGGACCATCTACTCCGGGCACCGCGGTCACGGATATGCGACCCGCGCGACCCGGCTCCTGGTCCAGCACGCGTTCGACCATCTCGGCGTCCGCCGGGTGCAGGCGGAGGTCGACCCACGCAACAAGGCCTCACAACGCGTCGCCACCCGGTCGGGCCTGCACCGCGAGGGGCTCCAACGCCTCGAGCCCGGGATGACCGACCGTCCCGACGCCGTCGGCATGGTGATCTACGCGCGACTGGTCAGCGACCCGCCGATCAGCGAGCCCGAGGGTTTCCGGGCCCTGCTGAACTCCTTCCTCCCCCGCAAGCGCGCGATCAGCCAGGTCCTGATCCGCGACCACGAGGGGCGGGTCCTGATCTGTCATCTCACCTACAAGCGTGACTGGGACCTGCCGGGCGGTGTCGTCGAGGTCGGCGAGTCGCCGCAGCTGGCGGCCGGCCGCGAGGTGCAGGAGGAGCTGGCCCTCGACATCGACGCGGGCCGCCTGCTGCTCACCGACTGGCTGCCGCCATGGGGTGGTTGGGACGACGCGATCTGCCTGGTCTTCGACGGAGGCGTCCACGACCCCGGCATCACGGACCGCATCCGTAAGCAGCCGCGCGAGATCCGCGACGCGGAGTTCGCCACGCTCGAGCAGGTGCGCGAGCGCTGCGCCGACTTCACCGCCCGACGGATCGCGTCGGCCCTGGCCAACGTGGCCTCGGGCAGCGGCCCGGCGTACGTCGAGAGCGGCGGCGTCGCCTGACCCGCCGACCCAGCCCTCGACCCAGCCCTCAACCCAGGTGATGGCAATGGCCCGGGCGACAGGGAAGGATCGGCGCATGACCTACGTCTACGACTTCACCGAAGGCGACAAGGACCAGAAGGACCTCCTCGGGGGCAAGGGCGCGAACCTCGCCGAGATGACCAACCTCGGCCTCCCGGTGCCACCCGGGTTCACGATCTCGACCGAGGCGTGCCGCGCCTACCTCACGGCCGGCGACCTCCCCGAGGGGTTGGCCGACGAGATCGACACCCACCTCACCGACCTCGAGAAGGAGATGGGTCGTCGCCTCGGAGAGCCGGGAGACCCCCTGCTGGTCAGCGTCCGGTCCGGTGCCGCGGTCTCCATGCCGGGGATGATGGAGACGGTCCTCAACGTCGGTCTCAACGACGAGTCGGTGCGCGGCTTGGCCCAGCAGAGCAGCAACGAGCGCTTCGCGATGGACTCCTATCGCCGGCTGCTGCAGATGTTCGGCGCCACGGTGCTGGGCATCGACTCCGAGGTGTTCTCCCGGGCGCTCGACCGCCTCAAGAAGGACCGCGGGACCGAGTCCGACACCGACCTCGGCGTCGACGACCTGCGCGGTCTCGTCGACACGTTCAAGGACGCCATCCAGGAGCACGCCGGACGCGACTTCCCCCAGGACCCCCGCGAACAGCTGGAGCTGGCGATGCGCGCCGTGTTCGACTCGTGGAACACCGAGCGCGCCGCCCTGTACCGCCGTCAGGAGCGCATCGCCGACGACATGGGGACGGCGGTGAACGTCCAGGCGATGGTCTTCGGCAACCGCGGCGAGGACTCCGGCTCCGGCGTGGCCTTCACCCGCGACCCGGCGTCGGGCAACCAGGGCGTGTACGGCGACTACCTCCAGAACGCGCAGGGGGAGGACGTCGTCGCCGGCATCCGCAACACGGTGTCGCTGGCGGACATGGCGCACATCGACAAGCGGTCCCACGACGACCTGCTCGCAATCATGGCCAAGCTCGAGAAGCACTACCGCGACATGTGCGACATCGAGTTCACCGTCGAGCGCGGCAAGCTTTGGATGCTCCAGACCCGGGTGGGCAAGCGCACCCCCGAGGCCGCGTTCCGGATCGGACGCCACATGACCGACGAGGGGCTGATCGACACCGACGAGTCGCTGCGCCGGGTGACCGGCGCCCAGCTCGCGCAGCTGATGTTCCCCCGGTTCGACGAGAAGGCCGAGCGCACCCTGCTGGCCACGGGCATGAACGCCTCCCCCGGCGCCGCCGTGGGCAAGGCCGTGTTCGACTCCGACACCGCGGTCGAGTGGGCCGAGCGCGGGGAGGACGTGATCCTGGTCCGCAAGGAGACCAACCCCGACGACCTGCGCGGGATGGTCGCGGCGCGCGGCATCCTCACCAGTCGCGGAGGCAAGACGTCCCACGCAGCGGTGGTGGCGCGGGGCATGGGCCGTACCTGCGTGTGCGGCGCCGAGGCCCTGGACGTCAGCGCGAAGAAGAAGCGGGCCAAGGTGCGCGGCGGTGACCCGATCCACGAGGGTGACGTGATCTCCATCGACGGAACGACGGGCGAGGTCTTCCTGGGCGCCGTACCGGTGACCGACTCCGTGGTCATGCGCTACCTCGAGGGCGACGACGTCGACAGCGACCTGGTGACCGCCGTCGACCGGGTGATGAACCACGCCGACGGGGTACGCCGGCTCCGGGTCCGCGCGAACGCCGACACCCCCGAGGACGCCGCTCGCGCCCGGCGGTTCGGAGCCGAGGGCATCGGGCTGTGCCGCACCGAGCACATGTTCCTGGGCGAGCGACGCCAGCTGGTCGAGAACCTGATCGTCGCCGAGGACGTGCCCGGGCAGGAGGACGCGCTGGCCGCGCTGCTCCCGCTGCAGCGCGACGACTTCCGCGGCATCCTCGAGGCGATGGACGGCCTGCCGGTGACGATCCGGCTGATCGACCCGCCGCTCCACGAGTTCCTCCCCGACTTCACCGAGCTGTCGGTGAAGGTGGCCCTGGAGGAGGACCAGGAGCACCTCGACGACCACGACCAGAAGCTGCTCGAGGCGGTCAAGCGCCTGCACGAGCAGAACCCGATGCTCGGGCTGCGCGGCGTCCGCCTGGGCATCGTGATCCCCGGACTCTTCAAGATGCAGGTACGCGCGGTGCTCGAGGCGGCAGCCGAGCGGATCGGCGCGGGCGGCGACCCACGGCCGGAGATCATGATCCCGCTCGTGGCGTCGGTGACCGAGCTCGACCTGGTGAGGGGTCAGGTCGCCGAGGTCGCTACCTCGGTGGAGCAGGAGCGCGGCATCACGGTGCCGCACAAGGTCGGCACGATGATCGAGCTCCCACGCGCGGCGGTCACCGCGAACGAGATCGCGAAGTCAGCGGAGTTCTTCTCCTTCGGCACCAACGACCTCACCCAGATGACCTGGGGCTTCTCGCGGGACGACGTCGAGTCGTCGTTCTTCAGCAGGTACCTCGAGCACGGGATCTTCCAGGTGAGCCCCTTCGAGTCCCTGGACGTCGACGGCGTGGGCCGCCTGGTCCGGCACGCCGCACGTCTCGGACGGCAGGCCAACAAGGACCTGCACCTCGGGGTCTGCGGCGAGCACGGCGGCGACCCGGCATCGATCCACTTCTTCGACGCCACGGGGCTCGACTACGTCTCCTGCTCGCCGTTCCGGGTCCCGGTGGCCCGGCTCGAGGCCGGCCGGTCAGCCCTGGGCTGAGGCACCCGGGTCTCAACACCGCTCGCTACGCTCGCGGGCTCGACCACCGAACCCTCGGAAGTCGAGACCCTCCGGCCTCGCCGGACCTTCGGTGGTCGAGCCGGCCGAGGGCACCCGGGTCTCGACACCGCTCGCTACGC
>DATBDF010000304.1:0-5095 GCA_036270075.1 Nocardioides sp.
AACCCACCACCCCCCTGCCCCGGGCGGGGACTTCCGGTGGTTGAGGAGGTCGCTCTGCGACCGTCTCGAAACCCACCACCCCTGCCCCGGGCGGGGACTTCCGGTGGTTGAGGAGGTCGCTCTGCGACCGTCTCGAAACCACCCCTTGGCCGTGCGCGTTCTAGGTGGTTGCGATTTTGGCTGGAGAGGGAGAGGTTTGCTGGTTCCCGGCCGCCGTTGCCACCCTCCGGTCGCTTGTGGAAAGCGTTTCTCGTAAACCCTCATGCTCTTTTCAGGAAATGCCCTTCGATATCCTGTGGATAAACGGTCGGAGTGTCGGTGGTCCCTGATTTCATTGACCTATGTCGATCTCGGACCTCCCCTCCTCACCCAGCCCCGTCAGCGTGCTGGGCGACGTGGTCGAGGCGGTCCGCGAGCTGCATGCGACGTGGTGGACCCACCAGTCCGACGACGACCTCGTCGCAGCCGTCGAGCTGGTCGAGCAGGCCCGGTCCGCCCTCGCCGCGGTCCAGGCCGGCGCCGTCAGTGAGGCCGACCACCGCGACCTGGGCAAGAAAAGGCTGCACTACGGATCGACCGGTGACTGGCTGACGCACCTGGGCGGACTCCGCAAAGGCGAAGGTCGCCGGATCGTCGCTCGGGCCCACGCCCTGATGGGATCACTCGCAGCCACCCGTGAGGCCCTGGCCGCGGGTCGGGTCTCACCCGAGCAGGCTGACGTCATCGTGAGGTCTGTCGACGCCCTCCCGTCGGGCACGGCGGTCCGGGTTCGCGGTGAGGCGACGTTGTTGGAGCATGCCGGTGACTTCGACGCCACCGACCTCGCCCGCACCGGACGCCACCTCGTCCACGTCGTCGACCCGGACGCCGAGGACCGCATGCTCGAGAAGCAGCTCGACCGCCAGGAACGCGCCTCCCACCTCACGAGGTTCTTCTCGATCACGTCTGACGGCGCCGGCGGCGTACGAGTCAGGGGCCGCGGGTCCGCGGAGGACGGCGCCCTGATCAAAGCCGCCCTGCTTCCACTCGCGGCACCCGCACCGGCGGTCGACGACCGCGACGGACAGCTCGTCCACGACCCGCGGGAGGCGAGCGCCCGGATGTGGGACGCTCTCGTCCGCACGGCCCAGCACGCACTCGACACCGACGTCCTACCTGAGTCCCACGGCGCGCCCGCCCGGCTCATGGTCACCGTCTCGCTCGACGCGTTGCGGACCGGGCTCGCGGACGCGGCCAGCGGTGAGCTCTCGGTCTCGACGATGCGGCGACTGGCGTGTGACGCCGAGATCATCCCTGCCGTCCTCGGCACGGTCGGCGAGCCGCTGGACGTGGGTCGCGTCCGGCGACACGTCACCCTCGCCATCTGGGCAGCTCTGGTCCTCCGCGACCGGCACTGCGCCTTCCCCGGGTGCGACCGACCCCCGTTGATGTGCCACGCCCACCACATCACGCACTGGATATCCGGCGGGGAGACCAAGCTCTCGAACCTCGTGATGTTGTGCGGACACCACCACCGCGTCCTTCACCATTCACCGTGGAAGGTCCGCATCGACCCAGAAGACCACCGACCACAGTTCCAGCCACCACCCAAACCGGGCGTGACAAGGCATTGGATCCGATACCGGCCGCGCCTCGACTAGCCGGTATGTGAGCAGAAATGTGTCGGCTGGTACGGCGCGAGGACAGCGAGTCACGGCGCCGGCGCCGGGGCCGTGGCATCAGTCCGGCAGGACGCGCACGAGGACCGTGCTCGGCAGCTGCTCTCTCGACGTCACCAGGTGCTCGACGTCGGTCCAGCCGCAGGCGCGGTAGAAGTCGACCGCATCACCTCCGGTGACGACCCACATCCGGTCGTGGCGGTGCTCGCGCACGACATCCTCGAGCGCATCCACGAGCGTCCGCGCGACTCCGCGTCGTCGGCTGTCGCGACGCACGACGAGACCGACGAGCCACGGCGCACGGGCGGCGCGCTCCTCATCGGTCAGTGCGTCGTCGGCCACGTCGAGACCGACGACCCCGACCACCGATCCGCCGTCGTCGATCGCGACCAGGGTCACCGGTAGCTCGTCGCGGCCCGCCTCGCGCTCGGACACCGCGATCCATTCCGCGGGCGAGGGGTCGCCGTACCCCCACTCGGTCCATCGCAGGACACCGACCTGCTCGGTGAGATCAGAGTGGTCCGCGAGGAGTGCGATGGTCGTGGGGCCGGCTGGCACGCCGTCACGCTACGACCGTGAGCTCCTTGGAGAGCACCCGAGACCCGCCGGCGGGGTGGTCCTCGGAGTCCGAGTCGTCCACCCACCCGCAATGGCGGTAGAAGTCCGCGCAGTCGTCGCCGGCTGCCACCCACAGCCGGCCATGGCCGTACTCGCGAGCGAGGTCCTCGAGGGCGAGCATCATCAGCCGCCCCACGCCGCACAACCGCTCGCCCTGCCGCACCACCATCCGGATCACCCACGGGGCACGCTCATCGCAGCGGACGCCGGCTGCGTCGTCCCGCGGACCGAGCGTGACCGCGCCGATGGCATGCCCCTCGAGATCCATCGCCACCAGGGTCAGCGGCAGACCGTCGCGCCCGGTGTCCCGGGCCGTCGACTCGATCCACGGCCCCGGTGTCCCCACGGATCCGGCCGCGCGCCAGCGCAGGACGCCGACCTCGGCGATGAGTTCCGGTTGATCCGCGAGCAGCCCGAGAAACAGCGCGGGGCGCTCCCGCATGGCCCGAACTGTAGACCGCTTGACCGACGACGTCAGGGGTCCGGCACCAGATCGAGCAGATAGGTGGCGTAGCCCTTCCGCGGAGCGTCCGCCCAGCGCAGCATGCGCGGGATCTCGACGACCCGGAGGACGCGCCCCGGCTCACTGCCTCCCGGGTACGCCGGTGACGGCACCGTCTCGCGGTGCTCGACGCGCAGACCCTCCACCACCCAGTCGCGGCTGACGTCCGGGTAGCCGTAGGCCTCGGGCTCGTACGGCAGCAAGGAGGACAGGGTCGCGACCAGGGCAACCCGCTCACCCACCTCGGGGAGCCGGACCTCGGGCACCAGCGCCTCCGGGGGCAGGCCGTCCGGCTCGACCGTGGTCGCGAGGCCCACCGGCCGCGGCTCGGCGAGGAGGGAGATCGACCCGACCCTCACCACGAGGCTGTGCGGTTCGCGGATCCAGTCGACCGTGCCCACGACCCGGTAGTACGGCGACTCGTCACCGGCCGGCGTCCTTCCCGGGAGCGCGTGGATCCCTTCGTCAGCCTCGCTTGGCTCGAGGTCCCAGAAGGTCGCGCGCACCCCGAGCCACTCGACCCGGTCACCCACCGCGAGCTGCTCGACCTCACCGGTCTGCACCTCCCACACGGCGACGTTCACCCACACGGACCCAGTATCGGGGGACTCCGCGGGCCGTGCGGACGCTTCCGGAGATGTTCCGTCAGCCCGTGGCGCGGGCTACGGTGCGGGGGTGACGGGGGTGGTCTCGCGGCGGCGTCTTCAGGCCGCCACCCGGTCGTTCGCCGCCAGTGCGAAGAACCCCGCGGTCCGCCGCATCCAGCTCGGCTTCGCCGGCGCCTGCACGGCCGAGTGGACCTTCACCGTCGTGCTCTCGGTGTACGCCTTCGACCAGGGCGGCGCCAAGGCGGTCGGGCTGGTCTCGCTCCTGCGGATGCTGCCCTCCGCCGTCCTCGCGCCGTTCGCGTCCGCCCTCGCGGACCGCTGGCGGCGCGACCTGGTGCTCACGCTGGTCTCGGTCGCGCGCAGTGCCACCGCGGCCGGCATCGCGGTCCTGGTCGCCTCCGACGGCCCGGCGGTCGCCGTGTACGCCCTGGCGATCGCCTCGACGGCGGCGGCGATCCTGTACCGCCCGGTCAACTCCGCCCTGCTCCCGCTGCTGTGCCACACACCGTCGGAGCTGGCCTCGGCGAACGTCGTACGCGGACTGCTCGACTCGATCTCGACCTTGGTCGGTCCGGCGATCGCGGCCGCGCTGCTCGCGGTCTCCACCGTGTCGTCCGGCTTCGCGGCGGTGGCCGTCCTGTCCGGGCTCTCGGCCGCGGTCACTTACGGCCTGACCGTGGAGGAGCCCGGCAGCCAGGTCAGCCACGGCTCGGTGCTGCGCGGACTCCTGCGCGGCGCCGAGGTGCTGGCCGCGAGCTCGCGGCTCCGCCTGCTCTTCCTGCTGCTGGCGGCCCAGACGTTCACGCGCGGCGCGTTGTCGGTCTTCAGCGTCCTCGTGGCCGTGGACCTCCTCGACATCGGCCAGCCGGGGGTCGGGACGCTGACCGCGGCGGTCGGCGCCGGCGCCGTCCTGGGCTCGATGTTCGCGCTGATGTACGTCGGGAACCGCCGCTTGGCGTCGTGGTTCGGCGCCGGGGTCGCCACGTGGGGACTCCCGCTCGTCCTCCTGGCCACGGCGCCCCGTGAGCCGACCGCGCTCGTGCTGTTCGCCCTGATCGGCGTGGGGAACGCCTTGGTGGACGTCGGCGTGTTCACCCTCGTCGCGCGCCTCGCGCCGGAGCGGGTGCTCGCCCGGGTGTTCGGTCTCCTGGAGAGCGTCGGAGCCATCTGCGTCGGCGCGGGCTCGGTCGCCGCGGCCTGGCTGGCCACCTCGACCAGCCTGCGTGAGGCACTCGCGCTGATCGGTGCCATCGGACCAGCGCTCGTCCTGATCTGCTGGTTCCCGTTGCGACGGCTCGACGAGTCGATGATCGCCCGCGACGAGGACCTCGACCTGTTGCGGACGGTGACGGTCTTCGACCCCCTGCCCCTCCCGGCGCTCGAGCAGCTCGCGGCCGGGCTCCGGCCGCGCCATGCGTCGGCGGGTGAGCTGCTCTACCAGCAGGGCGACCAGGCCGACGGATGCTTCGTGATCGAGCAGGGCAGCGCCGAGGTCCTCGGCGACGGCCGCCCGATCGCGACGGTCGGCCGCGGCGAGCTGGTCGGTGAGATCGCGCTCCTGCGCCGGGTCCCGCGGACGGCGACCGTCCGCGCCGTGACCGACATGGAGCTCCGGCTGCTCGACGCCGACCGGTTCGTTTGCGTCGTCACGGGCTGGGAGACGAGCCGCGAGGTCACCAGCGGACACGTGGACGACCTCCTCCACCGCT
>DATBDF010000305.1:0-2191 GCA_036270075.1 Nocardioides sp.
TGCTCCAGCGTCTTCGCCTCGTGGGTGGCGCCCCAGATGTTGGCGTCGGTCGAGTACGCCTTCTCGGCGCTGTCTCGGTAGGGCAGCTGGTGCGCCGTCAGCCACTGGCTCATCTCGTGGCGGCCGCCGAGCTCGCTGACGAACGCGGAGTCGAGCCAGGGCTTGTAGATGCGCAGGTCGGGGTTGGCCAGGAGGCCGTAGCGGTAGAACCGCTCGATGTCGTTGCCCTTGAAGGTCGACCCGTCACCCCAGATGTCGACGCCGTCCTCGTGCATGGCGCGTACGAGCATGGTGCCCGTCACGGCACGGCCGAGCGGCGTGGTGTTGAAGTACGCGCGGCCGCCCGAGCGCACGTGGAAGGCGCCGCAGGCCAGGGCCGCGAGGCCCTCCTCCACGAGCTGGCCCTTGCAGTCGAGGGCACGCGCGAGCTCCGCGCCGTACGCGTGCGCGCGGCCGGGTACGCCGCCGATGTCGGGTTCGTCGTACTGCCCGATGTCGGCGGTGTAGGTGCAGGGGATCGCGCCCTTGGCACGCATCCAGGCGACCGCGACGGAGGTGTCGAGGCCACCGGAGAACGCGATGCCGACGCGCTGGCCGACGGGCAGGGAGGTGAGGACCTTGCTCACAGGGGATCTTTCGTCGTCGGGAGAAGGGTGGTGGGGTCAGGGCGCCGGCTGCTGAGCCAGCGCCAGGAGTCGTCGGACGATCTCCTCGCCGCCCTCGGGATCACGGCTCATGACCAGCACGGTGTCGTCGCCGGCGATCGTGCCGAGCACGTCGGTGTACTCGACCTTGTCCATGGCCGAGGCCAGGAACTGGGCGGCCCCCGGTGGGGTGCGCAGGACGACGAGGTTGGCGCTGGCGTCGGCGCTGACCAGGAGCTCGGCGAGGAGGCGGCTGAGCCGGTGCCCGGCCGCGGCGGTCTCCCCGGGCGCGGCCGGGCGACGGTCTCCACCCTCGGCCGGTACGGCGTAGACCAGGGCGCCGGACTGGGTCCGCACCCGGACGGCGTCCAGCTCGACGAGGTCGCGCGAGAGCGTCGCCTGGGTCACCTGCACGCCGCGCGCGACGAGCAGCTCGAGCAGCTCGGGCTGCGAGCGCACCTCATGGGCGGACAGGAGGTCGACGATCAGCTGGTGGCGGGAGTTCTTGGTGGTCGGGCGACGGGCTGCCTGCGTCACAGCGGCACCTCCTCGAGGTGCGCTGCCTCACGCATCAACCAGGTGATGATCGCCTTCTGCGCGTGCCGGCGGTTCTCCGCCTCGTCCCAGACCACGCTCTGCGGGCCGTCGAGGACGTCGGAGTCGATCTCCTTGCCCCGGTACGCCGGCAGGCAGTGCATCACGATCGCGTCCGGCGACGCGAGGCTCACCAGGTCGGCGGTGACGGTGTAGTCCGAGAACGCCGCGAGCCGGTCGGCGGCCTCCTCCTCCCTGCCCATCGAGACCCAGGTGTCGGTGACGACGACGTCCACGCCCGCGACGGCGGTCTTGGGGTCGGTCATGACCTCGGCGGTCGCACCGGTCCGCGCCCCGATCTCACGTGCTCGCTCGACGTACTGGGCCTCGGGCTGATGGCCCTCCGGCGCAGCGATCCGCACGTGCAAGCCGGCCGTTGCACCGGCGAGCAGCCAGGAGTTGCCCATGTTGCAGGCACCGTCGCCGACGAAGGCGACCGTCCGTCCGGCGAGCTCGCCCTTGCGCTCCCGGATCGTGAGCAGGTCGGCGAGCAGCTGGCACGGGTGGAACTCGTCGGTGAGCGCGTTGATCACCGGGACACCGGCGTGCTCCGCCATCTCCTCGAGCGCGGTCTGCGCGTAGGTCCGCCACACGATGGCGGAGGCCTGGCGTCCGAGCACCCGAGCGACGTCCGCCACCGACTCGCGTTTCCCGATGCCGGCCAGTGCGCCGTCGACCAGCATCGGGTTGCCGCCCAGCTCCGCGATCCCTGCCGCGAACGACGCCTGGGTCCGCAGCGTGGGCTTGTCGTAGATCGTGGCGACCGTGCGGGGCCCCGCGAGGCTGCGGGAGTCGTACGGCGCCTGCTTCAGCGAGGCGGCCAGGCTCAGCACCTCGTCCTGCTCGGTTGGGCTGAGATCGTCGTCGCGGAGGAAGTGTCGGGTCATGCGGTGGCCCCCTGTCCGTCGGCTGCATGGGCGAGGATCCCCGGCCACGCAGCCAGGAACGCCTCG
>DATBDF010000306.1:0-6858 GCA_036270075.1 Nocardioides sp.
AGCGCGGGTGTAGGGGTGCTGCGGGTCGCGGAGCACGTCCTCGGTGGGGCCGGCCTCGACGACTCGGCCGAGGTACATCACCGCGATCCGGTCGGCGATGTTCCACGCGAGGCCGAGGTCGTGGGTGACCACCAGGACACCCAGCCCGAGGGTCTCGCGGAAGTTGAGGAGCAGCGCGAGGATCTCGCCGCGGATCGAGGCGTCCAGGGAGGAGACCGGCTCGTCGGCCACCAGCAGGCTCGGCGCCATCGCCAGCGCCCCGGCGATGAGCACCCGCTGCCGCTGACCGCCCGAGAGCTCGTGGGGGTAGCGGAGGAACAGCCGCTCCGGCGGCCGGAGGCCGGCCGACGACATCGCCACGGAGACCAGCTCCGCCTCGCTCCGGCCCTCGGGGTCGTGCGCGTCGAGGTGGTGCAGCCGGATCCCCTCGGCGACGGAGTCGTAGACCGTGTGCCGCGGGTTGAGGGCTCCCGCCGGGTCCTGGAGCACCAGCTGCACGTGGCGTCGGAACGCCCGCATTCCGGCTCGCGAACGTCGCAGCGGCTCGCCGTCGTACCGGATCTCGCCCCGGTCCGGCTCGACCAGGCCCACCAGCGCCCGCGCCAACGTCGACTTGCCGCAGCCCGACTCGCCGATCAGGGCGAGCACCTCACCGCGGCCCAGGGCCAGGTTCACCCCGTCGACGGCCCGAGCGGCTCCCTGGCCGCGCCGGGCGGGGAACGTCACGGCCAGGTCGCGCGCCTCGAGGACCGGGACGTCGGACCATGTGCCGGGGGTCGGCTCAGCCATGTCCCACCGCCTGCTCGTAGCCGGTGACGTGGACGCACGCGGCGGCCCGGTCCCCTTGCGCGACCAGGGGGATCCTGCCGCTACGGCACCGGTCCTCGACCTCGGGACAGCGCGGCGCGAAGGGGCAGCCGTCGATCTGCTCACGGAGGTCGGGCGGGTCGCCGGCGAGACCGCCGGGCGCCAGCCGCGAGGTCGGGTCGCCCAGCGTGGGGAAGGCGCCGGCGAGGGCCCGCGAGTAGGGATGGAGCGGCGCACCGATGACGTCGTACGACGGGCCCGTCTCGACCAGCCGTCCGGCGTACATCACCGCGATCCGGTCGCAGGTCGAGGCGAGCACGGACAGGTCGTGGCTGATCATGATCAGCGAGATCCCACGCTCCCGCACCAGCTCGGTGAGCAGGCTCAGGATCTGCGCCTGCACGATGACGTCGAGGGCCGTGGTCGGCTCGTCGGCGATGACCAGGTCGGGGTCGCAGGCCAGCGCCATCGCCATCATCACGCGCTGACGCTGTCCGCCGGAGAGCTCGTGGGGGTAGCTGGTGACACGTCGCGACGGGACACCCACGCTGTCGAGCAGGTCGCGCGCCCGTGCCGTGGCGGCCTTCTCCCCCACCTTCTCGTGCAGCAGGATCGGCTCCACGATCTGGTCGCCGACGGTCTGCACCGGGTTGAGCGCGCTCATCGCACCCTGGAAGACGACCGACGCCTCGGCCCAGCGGACCGCCCGCATCCGCCCCCAGTTGGCCTCGAGCAGATCCTCGCCGCGGAAGCGGATCTCCCCGGTGACCGTGGTCTCGGCGGGGAGAAGGCGGAGCAGGCTCATCGCCACCGTCGTCTTGCCCGACCCCGACTCACCGGCCATCCCCAGCGTCTCCCCGGCCGCCAGCGAGATGTCGACGCCGCGTGCGGCGTACACCGGGTCCTTGCCGGAGCGGTAGGTGACCGTCAGGTCGCGGACGTCGAGCAGCGGCTCGGTGCGGGTACGGCGTTCGGTCGCCGCCATCGGAAGGGTCATCGCGCCTGCACCCGGGCGTTGAGGACGTGCTCGACCGCCCGGCCCACGAGGGTGAACCCGAGCACGATGACCAGGATCGCCACGCCCGGCGGGATCAGGTACCACCAGGCGCCCGCGGTCACGGCTCCCTGCATGAAGGCGTTGTTGAGCATCGAGCCCCACGAGACCGAGGTCGGGTCGCCCAGGCCGAGGAAGGTCAAGGTCGCCTCGGCCAGGATCGCGCCGGCGACGGTCAGCGTGCTGCTGACCAGGATCAGCGGCATCACGTTGGGCAGGATCTGCCGCATGATCAGCTGGTTGTCGGTGGCACCGAGCGCGCGGGCGCGCTCAACGAACGGCCGCGCCTCGACGGCGAGCGTCTGGGCGCGCACGAGCCGCGCCGTGGCGGTCCACGAGGTGACCACGATGGCGATCGTGATCGACGTCGCGCCCTGGCCGATGACGGCGGCCAGCGCGATCGCGAGCGGCAGGCTCGGCAGGGCGATGAACCAGTCGGTGACGTGCATCAGGAACCGGCCGGGGCGACCCTCGTAGTGGCCGGCGACCAGGCCGATCCCGGCGCCGAGCAGCATCGTGCCGAACGTGGCCAGGATGCCGATGGCCAGCGACGTACGCGAGCCCCAGATCACCAGGTCGAGGACCGACCGGCCGGCCTGGTCGGTGCCGAGGGGGTACCCCTTCTGCGGCGGAGCCAGGAGGGGTCCGCTCGCCTGGGTGACGGAGAGGTCGGACGGATGGATGAACAGCGGGGCCAGCACGGCCAGCCCGATGAACATGACGAGCACCAGGACGCCGACGAACCCGCTGGGCATCCGGAGGACCGACATCGTGAACCGGCCTACGGGCACCCAGCGCGACGGCGCCTTCTCCTCGATCGGGACACCGTCCGCGGCGCGGAGGTCGGGCGGGGGCGTGGGGGTCGTGGTCACTGTCGTCTCACCCGCGGGTCGAGGGCGCGGTAGAGGAGGTCCGCGATCAGGTTGCAGACGATCACCGCCGCGCTGAAGATGATGAACGTCCCCTCGAGCAGCTGCAGGTCGGGGATCCGCAGCGCCGTGAACGTGAGGTAGCCGAGGCCCGGCCAGGAGTAGACCACCTCGACCGTGATCGCGCCGCCGATCATCGCCCCGATCTGCAGGAAGATCACCGTGACGGTCGGGAGCAGCGCGTTGGGGACGGCGTGGCGGCGGCGTACGACCTCGTCACGCAGGCCCTTGGCACGCGCCGTCATCAGGTACGGGTTTCCGCGCTCGTCGATGATCGACGAGCGCATGATCGTCACGTACTGCGCGAAGATCACCGCCACCAGCGTGAGGCAGGGCAGCACGAGGTGCCAGCCGACATCCAGGATGTGCTGGGGGTTCAGCCCGCCTGCGGTGCCGTGCGTCTCCATGCCGCCGGCCGGGAAGATCGCCGGTATCCCGGCGACGGTGCCGCTGCCGAAGACCACCAGCAGGATCAGGCCCAGCCAGAACGTCGGGACCGACCACAGGGCCAGCGAGACGGCGCTCGCGCTGCGGTCCAGGGTGCTGCCCGCTCGCCAGCCGGCCCGGATGCCCAGCCACATGCCGAGCCAGATCGAGATCAGCGTCGAGGTGCCCATCAGCAGCAACGTCGGCCAGAGCCGGTCGGCGATCAGGGTCGAGACCGGCTGGTGGTACTCGTAGGAGTAGCCGAGGTTGCCGGTCACGGTGTGTCCGACGAAGGTCAGGAACCGCTCCCAGAGCGGTTGGTCCAGCCCGAGCTCATGACGCAGGTGCGTCATCTGGGCCTCCGACGTGGGCCGGCCGCGGGTGAGTGCCGAGACCGGGTCCGCCGGCATCAGGCTGAAGATGACGAAGCCGACGACGAGCAGCATGAAGAAGCTGACGAGGGCGGCTCCGACCTTGCGAGCCAGGTAGGGCCAGAAGTCCGACCGCTCGGACCCCTCTGCGGGGCCCGAGACGGTCGGTGCTTCCAGCTTGACGCCGACAGTCACCGGCGGCTCACTCGCGCTCGGCCGCCGTGCGCCGCCGGAGCAGGAAGACGGCGGCGCCGACCACCAGGACGACGAGGACAGCCAGCCCGATCCACTTGAACGCGTTGGAGCTCTGCTCGCTGGCCTTCTCCGAGGCCGTCGCCGCACCGGCCACGGGCTCGGCCTTCCACCAGCTGGTGAAGCCGTGCTGCAGCGGGTAGAACCCGTCGGCCTGCTTCTCGCCCTGCAGGTAGTTCTGCACCTGGTCGGTGCGCAGCGCGCTGAGCCCGTTCTTGTAGAACAGGATCACGTCCGCGTTCCCGGCGTACAGGATGCTCTGCATCTGGTCGATCGTGGCCGCCCGCTCCTTCGGGTCGAACTGGGTCTGCTGCTGCTGGTACAGCCTGTCGTACTGCTTGTTGCAGAAGAAGGCGTCGGTGTTGCCGTTCTCGCCGTTCTCGTCCGGCAAGGTGCCACACGTCTGGATGGAGAGCAGGTACGTCGGGTCCGGACCCGTGCTCCACCCGTCCATGAGGATGTCCCAGTCACCCTTCGCCAGGTTGTTGTTCAGCTGGTCGAAGCTCATCGCGTTCACGTCGAGCTTGATGCCGATGTCGCTCATCCACTCCTTGAGGTACGGCGCGATCGAGGCGTCGGTCGCGTCGTCCGAGTGGATGCCCAGTCGGAACTCCAACGGCTTGCCGTCCGGGGCCACCCGGACGCCGTTCGACCCCATCTTGTAGCCGGCCTGGTCGAGCACCTGCTTCGCGCGGGCCGGGTCGTAGTCCTGGGCCTGCGACGCGGTCGGCTTCCAGAAGAACTGCGGGTAGCCGGGCGGCAGGTACCCCGCCCCGACGATGCCGTTGCCACCGAGGACCTTCTGCACCAGCTCCGGGCGGTTGATGCCCAGCGCGATCGCCTGGCGGACCCGGCTGTCCTTGAGGATCGGGTTGCCGGTGCCCAGCGGCTTGCCGCCGCGGGTCCGTGCTCCCGGGTTGATCTCGATGGCCGTCCAGCCGTTGGACTGCGTCTGGTACGTCATCACGTTCGACCGGCTCGACATCGCCTTGTACTGCGCCGGGGTCAGTCCGCCGATCTGGTCGAGCTCACCACTGGTCAGAGCGGCCGCGGCGGCGTCGCTGTTGGAGTAGTAGTTGGTGACGACCTTGTCGTAGTGCGGTGCTCCCAGGAAGAAGTCCTGGTTGGCGGTGAGCTCGGCGAACTGGTTGGTCTTGAACCCGGTCAGCACGAACGGGCCGTAGCCGACCACCGGCAGGTCCATGTTGCGGTAGTTCTTCAGGCCCGCGACGTGGTCCTTCCAGATGTGCTCCGGGACGATCGGGATGCCGGAGACCGGGACGCTCAGGTAGAGCATGTTGGCCTGCGGCTTCTTGGTCTTGATGACCAAGGTGGTGTCGTCGGGCGCCGACACGGAGGCGAAGTTCTCCACGAGCGACCCGTTCGAGGTCGCCGCGGTCTGGTTGTGCATGATCAGGTTGAAGGTCCACGCCGCGTCCTGCGCGGTCAACGGCTGGCCGTCGGACCACTTCAGGCCCGGGTGGATCTTGAAGGTCCACGTGAGCTTGGCCGCCGACGTCGTCCAGGAGTCGGCGAGGTACGGGATCGGCTCGCCCTTGTCGTCGAGCATCGTCAGTGCGGGGTAGATCGCCCCGATCACGTTGAGCTCGCCGTCGTAGTAGCTCAGGAACGGGTTGAACGTCGTCATCTGCGTGTCGGCGGGCACGGTCAGCGTGGTCGTCCCCGAGTCCGCCGCCTGGGCGCTGGTCCCGGCGAACTGAGCCGTCATGAGGGCGGCGGCGGCCAGCCCCGCGACCGCCAGAGCCGCCATCCTCCGTCCTGGATGAGCGCGCCGACGGCCACCTCCGGTGGACCCTCGCATTGGCCTCGTCATGGGTGACTCCTTTCTGACCGGGACCGATCACCGTCGATGGTCCGGATGAGGTCCGCCAGCCGCCGAGGGGAGGGCGGTGGCGTTCGTTCCCCGAGGGAGAGCGAGCCGTCCGGCCACAGCAGCACCTCAGGTGCGGCCGGCCGGCCGTTGTACCGGGACGAGAACGACGCGCCGTAGGCGCCCGCCTCGTGCAGGACGACGAGGTCGCCCCGTTGCAGGTGCGGAAGAAGGTGCGCGCCGAACGTGTCGGTCGACTCGCAGACCGCACCCTGCACCACGACCTCGCCGCCTTCGTCCCCGACGTGGTCGCCCAGAGCGGTGACCTCGTGGCGTACGCCGTACAGCGCGGGCCGGATCAGCTCCGTCATGCCCACGTCGAGGACCACCTGGCGGTCGTCACCGCGCTGCCGGGTGTGGAGGACCCGCGCCAACAGCCAGCCGGCGGCGCCCACGACGACGCGACCGGGCTCGATGGCGACCGTGGACGGCAGCGCGAGCCCGGCGCCGTCGACCGCCGCGGACAGGGCGCTCGCGAAGTCGGCCGGGGCCGGGTCGGTCCCGTGGGCCGGGAACCCGCCCCCGAAGTCGACGACGTCGGGCGTGCCCGATCCGGCGTACACCTCGCGGACGCGATCGAGCAGGGCGACGGCCCGGCATCCCGCGACGGCCCACGCCGAGACGTCGCGCAAGAGCGAGCCCATGTGGACGTGGATGCCGTGGAGCCGCAGTCCGCCGCGCCACAGCCCCGAGGAGGCCAGCTCCACGAGGTCCTCGGCACTGAGGCCGAACTTGCTCGCTGCCAGGCCCACCGCCAGGCCGGGTGCGGTCTCCGGCTGCACGTCGGGGTTGAGGCGGAGCAGGACCGGCAGGTCGACGTCGTGGCCGACCGCCTCCCGGCGGAGCCGGTGCAGCTCGGCGAGCCGGACGAGCTCGTCCGCGGACTCCACGGCCACCCATCGCAGAGGCGTTCCGGCAACGGCGGCGTCCACCGCGGCGAGGAGGTCGGCGTCGGTCTTGCCCACGCCTTCGAACGTCGTGCGCTCGGGCGGGATGCCGGCCGCACGGGCACTCGCCCACTCGCCGCCCGAGACCACGTTGGCGCCCCAGCCCCGCTCCGCGAGGAGCGCGGCGACCGCCGGCAGGTCGTTGGCCTTGAGGGAGTACTGCCGCACCCACGGCTCCGGA
>DATBDF010000307.1:0-6193 GCA_036270075.1 Nocardioides sp.
GGACCGGCGCCTGGACTCGCGGCTGGCGGGCGCACTGATGGGCATCCAGGCGATCAAGGGTGTCGAGGTGGGCGATGGGTTCACCAGCGCCCGCCGGCGCGGCTCGCAGGCCCACGACGAGATCGAGGCCGCCGAGGACGGCTCGTTGCGTCGTCGTACGGCCCGGGCCGGGGGGATCGAAGGTGGCATGTCGACGGGTCAGCCGGTCCGGGTCCGGTCCGCAATGAAGCCGATCTCCACCGTTCCCCGCGCGCTCGGCACCGTCGATGTCGCCACCGGTGAGCCGGCCCGTGCGATCAACCAGCGCAGCGACGTCTGCGCCGTTCCGGCCGCTGCGGTCGTCGCCGAGGCGATGGTCGCCCTCGTGCTCGCCGACGCGACGCTCGAAAAGTTCGGCGGGGACTCGGTGACCGAGACCGCGCGCAACGCCGCGGCGTATCTCGCGACCCTTGACGCACCCGCGTCACCGCCGGTGCGTTGATGGCACCCGTGCTGGTCATCGTCGGTCCGCCGGGCGCAGGCAAGACGACGGCGGCCCGCGAGGTCGCCACTCGGCTGGGAGTCGCGTTCCGCGATACCGACGCGGACGTCGAGGCCGCGACCGGCGTCAGCGTGGCGGACATCTTCGTCGAGCACGGCGAGGCGCGCTTCCGCTCGCTGGAACGGGCCGCGGTGACGGCGGCGCTGGCCGAGCACGACGGTGTCCTCGCCGTGGGCGGGGGCGCGGTGCTCGACACCGACACACGGGCAAGCCTCAAGGGCCGTCCCGTGGCGTTCCTCGACGTCGGCATCAAGGACGCCGCCTCGCGGATCGGCTTGAACCGCGACCGGCCGCTCCTGCTCGGGAATCCCCGGGCGCAGTGGATCCGCCTGATGGAGCAGCGCCGTCCGTTCTACGAGGAGGTCGCGGCGACCACGGTGCCGACGGACAACCGGACACCCGACCAGGTAGCCGACGACCTCGTGGCGTGGGTCCGCTCGTGAGCGACCTGACGCGGGTATCCGTCGCCGGTGCGGCGCCCTACGACGTGACCATCGGGCCGGGTGCCCGGTGGCTGCTCCCGGATCTGCTCACCGGGTCGCGCCAGGTGCTCCTCGTCCACCCGCAGTCGCTGGCGGCCCTGGCCGGCGCCGTCGACAAGGACCTGCGCGCGGTCGGCCTCGATGTGGTTATGGCTGCCGTGCCCGACGGTGAGGCCGCGAAGTCCCTGTCGGTCGCGGGCGAGCTGTGGTCGCTGCTCGGCCGCCGTGCGTTCACCCGCACCGACGTCGTCGTCGGTCTCGGCGGTGGGGCTACCACGGACCTGGCCGGGTTCGTGGCTGCGTGCTGGCTGCGCGGGGTGCCGGTGGTGCAGGTTCCGACGTCCCTGCTGGGCATGGTGGACGCCGCGATCGGGGGCAAGACGGGCGTGGACACGGCGGAGGGCAAGAACCTCGTTGGCGCATTCCACCCTCCGACGGCCGTCGTCTGCGACCTCGACTCGCTCGCAACGCTTCCCCGCGCCGAGCTGGTCAGTGGGCTCGCCGAGGTGGTCAAGGCCGGGCTGGTGGCCGACACGGGGATGCTGGACCTGCTCGCCGATGCGGACGCCGCGACCGACCCGGCCGGGCCGGTCGTGCGCGAGCTGGTCGAGCGCTCCGTGCGGGTGAAGGCCGACATCGTGGGTCGCGACCTGCGGGAGGCCGGCCCTCGCGAGATCCTCAACTACGGCCACACCCTCGGTCACGCTGTCGAGAAGGTGGAGTCCTACCGTTGGCGGCACGGGGAGGCGGTCTCCGTCGGGCTGGTCTACGCCGCGGAGCTCGCCCACGCGGCCGGACGGCTGGACGCCGCGGGCGTCGCCCGCCACCGCGAGCTCCTCGGCGGCCTCGGGCTCCCGACCGTGTACGACGGCAGCCGATGGCCGGAGCTGCTCGCCGCCATGCGGGTCGACAAGAAGGCTCGCGGCGCCGCACTGCGCTTCGTCGTGCTGGACGGCCTCGGCCGGCCCGGCCGGCTCGAGGACCCCGATGAGGCAATGCTGGAGCTGGCCTTCGAGAGGATCGCCCGATGACCCGACGCCTCCTGGTCCTCAACGGCCCCAACCTGGGGCGGCTCGGCTCGCGTGAGCCCGAGGTCTACGGCACCGCGACCTTCGACGAGCTCGTCCAGGTGTGCCGCGCGACAGGGTCCGAGCTGGGACTCGACGTCGACGTCCGGCAGACCGACGACGAGTCCGAGCTGGTGGGCTGGCTGCACGAGGCGGCAGACGGCGCCCTGCCCGTCGTGCTCAACCCGGCGGCGTTCACGCACTACTCCTACGCACTGCGCGACGCCTGCGCGCAGCTGACAGCGCCGCTCGTCGAGGTGCACCTGACCAACCCGGCCGGCCGTGAGCGGTTCCGGCACACCTCGGTCGTGGCCGAGGTCGCCACCGGGACGATCACGGGGTTCGGGCTCGACTCCTACCGGTTGGCGCTACGAGCGGTCGCGTCGTTGGCCTGACCACCTCGAGGGGCCCGCGCTGGTTACGCTCGCGGGCATGCCGGAGGTCCACGACGCGCGTCGCTCCCGTCTGCGAGACGTCATGGCATCCGCGGAGGTCGACGGCGCCCTGATCACCCGGCTGGTGAACGTCCGCTATCTCACCGGTTTCACCGGGTCCAACGCCGGGCTGTTGGTGACACCCACCGGGGCCGTGCTCGCCACCGACGGCCGCTACACGACCCAGGCCGGTTCAGAGTCGCCCGACCTCGAGCTGCTGGTGGAGCGCGAGTGCGCGGCGGCGCTGGTGGCCCGCTCGGGCGCGGACGGCGTTCGCCGGCTCGCCTTCGAGGCCCACGACGTGACCGTGGAGGGGATCGAGACCCTCGTGGGCATCGACGGGGCTCCCCAGCTGGTGGCGCTCGGGCACGCCGTCGAGGAGCTACGACAGGTCAAGGACGACGCGGAGCTGGCCCTGCTGCGCGAGGCCTGCGCGATCGGGGACCGGGCGCTGCACGAAGTCCTGGGCCGGGTCGCCCCGGGACAGACGGAACGGGAGGTCGCCAGGCTACTGGAGACCGCCATGGTCGACCTCGGGGCGGACGGGCTCGCGTTCGAGACGATCGTCGCCACCGGTCCGAACAGCGCGATCCCGCACCACAGTCCCACCGGCCGGGAGATCGGTCGGGGCGACCTGCTCAAGATCGACTTCGGGGCGCGGTACCAGGGCTACCACGCCGACTGCACTCGCACCGTGGTGGTCGGGCGGGAGCCGGAGCCCTGGCAGCGGGAGATCCACGACGTGGTCCGGGCCGCCCAGCGCGCCGGACGGCACGCCCTGACGCCCGGGGCCGACCTCCGGGAGGTGGACGCCGCGGCACGTGAGGTCGTGACCAGCGCGGGGTACGGCGACGCGTTCCCGCACGGACTTGGCCATGGCGTGGGTCTGGAGATCCACGAGGCTCCGATGATCGGGGTGCGGGCGACCGGTAGACTGCTGGCCCGCACACCGGTGACCGTCGAGCCCGGGGTCTACCTGCCCGGCCGCGGTGGCGTCCGCATCGAGGACACCCTCGTCGTGGGCGACCTCGAGATCGACCCGCCGGAACTGCTGACGAGAACCCCGAAGGACCTGCTGGTGCTCTGACGGTGCCCTGCGCCGCAACAGCACGTGAGACGAAGGACTTGCCACCGTGGCCACCACGAACGACCTCAAGAACGGCCTCGTGCTGAACCTGGACGGGCAGCTGTGGTCCGTCGTGGAGTTCCAGCACGTCAAGCCCGGCAAGGGCGGTGCGTTCGTCCGCACCAAGCTGAAGAATGTTCTCTCCGGCAAGGTCGTCGACAAGACGTTCAACGCCGGCACCAAGGTGGAGACCGCGACGGTCGACAAGCGCGACTTCCAGTACCTCTACAAGGAGGGCTCGGACTTCGTCTTCATGGACAGCCAGTCCTACGAGCAGCTGCACGTCGCGGCCGAGACGGTCGGTGACCTGGCGAAGTTCATGCTGGAGAACCAGGACGCCGTGGTGGCCGTCCACGAGGGCACACCGCTGTACGTCGAGCTGCCGGCCGCCGTGGAGCTCACCATCTCCTACACCGAGCCTGGCATGCAGGGCGACCGATCCACCGGTGGCACGAAGCCCGCCACCCTCGAGACCGGTGCCGAGATCGCCGTACCGCTGTTTATCACGACCGGCGAGAAGGTCAAGGTCGACACCCGTGACGGCAGCTACCTGGGCCGGGTCACGGGCGGCTGATGTCGGCGCGCAGCAAGGCTCGCAAGCGGGCCCTCGACGTGCTCTTCGAGTCCGAGCAACGCGGCGTGGACCCGCTCACCACGCTCGCCGACCGGGTGGCCTCCGACGCGGCCGTCAACGACTACACCGTGGACCTCGTCCAGGGCGTCGTGGCGCACCAGACGCGGATCGACGAGCTGCTGTCGGCGTACGCGCACGGGTGGACCCTCGACCGGATGCCGGCGGTGGACCGCGCGGTCCTGCGCCTGGGCACGTTCGAGCTGCTCTGGCGCGACGACGTCCCGGACGCCGTGGTGCTCGACGAGGCCGTCGAGATGACCCGGTCGCTGTCGACCGACGACTCGCCCGCGTTCGTCAACGGCTTGCTCGGCCGGTTGCTCGAGCTCAAGCCGAGCTTGTTGACCTGACGAGCGGTGGCACCGGCGTCGGAGGTGGCGGCCTGTTCTGCGCACGCGCCCGGCTGATCGCCTCTCGCACCGAGAATGCGACGCACAGGGTCACCCCGGCGACGACCAGTGCACCGAGTGAGCCGGCGGCTCGCACGACGAGGGCGGGGTACCAGACCGTCCAGTTGCTGAAAGCGCCGCCCACCCGGTATCCCGGCAAGAGCGCGCCGACCGCGTAGATGCCGATGGACAGGGATGCGGCCACTGTCACGGCGGCGGTCCTCCACGGGCGTTCGGCCGCCCACCTCTCGTAACCGATCATGACGACCGGCGTCGCCAGCACGAAGAGCTCGAGCACGAGACGGTTGCCGTAGAACGTACCGCCACCGGTGAATGTGTCCACCCGGAGCTGGATCGCCAGGTAGACCAGACCGGCCACCAGACTCGCCCTCGCCCAGTCAGGAGCCTGCCGCCAGCCGACGGGGACAGCGGCTGCGAGGACGAGGACGACGGGTGAGTACCACACGATGCCGCACCAACCGGACACCACGGTGCCGGCGACGTTGGTCAGGAACATGACGGCGGCATCGGTGGGCGGCCGCACCGCCGCGGCGATCGCCCCGTGGTACGGACCCCCCACGCTCGCCGTGCCGAAGTACCAGTCGTTCCAGCGGACCAGCAGGCCGAGCGTCAGCACCGACGGCGCACCGATGGCCAGAGTTGCGCGCGGGCTGCGCCGCGCCAAGCCGATCCAGATGCCGACGATCGCGCTGACGACCGCGAGATGAGGTCTCGTCAGCAGGGCGGGCGAGAGGGCGCACCCCGCGAGCAGGAGGCGATCCCGGGTGAGCAGCAGGAGGCCGAGGGACAGCCACATCGTCGCGGGTCCATGCGTCCACAGCTCGGCAGAAGCAACTGTCCACATCCCGGTGCCGAAGGCCAGTACGAGGGCACCCATGACGGCCCGTCGTGGGTTCGTGAAGGCCCGGAACACCACGGCGATGTTGGCCACGGCGATGGCACTGGTCAGTGAGGCCGTGACGGCACCGGTCTGCTCGGGCCCCCAGTGCGTCCAGGCGAGCAGGAAGTTCACCGGCACAGCGATGAGGATCACGCCCATGGTGCGCTGCGCGACCACCATGCCTCCGGGCTGGTGGAGGAAGTTGACATTTGCTGGCAACGTCCGACCCGCGAGGTCCAGCGTGCCGTGATGCGCCAGCTGCCATGCTGGCCACGATGCACCGACGGCGTCGCTGACCTGACCCGTCCACCAGTGCGCGGTGGGCAGGAACACCGCGACTGTGACCAGAGAGACGAACAGCCAGGTACTTCGGTCTGACCGGCAGATCCGTTCCCACAACGCTGCCGAGCGCGGAACGGCGATGGCCGGTTGGGGACCCACCTCGTGTGAATCGGCAGTCGAGCGTGGACCTTGAGGTCCGCCGGCCGCCGCGAGGGCTACTCCACGGCGCGGCGGGCCTCGGCGTTGAGCACGCCCCACGTGATCAGCTGCTCGGTGAGCTGGCTGGGGGTCTCGTCGTAGATCACCGCGAGCGTGCGCAGGTCGTCCTGCCGGATCGAGA
>DATBDF010000308.1:0-9391 GCA_036270075.1 Nocardioides sp.
ACGCGACCGCGCGGGTCTTGCCGTGCTTGGCGGCCTTCATGCAGCCGTCCATGACCAGGTCCTCGCCCTCCTCGAGGTAGTCGAAGATCCCCTGGCGCAGCACGAAGTAGCCGCCGTTGATGTACATCGAGAGGTCGGCCACCGGCTGGATCCCGGTGACGTGCCCGTCGCCCGTCACGTCCACGACGTGGAACGAGTCCTGCGGCGAGACCGCCAGGAACTGAGCCACGCAGTCAGTGTCCGCGAACTCGTCGACGAGGGCGTTCATGGGCGCGTCGGTGAGGACGTCACCGTAGTTGGCGAGGAACATCTCGTCCTCGTCCAGGTAGGGCCGGACCCGGCGCAGGCGCTCGCCGATCGCGGTGTCGATGCCGGTGTCGATGAACGTGATCGTCCAGTCGCTGATGTCCGTCCCGAGCATCTCGATGTCGCGGCCGCCCTTGAGCAGCCGGAAGTCGTTGGACGCCGTCTCCCGGTAGTCCAGGAAGTACTCCTTGACCGCCTGCGCGCCGTAGCCCAGGCAGAGGATGAACTCGTTGTGGCCGAAGTGCGCGTAGTAGCGCATCACGTGCCAGAGCACGGGACGCGTGCCGATCGGCATCATCGGCTTGGGCAGTGACTGGTTGTCGGCACGCATCCGCATGCCCATGCCACCGCAGAACAGCACGACCTTCATGTCGGACCCCCCGGTTCCGTGTTCCAGCGGCCCACGCTCGTCCCTGAGAGCGGCCTGCCACCTCATTGATACCTGCTCGAGGAGCGGGGGGACTCCTCAGAATGGGGTATGTCAGAAGACCTCGAACCGTGGCAGCGCGACCACGAACCGGGCACCCCAGTCGCGGATGTGCGCCAGCTGCTGGGTGATCTCCTCACGCAGGTTCCACGGCATGATCACGACGTAGTCCGGACGCTCCTCGTCCAGCCGCTCGACCGGGTGGATCGGGATGTGGGTGCCGGGCAGGAACATGCCGTGCTTGTACGGGTTGCGGTCGACGGCGAACTCCACCTGGTCGGTGCGTACGCCGCAGTGGTTGAGCAGCGTGTTGCCCTTCCCGGGCGCGCCGTACAGCACGATCCGCTTGCCCTCGCGGCGCGCCTGGATCAGGAACTCGACGAAGTCGTCGCGGACCTTGCCCACGGCCTCGGCGAAGCCGGCGTGACCCTCCAGGGTGTCCAGCCCGGCAGCGGCCTCGTCGGCGAGGACCTGGGCCACCGCCTCGCTCGGGGCGCCGGCCGACTCCGTCGGCGTCGACCACGTCCGGAGCGACCCGCCGTGCGTGGGCAGCTCCTCGACGTCCACCACCGTGAGGCCCGCGGTGGCCAGCACCCGCTGGGTCGTGAGCAGCGACAGGTACGAGAAGTGCTCGTGGTAGATCGTGTCGTACTCGTTGCCGTCGATCAGCCGCAGCAGGTGCGGGATCTCGATGCTCACGAAGCCGTCGTCGGCGAGCAGCGCGCGCAGGCCCTTGCTGAAGTCGACGATGTCGGGCACGTGGGCGAAGACGTTGTTGGCCGCGACCAGGTTCGCCGGACCGTGGCGACGGGCCACGTCCCGCCCGGTCTCCTCGCCCAGGAACATCACCTCGCTCGGCACGCCCTTGGCCACGGCGGCCTCGGCGACGTTGGCAGCGGGCTCGATGCCGAGGCACCTGATCCCCTGGGCCACCACGTGCTGGAGGAGGTACCCGTCGTTGCTCGCGACCTCGACGACGAACGAGTCGGGACCCAGCCCGAGCCGGGCGACCGCGCCGTTGACGAACCGGCGTGCGTGCTCGACCCAGGAGTCGCTGTACGACGAGAAGTACGCGTAGTGGCTGAAGATCTCGTCGGCCGCGATCAGGTTGGGCAGCTGCACCAGCAGGCACGACGAGCAGGTGCGCACGTGCAACGGGTAGAACGGCTCCATCGAGTCGATCAGGTGCTCGGGCACGTAGCTCTCACACGGTGGGGACATCCCCAGATCGACGAACGTCTCGGTCAGCTCCGCCCCACACAGACGGCATGTCAGGTCAGACACCGCCCCACCTCCCCCTCGGTGACCCGGAGAGCGTAGCCCCGGACCTACCCCGAAAGACCCCCTTTACCCGTGCTTTCACCACTTCTGGGGACATGGACTCCAGGGTGCTGGTCCGGGCTCCGGACTGAGCGACAATCCACTCATGGAGCACGCGCAGACGTCGATCCCGGGGCTCGTGACCTTCACGCCCACGCCGATCCCGGACGAGCGCGGATTCTTCTGCCGGACCTACGACGTCGACGTCGCCCGTGCTGCCGGCCTGGACCCGGCGTCGTTCCTGCAGGACAGCCTCTCCCGATCGTCGTACGGCGTGCTGCGCGGCCTGCACCTGCGGGTCGGAGCCGGGGAGGGCAAGCTGGTGCGTTGCTCGAGCGGTCGTGTCTACGACGTGGTCGTGGACCTCCGGCCGGACTCCCCGGCGTACCGGACGTGGCTCGTCTTCGAGCTCGACGGCGACGCCCAGAACTCGATCTACATCCCGCCGGGGTGCGCTCACGGGCACCAGACGGTCACGCCGGTGGCCGACACGAGCTATCGCATCGACCGGGGACACAACCCTGCCGAGGACCTGACGATCGCGTGGAACGACCCGGAGCTCGCGATCCCCTGGCCCCTCCCGCCGACGATCATGTCGGCCAAGGACGCGTCCGCGCCGCCGATGTCCGAGCTCACCGCGGAGCTGGCCCGCGTGGAGGCCCGAGTCGCATGACCCGCTTCCGCGTCGGGCCCATGGTCTGGGTGTTCGGTGCCCTCTTCGTGGTCGTCACGGTGCTGGTCGCCCACCACGCCACCCGTCACCTGGACCAGTCCGTCTACGACTGGCTCACGCCCACCGGGTCGTGGAACCAGACGCACCAGCTGGTGTCGGACGTACCGGACTGGACCGCGCCGCACTTCCAGCTGGTGGCCTTCGGCATCTTCGTTCTCGTGCTGGCCCGGCGTCGCCGGAGCCTGACCCCGATCCTGGTCGCCGGCCTCCTGGTCGGGCTCGCGGCGTTCCTCGTGCTGGCGGTGAAGCGCATGGTCCCGGCCGTCGACACCGGAGGGCACCTGTCCGGTGCCGGCAGCTACCCGTCGGGACACATGGCGATGACGGTGGCGACGGTCGGCGGGGTGTTGCTCCTGCTGACGGCGAAGACCCGGTGGTGGCAGTGGGTCCTGGTCTCGTTGGTTCCCTTCGCGATGGCCTGCTGCCTGCTCTACGGCGCGATCCACTGGACCAGTGACGTCATCGGCGGCGCCTTGCTCGGCGCGACGGTCGTCGCCCTCGTCGCCGGCACGCCCGACCGGGCCGGCGTCAAGCAGGTCCCAGCAAGGGAGCGATCCGACGCCCCTGCTCGTTGAGGGAGTCCTGGAGCTGGGCGACCACGCAGCGCAGGTCCTCACCCGACGACTCCCGCGCCACCGCCACCTGACGAAGCAGGAGCTCCGGGTCGAAGTCCTCGATGGACTGGTCCAGCTCCGAGCACCCGAACCGCTCCAGGACCGCCGCGTTCTTCCCGGCGTACCCCAACGACACCGTGGGGACGCCGACGCGGAGCCCCGCGATGACGTTGTGGTACCGAGAGGCGACCACGACCTCGGCCCTCACCATCTCCGCCATGATCGCGGCCTGGTCGTCGGCGCGGCTGACCGCGACCTGCTCCTCGGCCGCTCCCGCCGCCTGACGTGCGGCGGCGGCGATCTCGTCGGCGACCGGGAAGTCCGCGACGTCGCCGATCACGAGCCGGACGGAGTCGCCTGCAGCGACCAGCTCCGAGACGACGCGGGCGAGCTTGGACCGGTAGGCATCCATGACCGCGAGGTCGTCGCGGGGACCGAAGCGCATCACGCCGACCACGACCCGGCCGGGGATCTTGCCGCCGGCCCCTTCGGCGACCGGCAGGCCGAACGCCAGGTCGGGGTAGACCGGTGCATCCAGCCCTGACCCGGCCAGGTCCCGGGCCGCTCGCGCCGAGAGCTCGTCGCGGAACGAGCAGTACGCCGCGAGCCGCAGGGTGCGCCGGAAGAAGAAGGCCACCACCGGGTGGTGCGGCCGGTCGGCACCGACCGAGACGCACAGCAGCGGGCGTCGCCGGATCCGGGCCCCGAGCGCGAGCACGAAGAGCCAGTACGGGAGCCCGAACGGGTTGGCGGCGTCCAGCGAGCTCTCGAAGACGCCCATGCCCGGGACGACCACGGCGTCCGCACGCCGCAGGAGCCACCAGGTCCGAGGAATGTCAGCCAGGCGCGCGAGCGCCCGACGCGCCGGAGGGAGGCCCGCACGGCCGATCGTGAGGCTGCGGGTCGGGATGCCGTGCTGGCGCGTGACCTCGTCGGGGCCGGTCCCCAGGCACCACGCGCGTGCCTCGGGGCGAAGGGTGCCCAGCTGGCCCAGGAACGCCGCCAGGGACGCCTCGTTGCCCAGGTTGCCCATCCCGAGGAACCCGTAGACGAGCACCCGGGAAGGACCGCTGCGTCGTCTCATCGGCCCGCGTCGGCTCCGACCTCGGCGTCGGCCGGCGGCGCCGCGCCGGACATCACGCGCCGGATGACCGCCGGCCGGAACCGGTCGCCGAAGAAGGCGAGGAGCTCCCACAGGCAGCGAGCGCGCTCGCGCCAGGAGATGCGGGCATGGAGGATCGCGGAGAACAACCCCCACACGTACTCGCCGTACAGCACCAGCGACCGCCGGTGGCCGCTGCCGGCACGGCTGGGATCGAGCTTGGCGACAACTTCCCGGGCCAGGCCCGCGTGCGAGGTTCGGTTCTCGTGCTCCCGGCGGTAGAAGAGGACCTCGGGAACCTGGTGGAACGGGCCGTTCATCGTCAGCTCGCCCATGTACGCGCGGTCCGAGTGGAGGTAGCTCCCGAGCGGCCGGACGCGGCGCAGGCTCGCGGTGCGGAACAGGCCGTAGAAGTCGTTGCCGCCGTTCGCCCGGAGCACGCTTCGGAACCTCAGGTGCGGCGAGGGGTTCGCGGTGTCGAGCGGGTACCGCACCACGGTGCGGTGTCCCTCCTCGTCCACCACGCCGTCCCAGACGTTGACGAGCACGGCCTCGGGGTGCGCCTCGATCGCCTCCACGACCCGCTCCAGCAGTCGCGGCTCGTACAGGTCGTCGTGCCCGACCCACTTGAAGTAGCGCCCCCTGGCCAGCGGGAGGAGCAGGTTGTGGTTGGGCACGGCGCCGACGTTGGCGGGCTGGCGGACGTAGCGGATACGCGGGTCACGCTCGGCGTACCGGCGACAGATCTCGGCCGTGCCGTCGGTGGAGGCGTTGTCGGAGATGACCAGCTCGAAGTCCGTGTAGGTCTGTCCCAGCAGGCCGTCGAGCGCCTCCGCGAGGTAGGTCTCGCCGTTGTAGACCGGCAGGGCGACGGTGACCGTGGGCGCGGAGCCTTCGTCGTACGTCGGCTCCCTCGCGGGCGCGGCCTCCACGCCCCGCGATCGCAGGCTCATGACGTCTCACCCACGGGTCCCTCGGGATGCGCCTCGGCGTACTCCGCCCGGGCGCGCTGCAGCTGGTACCACCACACGATCGACCCGAGGCCGGTGGCGATCGCGACGCCGATGCAGGTGCCCTGGGCACCGCCCATCAGGGCTCCGACCGTGCCGCCGATCAAGTACAGCGCGGCGAACGTCAGCTGAGCCCGCAGGCTGCGCCGGGCGGCGCCCAGCGCACGCACCCCTGCCGAGGCACCGACTTCGAAGCCGCCCACGACCATGCCGGCGATGACGGCCGGCAGCAGCGCGGCCGCGGGGTGCCAGAGCTTCCCGAGCAGGGCCTCACCCAGCGCCATCGGGAGCACGATCAGCACCAGGGCGCCCCAGACCGCGGCGGCCAGTGCCTGAGCAGAGCCGAAGACCAGGCAGAACCGGCCGAGCCGCTCGGGCGCGGTGCGCAGGACGTGCGCGGCCTCCGGAACAGCGACCTGGCTCATCCCCATCAGGATCACCAGGAAGGGACCCATCAGCATCTCCGCGGCGCGAACCTGGCCGACGGCGGCCAGGTCGACGATCCCGCCGAGCAGGATGAACCGCACCTGGCGGGCACCGCTGATCGAGACGTTCTCGATCATGTAACGACCGCCGAGGTCGAGGTTGGTCCGCACCCACGTCCTCGCGGAGCCCAGGTGCGGCCGGATGCCGGTCTGGAGAAGTCCCAAGGCGGCCGAGGCGAGCGCAGCGCCGCCGAAGGCCAGCACGCAGGTGAAGACCGTGGCGGAGTCCGTGGTCAGGAGGACGGCCACCAGCACGAGCTGGAGCGCCGCCCAGAGACCGTCGTTCACCACGGCCTTGCTGGGTTCGCCGGCCGAGAAGAACGCGAAGCGCCACGCATCCTGGAGCATCAGCCCGGGCAGCATGACACCGAGCGCCACGAAGCCCCACCCGACCTCGTGCGGCAGCAGCAGGCCGACGACCACACAGATGGCCCCGACCCCGACGCCGACCATGGTCCCGGTCGCCGTGGACGCTGCGACGGCCCGCCGCCACTCCGGCGTCTTCGCCCCGCTGTGGCGGACGAGGAGAGGGTCCGTGGCCAGGCCCCGCGCGGCGTTCAGGACCACGCCGTACGTGACGTAGGCGAGGGTGAACGCGCCGAACCCCTCCGGGCCCAGCGCCCGCGCCACCAGCAGTCCCAGTGCGAAGTTGCTGATGCTCGAGACACCCTGGTCCACGACGCCCCAGCCGAGCCGGCGCACGACGTGCAGGGCGCCGGAGGCCCGAGGGCTCGACGCGGCCACCGGTCGGCTCGTCACCTGGACTGACCTCCTGGCATCAGCGCCAGACTGGTCGGCGACCAGAGGTTCGGTCATGACGCCGCCCGAGGGTGGGTCACGGCGTACTCGTAGACTCCGACCAGCTGGTCGAGATTCGCCTTCGGGTGGAACTTCGCCCGGTAAGACTGCTCGGCCCGTGTACCGAGGTCCAGAAAGTGTCCCGGATCGCGGTCCATCCTCGTGAGAGATTCGGCAAGTCCGTCCGATCCCCCGCTGAACAGCTGGCCGTCCACGTCGTGCTCGATGAGCTCCGGGAAGGAACCGGTGGCCGGCGCCACCGGTGCGACACCGGCGGCCATCGCCTCGACGGCGACGAGACCGAACGTCTCCTCCCAGGCCGACGGGACAAGCGCTGCGAGCCCCCCGGCGACGAGCGACCGAGCCTCGTCCCGCGAGACCAGGCCCCGGTAGTCGACGAGCTCGTCGCGTGCGGCCCACGCCGCCAGCTCGCCGTCCAGCGGACCGCGTCCCGCCACGGTGAGGGTCAGCCGCGTGTCCGGGTTGTTCCGGCGGAAGCGGTCCCACGCCGTCATCAGTGCCGGCGTCCCCTTCGCCTCGTCCAGCCGCCCGACGTACGTCGCTCCGTGGCGGCGTCGCGGTGCCGGCCCGGCGGGGGGCTCGTGGACGAAGTTGTGCTTGACGAAGACCCGGTCCGAAGGAAGTCGCAGCGCGTCCATCAGGTCGCGCTGGGCACCGGAGATGAACACGTACGCCGACACCAGCGACCGCCACAGGTCGCGGTTGACGGCCAGGCCGGTCGCGACCGGCACGGTCGCGATCCGCGAGCCGCGGTAGCAGCCGTGCTGCAGCCCCGGACGGAGTCGGCCGTCCACGCAGTCGTGGCAGACGCTGCCGTCCCGGAAGAAGTCTCCGCTGGCGCACAGGAGCTTGTAGTTGTGGATGGTCGCGACCACCGGGACGCCGGCGTCGCGAGCCGCCAGGAGCACGGACGGGCTCAGCAGGGGGAAGGTGTTGTGGACGTGCAGGACGTCCGGACGCTCCCGCCGCAGCACGTCGGTGAGCTCACGTCGTACCGGTCGGCTGCGGCTGATCCGCAGCGGGATGGCGGCGCGGTCGAACATGCTCCAGGAGCCGATCTCGTCGCTGTGCCGTTCGAACAGGCTGACGTCGTGGCCGGCGTCCGCCAGGGCGGCCGACTCCTGGTCGACGACCAGGTTCTCGCCGCTGGGCGCCGACGTGCGGTACCGGCTGTGGGCGATCAGCACCTTCATCGCGCGGCCTCCTGTCTCCACGGCAGGATCAGGCTTGCGGCGACGGCGAGGTCCAGCAGGTAGGGCGACGGGTTGCTCAGGCCGGTCTCCGTGATGGAGGCGAAGATGCAGTAGATGATCAGGAAGATCGCGATCGCTCGGTGGGGCGACCGCTCGCGGGTGGCCGCCACGACCAGCAGCACCAGGACGATGGCCGCGTCGAGCACCACGCCGAACCAGCCCTGGTCGTAGAAGGTGCCCACCCAGTTGCTGTCGATCGGGAGGCCGCCGAACGACAGGTTGCTCATGCCCGATCCGAACCAGTCGTTCACCGCCGGACGCGGGGTGTGGAAGACGGCGCTCCACACCTTCGTCCGGCCGGTGAGGTCGCCCGCCTCCTGCGCCGACTGGCCACGCAGGGCCCAGGTCTTGAGCTCGTTGGCGAAGACACCCACGGTGGCGAGCACCAGCAGGATCGCCCACAGCGACGTACGCCGTACCCGGGAGTGGCCGACGAAGAGGCTCAGCCCGGCGACGACCATCCCGACGGCCATGGCGATCAGCGCCGTCCGGGTGTGCGTCCCGACGAGGACGACGCCGCTCAGGGCGATGCAGGCCAGCGCGTTGCGGCCCGAGATCACCTGGCACATCCACAGCAGCGCGCTGGTGCCGAAGACCACAGCGGCGTAGTGCGCCACCTGTGTGGGCGGCACCGGCCACAGGACGCCGCTGAGCCTCCCCTCGAACGAGAACGCGAGGCCCGGGGAGACCATGGCCCCGAGGACCACCAGCACGAGCACGGTGATCAGGCAGATGCGGTGACACCGCAGCAGCATCATGTCCCGCCGGCCGAACCAGGGCGACAGCAGCCAGAGCACCGCCATGAAGCCCACGAAGCGTGATGCGCGGAACGTCGAGCCCATCAGGAACTCGCCGTGGATGCTCACGGCCAGCATGATCACGGCCATCACCGTGAACCCCACCAGGTAGACCTGAGGACGCAGCACGCCCTTCGGGTTCATCACCAGCGCGAGCAGGAGCGCAGCGGGAAGCGCGCCCTGGGTGAGCAGCTGACCGATCGCGCCCGGGATCGGCACGACCGTGGGCAGCCTGCTGTACGCCATCACGTTCAGGAACACGGCCGCCCAGGCGACGCCGAGCAGGATGGGGACACGCCGGCTCTCGCGCGAGGCAGGCGGACGCGCCAGCGCCAGCGGCGCGGTCGTCATCCCCGCACCCGAAGCTGCTGCTCGTCGGCCGCCACCCTCCGGGGTACGCCGAGGCTCTCGTCGGTCGCGTCGGCTCCGACCAGCATCCCGAACTCGAGCTTGGGCCCGTTCCTGGTCAGCATCCGCGAGATCGAGCGGAGCAGCTCGGCGGTGGCCTTGCCGGCACCGACGACC
>DATBDF010000309.1:0-2229 GCA_036270075.1 Nocardioides sp.
TGTCGAGGAGAGCCTCGGTGAACTCGCGACCCGTCATCTTGTCCGTCGCGATGTCGATGCCGGCCCAGAGCCCACGGGCTCGGACGCCGTCGATGCCGTGGCCGACCAGCCCCGCCAGCCCGTCGTACAGCTGCTCGCCGAGCTTGGCCGCCCGCTCCTGGAACTCGCCGGTGCCGAGCATCGCCACCACCTCGCGCCCGATCGCCGCGGCCAGCGGGTTGCCACCGAAGGTCGAGCCGTGAGTGCCCGGCGTGATCACACCCAGGACGTCGCGGTTGGCCGCGACGGCCGAGACCGGGTAGATGCCACCGCCGAGGGCCTTGCCGAGGATGTACATGTCCGGGACGACGTCCTCGTGGTCGCACGCGAACGTGCGACCGGTGCGCGCGAGACCCGACTGGATCTCGTCGGCGACCATGAGCACGTTCTGGTCCCGGCACAGCGCTCGCACGTCCTGGAGGAAGCCCTCTCGCGGGATGATGACGCCGGCCTCGCCCTGCACCGGCTCGAGGAGCACGGCGACCGTGGTGTCGTCGATCGCGGCCTTCATGGCGTCGATGTCGCCGTACGGCACCAGCCGGAAACCAGGGGTGTACGGCGCATAGCCCAGGGTCGCGTCGGGATCGGTCGAGAACGAGACGATCGTCGTGGTGCGTCCGTGGAAGTTGCCCTCCATCGCCACGATCGTGGCCTGGCTCTCCGGCACGCCCTTGACCTGGTACCCCCATTTCCGGCTGACCTTGATCGCGGTCTCGACGGCCTCGGCGCCGGAGTTCATCGGCAGGATCATCTCCTTGCCGGTCAGGTCCGCGAGCGCCTGCGAGAACAGACCGAGCTGGTCGTTGTAGAACGCGCGGCTGGTCAGGGTCAGCGTCCCGATCTGCTGCCGCGCGACCTCCACGAGGCGGGGGTGGGCATGCCCGAAGTTCAGGGCGGAGTAGCCGGCGAGGCAGTCGAGGTACCGCCGGCCGTCGACATCGGTCACCCAGGCACCCTCGCCCGAGGCGAGCACGACCGGCAGGGGGTGGTAGTTGTGCGCGGCGTAGGTCTCGGTCAGCTCGATGTGGTGGGCGGTTCTCGAGTCAAGATCGGTCATGTCGTGCCTTCTCAAAGCCTGGGGGCGGGTCATCGGGGACGTGCCCCCATGGTCCCGCAGACAGCCCGCTTCTCCAAATGATTGTCTGACAATCTCTGGGATAGTCCCTGACGAATTGGTCGTGATCTCCGCCTGGACCCGACCAGATCGTCAGGGACTATCCCCGCATCGATAGGTTCGCTGGCATGACCGACGATCTCCGAGGCGGGCTGCCGGACCGCCTGCGCGACGTGCTCCCAGGTGTACGACGTGACCTCGAGGCCCTGGTGCGGATCGAGTCGGTGAGCGCCGACCCCGAGCGGGCCGGCGAGGTGCACCGCAGCGCCGAGGCCGTGCGCGACCTGTTCGCTGCAGAGGGCTTCGACGCGCGCATCGCGACCGCCGACGGTGGGCGCCCGGCCGTCATCGCCCACAGGCGGAGCAGCCGGGAGGGCGCCAGGACCGTCATGCTCTACGCCCACCACGACGTCCAGCCCGAGAACGACCACGCCGACTGGGACTCACCGCCATTCGACCCGACGGAGCGCGACTCCGCCAACGGACCACGGCTGTACGGCCGTGGCGCGGCCGACGACAAGGCCGGCATTGCGGCGCATCTGGCGGCGCTCCGGGCCCTCGGTGACGACCTGCCCGTGAACGTCGTGATGTTCGTGGAGGGCGAGGAGGAGGTGGGCTCGCCCAGCCTGTCGGCGTTCCTGCGCGAGAACCTCGACGACCTGCGTTCCGACGTCATCGTGATCGCCGACAGCACCAACTGGGACGTCGGCGTCCCGGCCCTCACCACCAGTCTGCGCGGGCTCGTCCGCGTCGACGTCGAGGTGCGCACGCTCACCCACGCCGTCCACTCCGGCATGTGGGGCGGCCTGGTCCCCGACTCCCTGATGGCGCTCTCACGGCTGATCGCGAGCTGCCACGACGACGCGGGCAACGTCGCGGTCGAGGGCCTGTACGCCGGACCCGCCGCCGACGTCGAGTACCCCGAGGCACGGCTCCGGGCCGAGTCCGGCGCGGTCCCGAGCGCGCAGTGGACCGGCACCGGGTCCAGCGTCGAACGGCTCTGGACCAAGCCGTCGCTGTCGGTGATCGGCCTGACGGCGCCCCGGGCCGAGGGCTCGAGCAACACGCTCGTCCCG
>DATBDF010000310.1:0-38139 GCA_036270075.1 Nocardioides sp.
TCCCGAGCGACACGAGGCCCGTGGGAGCCGGCGACTCCTGCGGTGGCCTCTCGACGGTCAGCCGCGGGAGGATCCGGTCGAGCCAGCCCGGCAGCCACCAGTTCGCCTCGCCGAGCAGCGCCATCGTGGCCGGCACCAGGACCATCCGGACGACGGTCGCGTCGATGAGGATGGCCACGGCGAGCCCCAGCCCCAGCATCTTCAGGGACGGCATGGGGCTACCGACGAAGCTCAGGAAGACGGCGATCATGATCAGCGCTGCCGAGGTGATCACGCGTCCTGTGCCGGCCAGGCCCCGCGCGACCGACTCAGCGTTGTCGCCGGTCCGCGCGTACTCCTCGCGGATGCGCGAGAGCAGAAACACCTCGTAGTCCATCGACAGCCCGAACAGGATCGGGAACATGATCACGATGATCAGCGAGGTGATGGGCGTCGGCCCTTCCAGGCCCATGAGGTGGGCGCCCCAGCCCCACTGGAAGACCGCGACCAGCACGCCGTAGGCGCCGCCGATGGAGAGCAGGTTCATCACAGCCGCCTTCAGCGGCACCGCGATCGACCGGAACACCATCATGAGCAGCACGAACGACACGGCGATCACGAAGCCCAGGAACACCGGGAGCGTGTGCGAGAGCTGGGTGTTGAGGTCATCGGTGGTCGCGGTGATGCCGGAGACGTACACGTTGCCCGGGATGACGTCCCGAACACCGGCGATCGTCGTCGACGTCGTGGGGTCGGCCGGGCCGGTGGTCGGCAGGGCCGTGAACACCGCGGCCTCACCGTTGGCGGAGATCTGCGGCCGGCTCACCGAGGCGATCCCCGGCGCACGGGCGACGTTTTCGATCACCGTCGGCAGCTGGGCCTGGTCGGCGCCCGGCGAGTCCAGGTCGACCACCACGAGGAGGGGTCCGTTGATGCCGATCCCGAAGCCTTCGGTGAGCAGGTCGTAGGCCTGGCGGTGGGTCGTGGACCTCGGCGCGTCGCCGGCGGCCGGGAACGCGGTCTGCATCCAGAACGCCGGGATCGCCAGGGTGACGAGGACGACGACGGCGCCGAGCAGGTAGGGCCAGGGGCGGCCGGAGACCCGGTGGGCGAAGCGCCACCATGCGCTCTGCTCGACGGGCTGGTGTGGGCGGTGCCGACGCACGAGTCGCCCGGTGTCGATCCGGTTCCCGAGCAGACCGAGCAGTGCGGGAAGCAGGGTGACCGCGGCGGCCACGGCGGCGAGCACCATGAAGGAGGTGGCCAGACCGATCGAGGTGAGGACGCCGAGCCCGGTGAGTCCCAGCGCGGCGGTCGCTATCACCACGGTTCCGCCGGCGACGACGACGGCGGCGCCGGACGAGCCCATCGCGCCGCCGAGGGCTGTGGGGTTGTCCTGGCCGGCAGCACGGTTCTCGCGGTACCGCGCCACGACGAAGAGGGCGTAGTCGACGCCGACGCCCAGCCCCACGAGAGCGGCGACGGGGATGGCCGAGACCGACACGGTCATGCTGCTGGCCATGAGGGTGATGGCGCCGATGCCCGCGCCGACCGCGATCAGCGACAGTCCGATCGGCACGATCGCCGCCATCACGGTGCCGAAGACGACGAGGAGCACGAGGAGCGCGACCAGCAGGCCGACTGCCACATGACCCGAGCTCTGGTCCTCGGCGTTCAGGAACACGGCGTCGCCGCCCAGCTCCACACGCAGTCCCGGCTCGCCCATCGAGGAGACACCGTCGGAGAGCACGGCGAACGCGGGCTTGCCGATCTCGCGCTGTGGCTCGTCGAGGGTCAGCTCGGCGTAGGCGATCCGTCCGTTGGCGGAGATCGTGTGCGCGCGGAAGGGGTCGGCGGTCGACTCGACGTGTGCGATGCCGTCGACGTTGTTCAGCACAGACGCGATGTCCCGGCGGTGCTGGTCGATGGTTGTCCCGTCCTCGGCCTCGAACACCACGAGGGCGGTGCCCTTGGCGGCCTCGGGGAAGCTCGCGTCGAGCAGCTGCATCGCGCGCGCGCTCTGGCTGCCGGGTGCCGCGAAGTCGTCGGCGAAGGTTCCGCCGGCTCCGGCGGCGAGGGCGAACATGGCGGCCACCACGAGGACCCAGCTCGCGATGGTGCGCCAGGGGTGTCTCGCACTCGCGAGCGCGATGCCTCGGGTGAACCTGTCCATGATCGTTGCCTTTCGCGTGTGGAGCGGTGTCACGGTGAGGCTGAAGCTAGGGACGGACGTGGTGAGCCGGCCTCACCACAGGTGGTGAGCGCGAGGGTGATTCCTCACCGCACGGCCGTCAGGAGCCGTGCGCGCAGCCGGTGCAGGTGCGGCATGAGCCCGTAGATCACGATGGGGACGGCGATCGTCGCGAGAACGAACGTGCGCAGCACCCGAGGCAGGCCGCCGAGCACGTCGCCGAGGGCCAGGTTCAGGACCGTCAGCGTGGGAAACACGGCGACCCAGATCATCAGTGCGAGCTGGTGCTTGCTCGGCGGTGGCACGGCGGTGGGATGGGACTCGGGCATGGGAGGTTCCTTTTCGGTGCGATGGGGGCAGTCAGGCGGGTGGTGCGGATCGAAGCTCGCGGACGGCGCGAGCGACGTCCTCGTCGACGAGGTCGGCGTTGATGGCGATGGCGGCGGCAGACCCTTCGCCCGCGGCCGTGACGACCTGCGCCCGCGGGTTGACGGCGTTGCCGGCGACCCAGACCCCGGACACGGTCGTGCGACCCGTCGGGTCCGCGACGAGCCAGCCGCTGTCGTGGGCGGCGCACCCGAGGGCCGTGAGCAGCTCGGAGTTCGGCACGAACGCCGGCCGGACGAAGACCGCGGTACGACGGACCAGACGGCCGTCGTCGAGCTGGACACCCGTCAGCGCGTCCCTCTCGATCACCATCCGCGCCACCGCCCCGTCGACGACGGCGATGTCTCGGGCCGCCAGCTGCTCGCGCTCGGTGACTGTCAGCGTTCCGGTGTGGGCGAACAGGATGACGTCGTCCGACCACTGCCGGACCAGGAGCGCGTGCGGCACGGCGTCCGGCGTACCGCCGAGGACGCCGACTGGCTGGTCGCGGACCTCGTGGCCGTGGCAGTACGGGCAGTGGAGCACGTCGCGCCCCCAGCGCTCCCGCAGCCCGGGTAGGTCGGGGATCTCGTCACGCAGGCCGGTGGTGACGAGGACGCGCCGAGCGATGAGGGCGGATCCATCGGCCATGACGATCTCGAAGCCCCCGCAGGGCGCCGGCCGGAGGGCCGTCACGACGCCGTCGACCAGGTGACCGCCGTACCCGACGACCTCCTCGCGGCCCCGCGCCACCAGCTCGGCAGGTGACATCCCGTCACCGGAGAGGAACCCGTGCATGGCCGTCGCCGGCGCGTTGCGCGGCTCGCCGGCGTCGATCACCACGACCTCGCGTCGAGCTCGGGAGAGAACCAGGGCTGCGGAGAGTCCGGCAGCGCCGCCGATCACTGCTACGTCGTACTCGTTCATGCCGACGAGCGTCGTCGGAAGCGGTCAAGACGACAACAAGTGTTGCCGTTTCCGGGAATCGCAGATGGAATGGCCCGATGACCGATCCGATCAGCTCCGCCCTCGACCTCGTCGCTCCGCGGCTGCGCAAGGTCCGCGAGCTGCGCGGCGTCACGCTGACCGATGTCGCCGAGAGGACCGGCATCTCGAAGAGCACCCTCTCGCGCCTGGAGAACGGACAGCGCCGGCCGAGCCTGGAGCTCCTGCTCCCGCTGGCGCAGGCGTACCGCGTGCCGCTCGACGACCTCGTCGGCGCGCCCGAGGTGGGTGATCCCCGCATCCGGCTCAAGCCACGCAAGGTCAACGGGCGCACGGTGCTGCCACTCACCCGCAGCCCGGGCGGGGTCCAGGCGTGGAAGATCGTCATCCCCGCCCGCCAGTCGCAACCGAGCCCGCGTACGCACGACGGCTACGAATGGCTCTACGTCCTGGCGGGGCGGATGCGCCTCGTCATCGGCGACCAGGACCTCGTGCTCGGCGTCGGCGAGGCGGCCGAGTTCGACACCCAGCTGCCGCACTGGTTCGGCAGCACCGGGGAGGGCCCGGCCGAGGTGCTGAGCATCTTCGGGCGACCGGGCGAGCGGATGCACGTGCGAGGAGGAGCGGGCTGATGGCCGCCGCGCTCGTCGACACCAAGCTCTTCCTCCCGCGGACGCGCGAGGGGCTGGTGCCGCGGCCGCGTCTGGACGGTCTCCTCGGAACCGGACACGCGCGGCTGACCCTGGTGTCGGCTCCGGCCGGGTTCGGCAAGACGACGCTCGTCACCTCCTGGCTCACCCGGCACGCCGCCGAAGGCGAGGCAGCGCGCCGCGTCGCGTGGGTCTCGCTGGACGACGCCGACAGCAGGGCCGGCTCCTTCTGGGCCTACGTGCTGACGGGTCTCGAGAAGGCGGCGCCCGGGACCGGCGCCGCCGGCCTGGACCTCCTCGGGACCGGACAGGTCGACGCTGCGCTCACCGCCGTCCTCAATGAGCTCAGCGTGCTCCCCGACGACGTGACGCTGGTGCTCGACGACTACCACCTCGCCGACGGCCCCGAGATCCGGCCCGGTATGGCCTTCCTGGTCGATCGTCTGCCCCCACAGGTGCACCTGGTGATCAGCACCCGTGCCGACCCGGCGCTGCCGCTCGCCCGCCTGCGCGCGCGGGGGGAGCTGAACGAGGTCCGTGCTGCCGACCTCCGATTCACTCTCGACGAGGCGAGCGACTACCTCACGGGCGCTGCCCAGCTGACGCTGGCGGCGGACGACGTGGCCGCTCTCGAGGCGCGCACGGAGGGGTGGATCGCCTCGCTCCAGCTCGCGGCGCTCTCGCTCCGTGGCCGGGCAGACCCGTCGAAGTTCATCGCCGAGTTCGCCGGCGACGACCGGTACGTCGTGGACTACCTGGCCGAGGAGGTGCTCGACCGCGAGTCGCCCGAGGTCCGGGACTTCCTGCTGGGGACGGCGATCCTGGAACGACTCAACGGCTCGCTGTGCGACGCCGTCCTCGAGCGGTCGGGCAGCAGCCAGATGCTCGACGCCCTGGACCGCCGGAACCTGTTCGTCGTACCTCTCGATGACCGGCGGGGGTGGTACCGGTATCACCACCTGTTCGCCGACGTCCTGCGGGCGCACCTCGTCGCCGAGCAGCCGGGCCGCGTCGCCGACCTCCATCGACGTGCCGCGACGTGGCACCACGACGCGAGAGACGTCGTCTCCGCGGTCCGGCACGCGCTCGCGGCCGATGACGTGGACCGGGCTGCTGCGTGGTGCGAGCTCGCGATGCCCGAGCTGCACCGGGACAAGCGGGAGGCGGTCATCCGCACCTGGGTGGACGACCTCCCGGACGCGCTCGTCCGCAATCGCCCGGTCCTGGCGATCGGGCTGGTGGGCGGCCTGATGTCGGTCAACGAGTTCGAGGGTGTCGAGGAGCGGCTGCGCGACGTCGAACGGCAGCTCGCGCTGCCCGAGGGCGAGGTGGTGATCGTGGATCGCGACGAGGTCGCCCGAATCCCGGCTGCCATCGAGATGTACAGGGCCGCGCTGTCGCTCGTGGGCGGCGACCCGCTCGCGACCATCGCTCATGCCGATCGGGCGGTGGAGAAGGCGATGGACGACGACTACCTGCCCGTGTCGGCGGCGTCCGCCCTGGCGGCCCTCGCGTCCTGGACGATGGGCGACATCGATGCCGCCCACCGGGGCTACACAGCGGCCGCGGCCGGCTTGGAGCGCATCGGCTTCCTCCCGGACGTGCTCGGCTGCCGGGTCACCATTGCCGACCTCGAGCTCACGCAGGGCCGACTGCGACAGGCGCACCGAACGTTCGGACGTGGCCTGGAGCTCGCCGAGCGCAGCGACCCGCCGCTGCGTGGCATCCCCGACATGCACGTCGGCCTCGCCGAGATCGCCCGCGAGCGCAACGACCCCGAGGCGGCCGCGGACCACCTACGTCGGAGCGAGGAGTACGGCGAGGAGCTGAACCTGCGGCAGAACCCGTACCGCTGGCGGGTCGCCCTGGCCGGCTTGCGGCAGGCCGCGGGTGAGCTCGACTCGGCCGAGGCTCTCCTGCGGGAGGCGATCCGGGTGTACGTCGCCGACTTCTCGCCCGACGTACGCCCGGTCCCGGCGCGCCTCGCCCGGCTGCAGGCCGACAAGGGCGATCTGGCGTCCGCTCGGGACTGGGCTCGTGACCGCGGAGTCGCCCCCGACGACGAGCTCTCCTACCTGCGGGAGTACGAGCACGTGACGCTGGCCCGGATCCTGCTGACCGAGCACCGCGTCGAGGGATCGACCTCGTCGCTGCACGACGCGAAGGACCTCCTCGACCGCTTGCTCGAGGCGGCCGATGCGGGAGGCCGGACCGGGACCGTGATCGAGGTGCTGGCTCTGCTGGCGCTGGTGCAGCACGCGCGCGGAGACCGGCCCGGCGCCCTGGTCTCGCTGGAGCGGGCGCTGACGCTGACCGAGCCCGAGGGCTACGTCCGGGTCTTCCTTGCCGAGGGGGAACCGATGGCCGTCCTGCTCCGCGCCGTCGCGGAACGGCGTCCGGACTGGGCGTATGTGCGGGCGCTCGCAACTCCGGAACCGACACCCGAACGTCCGTCATCGACGTCCGGGAACCAGGCCCTCGTCGACCCCTTGAGCGAGCGCGAGCAGGACGTGCTGCGGCTGCTCGCCACCGACCTCGACGGACCCGAGATCGCTCGCGAGCTCGTCGTGTCGCTCAACACCGTGCGGACCCACACCAAGCACATCTACACCAAGCTCGGCGTCACCAACCGCCGGTCCGCGGTCAGCCGGGCCCACCAGCTCGACCTGCTCGGACACTCCCGTCGCTGAGAAGCTCACCCGGGTCCTCACCACCTGGTGAGACGTCCCGCTCGCCACACCCACCGCCCTCGCCGTGTTCCGGTGGTTTCGAGACGGTCGTGGCACGACCTCCTCAACCACCAGAGCCACGGCTTCCGGTGGTTGAGGAAGGCGCTCTTGCGCCTGTCTCGAAACCCCCCGGCGGTAGGGCGGACGTCGTCGCGGTGGCTTCGAGACGGTCGTGGCACGACCTCCTCAACCACCAGGGGAAACTGCGCGACCTCGTCCACCACCCGCTCGGCTGAACCCGTCAGCCCGCGAGGCGGCCGAAGGTGCTGCGGTGGAAGACCAGGGGCTGGCCGACCGAGTGCTGGACGGCGTGCAGCTGCAGCAGCACGATCAGGTGGTCGCCGGCCTCGACCTCGCGGTAGATCGTGCAGTCGAACCGCGCCAGCCCCTCGTCCAGAGTCAGTGCGCCGTCGTCCGAGGCGCTGATGCCGATCCCGTCGAAACGCTGGTCGACCGGACCCGCGAGCTGTCGGCACACCTCGTCGTGGTGCTCGGCCAGGATCGTGACGCCGAGATGGGCGCTGCGTCGGAGGTCGGGCCACGTCTTCGAGGACTTGGCCACCGACACGGACACGAGGGGTGGCTCGAGGCTGACCGAGGTGAACGACGAAGCGGCGAGCCCCACGGAGCGGCCGTCGACGTTCGCGGCCACGGCCACCACCCCGCTGGGGAAGATGCCGAACGCGTCGCGCAGCCGACGCGGGTCGAGGTCCTGGTTGGTCTGCATCCCGGACTGCAGAGAAGTCACGCCAGTGCTCCCTCTCGCGCCTCGAGCAGGCTGCGCACGACGGGCCGCGTCTCCGCCAGCCATCCGTCGTACGCCGCAGGGTCCTGGTAGCGGCTGTCGACGACGTACAACCCGCGCCCGGGTACGACACCGCCGATCTCGGTCAGCACCGGCCGCAACGTGAGCTCCGGGGCGAGGGCGTGGGCCGGGCCGGCGCCGAGCATCAGCGGAACGGCGATGCCGCGCAGCCCGCGCGCAGCCTCGAACCGGTCGAGGAAGAGCTTCAGCAGCCCCGTGTAGGTGCCCTTGTAAGTCGGCGACCCGACGACCACCAGATCGGCATGACCCACGCGCGCGACCAGGCTCGCGACCTCGGGGGAGGACCAGTCGAGCAGGGCGGGGCCGAGCGTCGCCAGGTCGACGACGAGCTCGGGGTCGTGTCCGGAGAGCTCGCGGGTCAGGTGGATCGTCGCGGCGAGGGTGCGGCTGTTCGGCTTCGGGTTGCCGACGACGACCGCCGTCCTGGTGGGCTTCATGTGTCCTGCCTCTCGTTGGTTTTCCAGCGTGGTTCCTTGAGTCCCGATCAAACTGTAGTAACTTGATCGACAAATACCAGTAATGACACGAGAGGGACAGGACACATGGGTCGCCAGCTTCGCCTCAACGCCTTCCTGCACGACACCGGCCACCACGAGGCGTCATGGCGCCATCCCCACTCCTCGGTCGAACAGATCGCGGACGTCACCTGGTGGCAGGGCCTGGCCCGCAAGGTGGAGGACGCCAAGCTCGACGCCGTCTTCCTCGCCGACGGTCCCGCCTGGTGGGGCACCGGCTACCGGCCGGCCAACCAGTTCGAGCCGATCACCCTGCTGACCGCCCTCGCGACGGTGACCGAGCGGATCGGCCTGATCGCAACGGCGTCGACGACGTTCTACGAGCCCTACAACCTGGCGCGGATGTTCGCCTCACTCGACCAGATCTCCCACGGTCGTGCCGGCTGGAACATCGTCACGACCTTCAGCGAGGACGCCGCGCACAACTTCGGCCTCTCCGCCGTCCCGAGCAACGAGGAGCGTTACACACGGGCACAGGAGTTCGTCGACGTCGTCGACAAGCTCTGGGACAGCTGGGAGGACGACGCCGTTGTCGCCGACCGCGAGTCCGGCGTCCACACGGTCGAGGAGAAGGTGCACCGGATCAACCACCACGGGCGGTACCTCCAGGTGCGCGGCCCGTTCAGCGCACCACGCCCGCCACAGGGTCGGCCGGTGCACATCCAGGCCGGTTCCTCCAACCACGGCCGTGCCTTCGCCGCCCGGAACGCCGAGGCGATCTTCACTGCTCACCAGACCCTGGGCGACGCCCAGGCGTTCTACGCCGACATCAAGGCCCAGGCCCGTGTCTTCGGACGCAACGCCGACGAGGTGCTGGTGCTCCCGGGGATCAGTCCGTTCATCGGCGACACGCCCGCCGAGGCCGAGGACAAGTTCCGCTACTTCAACCACCTGACGGTCCCTGAGTACGGCCTCAACCAGCTCGAGAAGTTCGCCGGCATCTCGCTGCGTCACCTCGAGCTCGACGAGCGTGTCCCGCTCGAGATCTTCGGCGGCGCCGGCAACGTGCTCGACAACGAGCGGAGCCGCAAGCAGGTGGTGGCGAACATCGTCGAACGCGACCGTCCCACCCTGCGTCAGCTCCTGCACCGCCTCGCCGGCGGGCGCGGTCACAACGTCGTCCACGGCACGCCCGAGCAGGTCGCGGACACGATGCAGGAGTGGTTCGAGCAGGGCGCTGCGGACGGCTTCAACGTGATGCCGCCGCTGTACCCCCAGTTGCTCGACGAGTTCACCTCGAAGGTCGTGCCGATCCTCCAGGAGCGCGGCCTGTTCCGTACCGAGTACACCGGGACCACCCTGCGCGAGCACTACGGGCTGCCCCGGCCCGAGAGCCAGTACGCCGTGCCGCAGCCAGCCGCGGTGGGCCTCGCCTGACCAACCTCGCTTGATCGATGACCAATCCCGCTCGACCAACTCCGCTTGACCAACCCAGCTTGACCAACCCTGACCACCACCCATCCCGGGAGACACGCATGCATGCCCTCCTTTCCACCGCCCGCCATCGGCTCGTGGGTGGACTCGTCGCGGTCCTCGCCCTCGGCCTGCTCGCGGCGTGCGGATCTGCCTCGGCCCATGAGAACGCCGACGGCGAGACCACGACCATCCGCTACCAGAGCTATGCCGGCTCCGTCGACGTCCTCCAGCTCGCCGCCGCGCTCGGCTACCTCGACGGCCTGACCCTGAAGAAGGTCGGCGACGTCACCGGCGGTCCGCAGAGCGTCCAGGCGCTCACCAGCCACCAGATCGACATCAGCTCCTCCTGCTTCTTCGGCTCGATCGCCCAGCTGGTTGCCACCGGCGCGCCGATCAAGGCCGTCGCCGCGACGTACGGCTCGAACGACACGATCAGCTCCGGGATCGTCACGCTCGCCGGATCACCGATCACGGACGCGCAGGACCTGGTCGGCAAGAAGGTCGCCGTGAACACCCTGGGCGCCAACGCCGAAGCCGTGATCGACACCTGGCTGCAGAAGAGCGGGCTCTCCGAGGACCAGATCAAGCAGGTCACCCTCGTGCCCCTCCCGCCGCTCAACACCGTGCAGGCGCTCCAGGAGCACCAGGTCGACGCCGCCGACATCGGCAGCGGCCAGATCAAGGCGACCGAGGAGACCGGGATCAAGCTGCAGACCTTGATCAAGGACACCGACGTGGTCGGCTCCTACAACGGCGGGGGTGTCGCGATGACCGACGACTTCCTCGACCACAACCCGAAGACCTCCGAGCAGCTCGTCACCGGCATCGCCAAGGCGGTGCGCTACATCGAGTCGCACGACCGCGACCAGACGCTGAAGGTGTACGACGCCTGGCTGAAGGACAACGGGTACTCCGACTACGTCGAAGCCGTCGACAAGAACTGGGGCGGCAGCACCGGCGTCGCCACTGCGAAGACCGCGGCCATCTCGGACAGCGACATCTCGCTGTGGCTCGACTGGCTCGGCGGGCGGGGTGACGTCGACCCGTCGAAGATCCAGCCGAGCGACGTGTACACCAACCAGTACAACGACCTGGCCCAGAAGTCCGACCAGTCGAACGGGGGCCAGGGATGAGCGCGCAGATCGACCTGGCGAACGTCGGGCAGGTGTTCCAGGTCCGCGACGACGCCGACAAGCGCCGGCACGAGTTCGTCGCCCTCGACGGCGTCGACCTCCGGATCTCGGCGGGGGAGTTCCTGACCCTGGTCGGGCCCTCGGGCTGCGGCAAGTCGACGATCCTCGACCTGATCAGCGGCCTCGCGCAGCCGACGTACGGCGAGGTCAGCATCCACGGGCGAAAGATCACCGGTCCCGGACCGGACCGCAGCGTGGTCTTCCAGCAGTACACCCTGCTGCCGTGGCGCACCGCCCAGGGGAACGTCGAGCTCGCGCTCGAGGCCAAGGGCGGGATGTCGAAGCCGGAGCGCGCGCGGACGGCGCTGGAGTACCTGCGGCTGGTCGGGCTCGACGACTTCTCGCAGCGCCTCCCCGGTGAGCTGTCGGGCGGGATGAAGCAGCGCGTGGCGATCGCCCGCAGCCTCTCGACCCAACCCGAGGTGCTCCTCCTGGACGAGCCGTTCGGTGCGCTGGACGCCCAGACCCGCGAGCGGCTCCAGGAGGAGCTGGTCGGGATCTGGAAGCGGACCGGCACCACCATCCTCTTCATCACCCACGACATCGAGGAGGCCGTCTTCCTCGGCCAGCGGGTTGCGGTGATGAGTGCGCGGCCGGGCCGTATCCGCGAGGTCATCGACATCCGCCTCGACCGGTCCGGTGCCGGCGAGCAGGACCTGCGCGGCACCGACGCGTTCGCGCGGTACCGCCACCAGATCTGGAACCTGCTGCGGCAGCGGACCGAGGAGCACAGCAACGAGCACGGCAACGAGCACGGCAACGAGCACGGCCGGCACGAGGAGGTGGCGTCGGTTGCCTAGCACCGTGATCGACGAGCGCACCGAGGCCGGGCTCAACCCTCGCCAGCAGCAGGCCGCCCGCGCGACCGCGGTGCCGTCGTACGTCACCCGGCTCGGCGGCCTGGGGCGTGGCCTCTTCGGCCTTGCCGTCCTCGCGCTCGTCTGGGAGATCGTGCCGCGGCTCGGGCTGGTCGACGAGTACTTCATGCCACCCCTGCACACCGTCCTCCAGGCCTGGTGGGAGATGGCGCGGGACGGCGAGCTGTGGACCAACGTGCAGGCCAGTCTCGTGCGATCGGTGTCGGGCTTCGCCATCGCCGTCGTGCTCGCGATCCCTCTGGGAGCAGCCATCGCGTGGTACCGGCCGGTCCGCGAGGTCCTGACGCCACCGCTCGAGGTCTTCCGCAACACCGCGGCCCTGGCGCTCCTGCCGGCGTTCACGCTGATCCTCGGCATCGGCGAGACGTCGAAGATCGCGATCGTCACCTACGCCTGCTTCTTCCCGATCCTGCTCAGCACGATCAGCGGGGTCGCGACCGTCGACCCGCAGCTGCTGAGGTCGGCGAAGGTGCTCGGCCTCAGCCCGGTGGCGACGTTCCGGAAGGTGGTCTTCCCGGCAGCCGTCCCGACGATCTTCACCGGCATCCGGATCTCCGGAGCCGCGGCGATCCTCGTGCTGATCGCGGCCGAGCTGGTCGGCGCCACCAAGGGACTCGGCTTCCTCATCAACTACTCGTCGATGAACTTCCTGATCCCCCAGATGTACGCCGCCATCCTCACCACCACGCTCCTCGGTCTCGTCGTGAACTACGGGCTCGTGGCGGTCGAGCGGCGGTTCTCCCGATGGCGGACATGAGAACACCACGACTCACCCAGGACGCACCGTTCCCCACAGGTTGGGGCCCTCGGGCCCCGGAAGGAGCACGACCCATGATCCAGCTCGAGCACGAGCCCGACATCACCCGCGAAGGACTTCTCCAGGTCACGAAGGTCGGCGGCAACATCGGCGCCGTCGTCTCCGGCCTCGCCATCGGTGACGGACTCGACCCCGCACTGGTCGCCGAGTTCCGTGCCGCCCTCCTCGCGCACAGGGTCGTCTTCCTGCGGGGTCAGGACCACGCGACCGACGCCGACCAGTACGACTTCGCCGCCCAGCTCGGCGAGGTCACGTCACCGCACCCGACGGTCCAGGGCGACGGCAAGGCCGTCCTGCCGATCGACTCCGAAGAGGGCAAGGCGAACTCCTGGCACACCGACGTCACCTTCGTCGACCGCATCCCCGCGATCAGCGTGCTGCGCGCGGTGAACCTTCCGCCGTACGGCGGCACCACGGTGTGGGCGAACACGGTCAACGCCTACCAGACACTGCACCCCGCACAGCGGGCCCTGGTCTGCGGGCTGCGAGCCATCCACAGCAACCAGTACGACTACGCCGGCGAGCACCCGCAGCTCGGCGGGATCGACGTCCGGGAGGAGCGGTACCGTCAGGAGTTCGCCCACCTGCTCTTCCTGACCGAGCACCCGCTGGTCCGCATCCACCCCGAGACCGACGAGCCGTCGCTCCTGCTCGGCCACTTTGTGCGCTCGATCACGGGGCTCTCGACCGCGGACTCCCAGGACCTGTTCCAGCTCCTCCAGCGTCACATCACCAAGCTGGAGAACACGGTGCGCTGGTCCTGGCAGCCCGGTGACGTGGCCATCTGGGACAACCGCGCGACCCAGCACTACGCGGTTGCGGACTACGACGACCACCCGCGTCTCATGCACCGCATCACCGTTGCCGGCGACGTCCCGGTCGGCATCGCGGGCGATGCGAGCCGGGTGATCCAGGGTGACGCCAGCGGCTATTCGAGCGTGGGGGGAACGCACGCCGCCTGAGTCACCTCCACCAGACAGCGCCCGGCCGACCACCCGGCCGGGCGCTGTCGCCGTCAAGGTGGGTTCGACGCGGCGCACCGTAGGCAGAGCCGAGCCGTCGGCCTCGCCTCGAGCCGCTCGTCGCCGATCGGCGATCCGCATTCCTCGCACACCCCGTAGCTCCCGGCCTCCAGTCGCCGTTGCGCCGCGTCGATCTCGTCGAGCTGGTGCTGCGCCTGACGGACGAGTGCGACGACCTGCGAGCGCTCGAAGGCGATCGTCGCGCCCTCCGGATCGTGCTCGTCATCGGCGTTGGTGTCGCGTGAAGCCGCCACGACCGCATCGAAGTCGTGCGACAACATGCCCAGTCGCAGGAGGGTCCGCTCCCTCTCGGCGGTCAGTCGGCCCGGCACCCTCTCCATGCCGGCAATCCTGACGCGCCCGGTCCGCCAGGGCGGCCCTGGGTGCCGATGCGAGGATGACCCGGTGCGTCGCGCCGTGGCTCCGCTGCTCGCGCTGACCGTGGCGCTGGTGTTGGCGGACTCGGCCGTGGTGACCCTGGCCCTGCCCGCCATCCTGGTGCACCTGCAGACCTCCGTCGGGCAGGTCGCCTGGGTGCTCATCTCGTTCAACCTCGTGCTCGGGCTCGTCGCCGTGCCGACCGCCCTGCTGTACGGGCGGGGGCAGGCGCGGTACCTCAGCGCCGCCGGGATCGCGGTGTTCGCCGGCGCGTCAGCGTGGTGTGCCGTCGCGGGGTCCATCGACGCGTTGATCGCGGCTCGGTGTGTGCAGGCGGTCGGGGGCGCGTTGGCCCTGCTCGGATGTCTCGAGCTGCTCGTCGCCGTGTACGGCGAGCGTCGCGGCGTCACGACCTGGATCACGGCCGGGGTGGTCGGTACCGCGGTGGGACCGGCTGCCGGTGGTCTCCTGACGCAGGCCTTCTCCTGGCAGGCGATCTTCGTCGTGCAGGTCCCGTGCGCCGTCCTGGCCGTGCCGTGTGCGCTCGCCGTTCGCGCCGTCCCGGTGCACGTCCCGGACCGGCATCGTCCCGCGGTTCGTCCCAACGTGGCGCTCGCCCTCCTGTCGGCCGCGCTCACGGCGGCGTTGTTCCTGCTGGTCCTGCTGCTCGTGGAGGGCTGGCGTCGCTCCCCAGCGACGGCGGCCCTGACCGTGTCCGTCGTACCGGTCGCGGCCCTGGCCGCGCGCCCGCTCGCGCGCCACCTACGGCCACCGGACCAGGTCGAAGTGGCCGTGGGCTGCTTCCTGATCGCCGGCGGGCTGGTGGGTCTCGCGATCCTGCCTTCGGCCGAGCTCCTGTGGACGATCGCGCCCCAGGCACTGATCGGCCTCGGACTCGGACTCGCCGTCGACCGGCTCACCTCCCAGGCCATGCTGCTGCGGTTGCCGCGCGTACGGCACGCCGGCTGGTCGATCGGCGCGCGCCATCTCGGCGTGGTCCTGGGCCTGGCGATCCTGACCCCGGTGTTCACCGTGAACCTCTACGACGCGCAGGTGCCCGCGCAGGAGGCGATCACGTCCTTGGTGCTGGATGCTCCGCTGCAGCCGCAGGACAAGGTCGCGGTCGCGCGCGCACTCGGCGACGAGCTGACGTCGCAGCAGGGCAGGATTCCGGACCTGCACCGTGCCTTCGCGACGCTCGACCTCGACCCCGCGGAGCGCCCCGCCGCAGCCCAGCTGGAGCGCGACCTCGACGCCCAGCTGGAGCGTGCCGCCACCCGGGCCTTCCGTGACTCGTTCCTGATCGGGGCAGGCCTGGCGCTTCTCGCCCTGGTCGCCGTGATCGCACCCCGCAGGCGGGTGACCTCGTGAACCGTGGTCCTTCCCTGCTGGCGCTGCCCGCGGTCGCGGTGATCCTGGTGGGCAGCGTCCTGGGCGTTCAGCTCGCGGCCGGCGGTGCGTCGTACGCGCCGCTCCACCCGGCCGACCCGTGTGCCGTTCGAGACGTCACGTCGCGGGCCGCTGGTATCGACGGTCTCACCGAGCGCCTGGTCCTGCTCGGCCTCGACGGCGCGGCCTGCCGCCTCCACGTCAGCCGCGAGGCACTCACCCTCGAGCTCGCCCGCCCGGGGCCTCGCTCGGACGCCGAGGTCGCCGCCCTCCGGGCCGGCCTGCTCTCCGCCGTACAACGGATGAAGGCCGACGGCACCCTGCCTCCAGCCTCCGCCTTCGTCGACCAGGCTCTCGACAGCTCGGACCTCAACGACCTCCTCAAGATCGCGATCCGCGCCCTCCCCGACTCGGTGGTCGACGCGGCCTTGCCGACCGACGACGTCCTCACCCGCACGATCGACGACCTCGACCTCCGCGCCCTCCTGGCGAACCTCGACGACCAGCGGGGGCTCGACCAGCAGCTGGAGGCCGCGGTCACCCAGGCGGTGCAGGACTCCCTGGCCGCTCGCCTGCACGACCTGCTGTGAGCCATCGAGCGGGCGTACCACGGTGCTGCTGAGATCTGGGCGGGAGAGACCGCGCCGAGGCACTACCGCTGTCTCGTGGCTGCGCGGGCCCGCTGGACGGCAGCGATGATCAGCAGGCTCACCAGGAAGACCAGCAAGGGCACGGGCGACAACAGCAGGAGCAGCACGGAGGAAGCGCCGGCGGCGATGATCGCGGCCCTCACCACGGGCGTTCCCGCCTGCCAGGCTCCCTTGACGGCGGCCCAGACCGGGTTCTTGCCGTGCAGCGCTGCCTTGACCCCTTCGGCACCGGCTTTCTGCTTCGCGCCACCGCCCTCGGCCAGGGCGTCGACCCCGTGGTCCGCCAGCGCCGTCAGCCTTTCCGAGGAGTCGCCTCCGGCGGCGATGTCGTTGAGCTTGTCCGACCACGCAACCACCTTCTGCTCGAGCACGGCGGCCGCGCTCCCCACCGCGGCGTTGAGCACCGAGGTGAACGCGCCGGCAGGGCTCTGATCGGCTGGGTTCGTGGACGTTGCGGTCGGCGTCATGACGCTCCTCATCCTCGGACTCGTCGTACCCGTCCAACCGGCCGTCGACACCTGACGGGTCGAGGTAGTTCAGGGACTTCTCGGTGAGGTCACCCGGCCGGCGGCCCCTCCCGGTCGTCGTGGGCGAGGCGCCGGGCCCGTGTATGGCCGAGGTCCAGCACGGCAGAGGGGGACTCGTTCCGCGGCTCCCTGCTGCCCTGGGGCGTCCGCGACGGCAGAGATCCGGTGGGTGTCCCCAGGATCGGCTCCCTGAGCAAGCGCGCCGGCCGGAGAGAGTCCGTGGCTTCGTGGCGAACCCGGAGACGAGCATCCGTTGCGGGCAGGCGCCGACGGCCCTGGCATCCCCGGCACCTCCTGCCACACGACGTGGGGTGGCCCCCACCGCCACGATGCGAGGCCGCATCCGACGGGTCGCGGGTGCTCGTTCAGGGGCGTAGCGTGACGAGGGCTCGGAGGAGGGGGAAACGGTCATGAGGGTGGCCGTAGCGGGGGTGTTGGTTCTCCTGGCCGTCGGGTGCATCGTGTGGTGGCGCCGGATGCCGGCGTACCGCGCCAGCCGACAGTTCAGAGTCCTGAGCCGTGAGCTCGATGCCCGGACCAGTGGCATCTGGCACGGCGACGAGCGACCGCGGTGGCGGTCGGACCTGCGGCCGCACGGCCCCCCGGCGGCGTCGCACTCACCGACTCGGTGGAGCAGGCCCAGGAAGCAGCCCTAGTCGAAGAGCACGATCCCGTACGCGAGGAGCGACTACCGCTTGCCCCTGTCGAACATGCGCCCCAGGCGGCCGGCCAGCGATCTCGTCGGCTTGATGTCGACCACGGTCGACGCGTCGGGCAGGGGGAGGTTCTGCGCCTGCTCGGCGGACAGTCGCGTGCAGACGCAGGCGGTGTAGATCGAGCCGATCTGGTCGGCGTCGACGAACCGAGTGCCGGTCGTCGTCTGGACGACGATGCCGTCGAAGACGGAGACCTTCTCGTCGACGAGCACGGCCTGGACCGTGGCGAAATGCTCGCCGTCGACCGTCTGCACCGGTGTGCCCGGCTGAAGGGCGGTGTAGGCGATCGGATCGCCAGGCGCTTCGGACATGCCGCACACCCTACGACCGGTCCGCAACGCCGGCCATCACCCGACGTGCACCGCGGCTACGAGTCGACGGGACACTGCCGGCGTCATTCGTGGCCGCCTCCTCGGCCCATGGCGACCACCGAGCGGAGCCGCCGCCCCGGCAGTAGCCTCGTCCCGTGAGCAGGATCTTCACCGTTCCCTTCGCCTCGGTCTATCCGCACTACGTCGCCAAGGCCGAGAAGAAGGGCCGCACGAAGGATGAGGTCGACCAGGTCATCTGCTGGCTGACCGGCTTCGATGCGGCGACCCTCGAGCGCCACCTGGCCGACGAAACGACGTTCGAGGAGCTCTTCGCCCAGGCCCACCTCAACCCGAACGCGACCTTGATCACCGGGGTCGTCTGTGGAGTGCGCGTCGAGTCGATCGAGGATCCGTTGATGCAGAAGATCCGCTACCTCGACAAGCTGGTCGACGAGCTCGCCAGGGGCAAGGCGATGGACAGGATCCTGCGCACCGAGACGGTCACGACGCACTGATCGGTTCTTCCGACGGGACGGCACAGCCGGCGCATCGGCGGGAGGCAGGTGACCTTGGCAGGATGGTCGGGTGACGACTCTGCCGCTGTCCCGCATCTCCGATCCGATCGATGCTCCCGCCGTCCGGTGGGGCGTGCTGGCACCCGGGGGCATCGCGCGTGACTGGGCTGCCGCGCTCCACACGACGACCGCGTCGCGAGTCGTGGCGGTGGGCTCACGCTCGCTCGAGCGCGCACAGGTGTTCGCGGCCGAGCTCGGAGTCGAACGGGCGTACGGCAGCTACGAGGCCTTGGTCGCCGACCCCGCGATCGACGCCGTCTACGTCGCCAGCCCACACTCCGAGCACCATGACCACGCCTTGCTGGCCATGGGCGCGGGCAAGCCGGTGCTGGTCGAGAAGGCGTTCACCCGGAACGCGACCGAGGCGTCCGCGGTCATCCAGACGGCCCGGACGGCACGGCTGCTCGCGGTCGAGGCGATGTGGACCCGCTTTCTCCCACACATCGACGTCGTACGCAGGTGCCTGGAGGACGACCTGCTGGGCGAGGTCGTGGCCGTCGAGGCCGATCACGGACAACTGCTGTACCCCCACGGGCCGCAGCGCTTGTCCGACCCGGCGCTCGCCGGTGGCGCGCTCCTCGACCTGGCGATCTACCCGGTCTCCTTCGCCCACCTCGCCCTCGGCACCTTCACCTCGGTCCAAGCGACGGGGACGCTCGCCGACACCGGCGTCGACGCGAGCGAGACGATCGCGGTCACCGGGCCACACGGCGCCATCGGCACGCTCTCGTCGACGATGGCCGCCAAGACTCCGTGCTCGGCGTCCATCTCGGGCACCGCCGCGCGCCTCGAGATCGACGGCTGGTTCTACCAACCCAACACGGTGCGCCTGCTCGACCCCGACGACCGCGAGATCGACCGGTACGTGCCGCCGCGGCGTGAGCACGGACTCGCCTACGAGGCGGCGGAGTTCGCCCGGCTTCTGGCCGCCGGCATGAGCGAGTCCGACCTGATGCCGCTCGACGAGACCCTTCGGATCATGCAGGTGCTCGACGACGTCCGAGGACAGCTCGGCGTCCACTTCCCGGACGAGGACTGAGGCCGAGCACGCGTACCCGTGAGCGTGCGTCGTAGCACCGCAGCGTGTGTCTCGAGCCGGTGTCGGTGCTCGCGACGACCACGAGCCGGGCGAGAGGCTCATCGCGTGGTCGATCCTGGCCGAGGGGGCACGCATGCTTCATGCTGGCCGCATGACCGGTCTCACCGCCGTGGTGGCACGCGCGTCGTCGGCGATCGAGGCACAGCTCATCGTCGGCATGCTCGAGGCGAACGGAATCGCAGCCAGGCTTTCGAAGGACGATGCGGGTGGACTGGAGCCGCAGTGGCAGCTGACCGAGGGTGTCCGCGTCCTCGTGGCCGACGAGGATGCCGAGACCGCGCGACGGCTGGTCGACGAGGCCAACGCCGGCGAGTGATCGCGGGGGCTGATCGGCCAGAGGGCAGGTGGCGCGGGCGAGCCCAGGGGTGTGCCGTGGCGACCCCAACCCCGCCGACCCCAACTCGCGTGCGGCAGGTCTGGGCATCCCAGTACGGTCCGAGTCATGACCTCGGCTGCGTTCGTGCCCGTCGACTTCGATCCACCGACCTCTCTGGTCACCGACCGGTTCCGCCTCGAGCCGTTGGGGCCGCAGCACAACGAGTCGGACCATGCCGCCTGGATGACGAGCATCGAGCACATCCGGTCCACGGCGGGCTTTCTGGACGGCAGGTGGCCACCGCCGGGCGGGATGACCCTCGAGGAGAACCTCGGCGACCTGCGTCGCCACGCCGACGACTTCGCAGGCCGCACGGGTTTCACCTTCACGGTGCTCGACCCGACCGAGAACGACGTCGTCGGATGCGTGTACGTGTATCCCACGGCCTCCGAGGACTGGGACGTCTCGGTGCGGTCCTGGGTGCGAGCCGACCGAGCCGACCTCGACGGCCCACTCGCCGATGCCGTCGCGCACTGGCTCGCGACCGACTGGCCGTGGGCGCGCGTGGACCGCTGCGGTCGCTGACTAGCTGTGATGCCCAGGCACGTTGTGTGATCGGGTACGGCGAGCCGTAGATAGGTGAAGGCCTCCTGGTTGTGGAGTGGAGCTGTCTAAGAACCCCTCCACAAGGAGGCCTTCATGGTCCACGCTAACGCGGCTCTGACTCCGAAGTGTCGACTCCGGCTCGCGCGGCTGGTGGTTGAGGACGGCTGGCCACCGTCGCGGGCAGCAGAGTTCTTTCACGTCTCCTGGGGTACCGCCGCGAAATGGGCCGAGCGGTATCGCGACGAAGGGCCGGCCGGGATGATCGACCGGTCCTCGGCCCGGCACCGCCAGCACGCGAAGACCCCGGCACCGGTTGTGCGGAAGATCGTGCATCTGCGCTGGAAGCAGCGCCTGGGCCCGATCCAGATCGCCGCACGACTGCAGATGCCGGCCTCGACGGTGCACGCGGTCCTGGTCCGGTGCCGACTCAACCGGCTCACCCACATCGACCGCGTCACCGGCGAACCGGCTCGGCGCTACGAGCGGTCCCGGCCAGGGGAGCTGATCCATGTCGACGTCACCAAGTTCGGCAACATCCCCGACGGTGGCGGCTGGCGGTTCGTCGGACTTGAGCAGGGCTGGGCGAACCGACAGGCCACCCGCGACCGCACAGGCAGCCGAAACAAGCGCTACCAGCCAAAGCTCGGAAACTGTCACGTGCACACCGTGATCGACGACTACTCCCGGGTGGCCTATGCCGAGATCCATGACGACGAGAAGGCCGTCACCGCAGTTGGCGTCCTCTACCGGGCAGTGGCCTGGTTCGCCGAACGTGGCGTCACCGTCGAGCGTGTGCTCTCCGACAACGGATCCGCCTACGTCTCCCACCTATGGCGCGACAGCTGTGGCGACCTCGGCATCATCCACAAGCGCACTCGACCACGCCGACCACAGACCAACGGAAAGATCGAGAGACTCCACCGCACCATGGCCGAGGGCTGGGCCTACAAGAAGCTCTACAACTCCGAAAACACCCGACGAGCCGCCCTGGCAGGATGGCTGCACCAGTACAACCACCACCGGCCCCACTCAGCCCTGGGGGGCCACCCACCCATCAGCCGGTTGGACAACCTGGCTGGACATCACAACTAGCTGCCGCGGCCGAGGAACCTGAGGACCGCGAGGACGCGCCGGTTCTCGTGCCGGTCCTCGCTGAGCCCCAGCTTGGTGAAGACCCGGCTGACGTGGGTCTCGACCGTCTTGAGCTCCACCGCGAGCTGCTGGCCGATGGCGTGGTTCGACCGACCCTCGGCCATCAGGGCGAGCACCTCCCGCTCGCGTGGGGAGAGTGGCTCGAGCAGGTCGTCTCGATGGGCGCCCCTGGACATCCGGTCGGTGAGGTCCGGGGCGCGGAACAGTGTGGTGGTCATGGGTCTTCGTCGCTCCAGGTGACGGGTCGCTTCCTTGTCACCAGTACGTCGAACCGCAGACGCGAAATGCGACATCCGGCCACGATCTGCCGGCCGTCTGCCCGGCATGTGTCACCACCTGCCGAGCCGGTGCCGCGGTGGGCAGAGCCTGGGGTTGAGACAATTCCCCGGTGCTGAAGCTCCGCCGGGCAGCCGCGGCTGACGTGCCGCTGATCAGACGCGTGGCGGAAGAGGCGTACGCGCCTTACGTCGGACGCATGGGTGGGCAGCGTCCCGCTCCGATGGACCTCGACTACGCAGCGGTCGTCGGAAGCACCGAGGCGTGGGTCGCCGAAGCCGATGGAGACGTGGTCGGCTTTCTCATCCTGATCGGAGAGGGCGACAGCATGCTCCTGGACGGTGTCGCGGTGCGTCCCTCCCACCAGGGATTCGGGGCCGGGCGTGCCCTGCTCACCCTGGCGGAGGAGCAGGCCCGGGCCGGTGGCTACGACCGCATCCGCCTCTACACGAACGAGGCCATGGTCGAGAACCAAGGTCTGTACGAACGGATCGGCTACGTCGAGACGCATCGAGCGGACGCCCACGGCTTCGCGAGGGTCTTCTACGAGAAGCCGCTGGTCAGCTAGCCCGGACCACCGGAGCCGAGTGGCGACAGGGACCCCCACCGGTGACTGGCCCCGCTGTGCTCGTGGCCGCCGCGGGCGCGGTACGACGGGAAGGTGCGCGAACTGTCAGCGGTCTGACAGACGAGAACCCTGGGCGGCGCCAGAGTGGGACCACATTCCACCAGCAAGCAACGAGCACCACCGAAGTTGAAAGGACACGGACATGGTCTCCTACGACACCACCCAGATCGCGCTGTTCGTCTCGTTCGTCCTGACGGTTGCCGGGATCGGCATCGCCCTCGTGCTCGGCGTGCTGGCCAGGATGCTGATCAGCGACCACCGCGTCCGCCCCGCGCAGCAACGGTCGCAGGGCCGGTTCCACGGGCGGCTCGCCTTCCACCACTGAGCAGACGTCGCGCGTCGCCACCTGGCCGTCCGCACCCGAGAGCTGTCGCCCCGGCCTCGGAAGCCGACCTCGCAAAAGGGATCTCAGAAACGCTCTGCCAGCGTCGTCAGCTTGGCCACGTACGACGGCCAGTCCTGCTCGTCGGGAAGGTTGGACACGTCTCGACGGAGTCCGGCCGAGCGGTCGATCTCCTCGCGCAGGATGTCGGCGTGCCCGTTGTGTCGTGCCAGGTCGACGATCACGTGGACGATGATGCGCTCCAGCGTGACGTCGGCCGCGTCCTTCCCCCACCACGGGACGCGGCCACGTGCATCGAGCGGCAGGTCCGCGATGGTCGCGTCGGCGAACGTCCACACGCGGCGGTACAGGGCGACGATGCCGTCGGACGTCTCGCTCTCGGTCGCGTACCAGTCCGCCTGGGGGTCGGCCTCGTAGTCGGCCTCGGTGGTCCGCTCGTCAGGCGTGAGCCATGCCCGGCCGAAGGTGTCGCCGAAGTAGCCGATCTCGAGGTTGGCCACGTGCTTGACGATCCCGATGAGGTTCGTGCCGGTCGGGGTCCTGGGCATCCGGAGGTCGCGCTCGCTGAGGCCGTCCAGCTTCCACAGCAGCGCCTCCCGACTGGACTGGAGGTAGTACGACAGCGCGGCCTTGGGTTCGGTCAGATCGCTCATGAGAACAGTCTGGAGCGTCGACGAGATCCTCGACCCCTCAGGCGCCGGCGCTGCGGATCAGCGCAGCCAGCCGAGTGGCCGCGCGTCCCGCTGGGTCGCCACCCGCCCGGCCTCGCGCGCGGGCTCGACCAGGGCGCGTTGGTAGCGGCGAATGGCGTCGAGGTAGTCGTAGGTCCACAACATCCGGGCCGCGGTGTTCAGGCAGCCGACGTCGTCACTGGTCAGGTCGTCACGCAGCGCGGTGGCGATGTCCTGGGCCGCCGAGGCTCCGTCGAGCGGGTCGGGGAGCGCCTGCTCGCCGACCAACCCGCGCGCCAGTGCGTCGTACCAACCGACGAGTCGGTGCGATGCCTCGTCGATGTAGCGGCGGGCCGCCAGCCGCTCGGCCGAGGTGACCATGCCGTCGCGCTGCCAGAGGTCGACCACCGCGTCGCCGACGAGACGCACGCCGACCACGCCGTTGACCAGACTCGTGACGTTCGCGAGGGACGAGGGCTTGGCGCCACGCTCGGTGAGGTAGGTGCGATAGGCGTCGTCGAGCCGGCGCGACGAGGCGGCTGCGGCGAGCGCATGGCCGTTCCGGGACGTCGTTCCGTTCGCGCCGTCGGTCCCGGGCGCGCAGCGGGCCATCCCGTAGGCGACCGCTGAGTCGAGGTAGTGGATGCTGTCGCCGTACGCGCCGGCGATCGCGCGCCGCAGCTCGGCCCCCGCGCCGCGCGGCCAGAACAGCAGGCCGACGAGCAGGCTGACCGCGCCGCCGAGCGCGACGTCCTCGATCCGTACCAGGCCGACCTTCCAGTCGGCGGGTTGGAAGAGGTTGAACAGGATCATGACGACGACCGTGAACGCCGCCTGGCCCGCAGCGAACGAGATGGCCGCGGGCAGGAAGCCCGCCACCAGGACGGCGATCGGAAGCAGCGCCCAGAAGGCGGACTCGTGGTCCCCGATCAGGTAGACCAGCGCGCCGCCGATGACGAAGCCGGCCGCGGTGCCCAGCAGGCTGCGCAAGGCGTTCTGGCCGGTGCTGAGGGCGTTCGAGCGGAGCACCGACAAGGTGCCGAGGACGATCCAGAAGGAGTGCTGGACACCCGAGGTGTCGGCCACGAACACCGCGAACGCGAGCGCGATCGCTCCCCGCACGCTGTTGTGGAGCCAGACCGAGCTCAGACGGAGGTGGGCCGATCCGCGCTCGACCGCGGCCGCCCGACGCGTCGGAACGCCCTCGGGCTGTCGGCCCAGGACCCGGTCGCTCCAGCTGCGTCGCCAGGCTGCCGATGTCAGCGCGACGTTGGCGGCGACCTGCGTCGCGCCGAAGGCGAGCTCCTGGGCGCGGAACGTCGGGTCGAGAGCGGTGAGCGTCAGGTCGCGGACGTCGCCGCCGACACCGGTGAATCGGCCCGGAAGCGCCGTCGCGACGTGATCGTCGAGAGTCCCGACCGCAGCGCCGAGCGCGTCGACGCGAGCCTCGAGGTCTCGGGTCCCGCCGCCCGGGTCGTGCAGGTCCCGAGAGGCGCCCTCGAGGACGTCGGCGGTGGCGAGCTTGACCGCGACGACGGGCGGACTCAGGGGGTGCTGGCCGACCGTCCTCGCGGGCCGGCCGTGCCGCTCGACCTGGGCCAGCCACTCGAGCTCGTCGACGAGCCGCACGACGGTCCGGTCGGCGGTGTTGAGGCCGGTCGGCCGGTACGGGGAGGCGAGGAAGGTCTGCCGGAGCTGGGCGACGGCCGCGTCCGAGGTCTCGACCGCTGCGTCGCGCTGCTCGCGCGTCGGGGCGTCCGGCGCGCCGATGGCGAAGGCGACCTCCTTGCGAACCCGGTCGGCCATCAGGCGCATGCTCCGTGACGCCGGCTCACGCAGGGGGTCGCTCGTCGGCGTGGGCCAGAGGAAGGCCACGGCCGCGATGCTCAGCAGGGCGGCCAGGCCCCAACCCGCGATCCGCTCCGGGATCGCACTCGCCGACGCGGGCAGGCAGGCCGGGAGGATGTACGCCAGCAGCAGCGCGGGCGTCGCGCTCGCGAGGATCGAGCTCACCACGCCCGCGAAGAGGATCGGAAGTCCTACGCCCAGCATGCCGACGGCGGCCAGCCACGGATGGGCGGACGTGAGCGTCCCGACGCAGACGAGGGCGATGCCGGCGACACCGAGAGCTGCCTGGGCGTGCAGCCTCTGGGGCATCGGTCCGGTGAAGTCGGCCAGCAGCAGCATGGCGAAACCGCCGAACGCCGCGAACAGCCCGGTCCACTGGTTGTCGATGACGTGGGTGCCGACGTAGAGGCCCAGGGGCATCACGATGGCCGCCCGCCCCGCCCGACGAAGCGCGGTGAGATTGCGATCGTGTGTGCGCGCCCAGTCGAGCAGTCTCATCGTCAGCGATCCTGCCGGTTGTACGGCGCTCTGCCCAGCCCCGCCTGCGCCACCGCGCCGGCCCCCGTGGTGAGCAGGGAGTCCGCGCACGGGTGCTGGCTCGACACGCGCTAGTCCGCGGCGCGCCTCTCGGCTGTGTCCACGGCCTTGTCGGCGACCTCCACCGCCTTCTTGCCGGCGGCGAGGGCGACGTTCTCGGCCGGCTCGCCGAGGACGTCCCCGACCTTGTCCAAGGCGCCCTCGACCTTGTGCTCGACCACACTGTCGGCGACCTTCTCCACCACACCTTCGGCACTCTCGGTGAGGATGTCGACCGGGCTCTTGGCGCCCCGTTCCGACAGGTCCAAGCGGTTGGTCGCCTCCGCGAATCGCAGGTACGTGTCGACACTGGCGATCACGATGCGGGCATCGAGGGTGAGCAGCTCGATGCCGACCAGCGACACGCGGGCGTAGGCGTCGATGACGATGCCCTTGTCGAGAATGATCTCGACCACGTCGGCGAGACTGCTAGGCGAGGGGCGCGCTAGATAGCCACCGCTGTGCTCAGGCCCCATGGGTCTCCCTCTCGGCATCAGGCCGGACAGCGCGGACCCCGTACCCGCTGGCCCGGCCGACACACGGGGCGTGCGCCGTGCACGCGTCCGGGCGGCGTGGATCTCGACGCGCTACGACTTCTTCCGGGTGACCGGCTTGCTGCTCACCTTCTTGGTGGCGCCGGTCGTCTTCCGGGCGGCGGCGGTCGTCTTCCTGCTCGCCTTCTTCGTGGTCCTCTTGGCGGTCGCCGCGGCCTTCTTGCCGGTTCCGGCGGGCTTGGGCGGGAACCACACCGCCTTGGTGGCCTGCACCTTCGCCATGAACGACGTACCGCGGGCGGACCACTTCTGCCGGTCCGCCACGCCGTCCCATCTGTCCTTGATCCCCATCATCTCCTGCTCCCTCCCCTGGTCGTCCGTCCGGGTCGGCTCGGCCCCCGTCGGTCTGGAGGTCGCCGATGTCCGGCGAGCACCTACCCCGTGCCCACTTGGGAGGTGCGCTACACGGAGATGTGGGCCGTCCGGACGGGATGCGTCGTACCTTCGGGGGGTGGGAGACGCGGAGCCGTCGCTCCAGGCGCGCATCCGATCGGCCGTGCGCCAGCGCGAGTCGGGGGACGTGGCGGGTGCACGCGCCTCGCTGGAGGAGCTGCTGCCGGCGGCCGAGGCGGGGAGCACGTTCGACTGGCTGTTCTTCGCTCACTCCTACGCCGACGTACAACACGACGCGGCACAGGAGCTGCGGTGGGACCTGGCCGCACTCGATGCCCTGGACCACATGACCGAGGAGGACGCGGCGAGGGAGGGCGTCCCCGGCGGACGGGCCGGCCTGCTGCCCTCGTTGCACCTCAACGTCGCCGACGTCTGTCGGCGCCTCGGGGACGATGAGCAAGCCCAGCGCCACTACGAGCGGGGTGCCCGCCACCTGGCGGCCCTGGACGACGACACCTACGGCGAGTCCATCAGGGAGGCGTTCAGACGCTTCGGCGAGCGTGACTGACGCAGGCAGCCGTGCTGACCGTTTCGGTGCCCCGTCCTGCGGCAAGGATGGGAGGGTGTCCACCGAGTCGGCCGCCTACACGACCCGTCATCTCGACGACGACACCTGGACGGACTTCGCGACCCTCGTGCAGGCCAACAACGGTGTCTGGGGAGGCTGCTGGTGCATGGGCTTCCACCCGGAGGGCGTCGGCGAGTCACGCGGGGCCGCTGCGAATCGTGAGTCGAAGCGCGAGCACGTGCGAGCCCGCACGGTTCATCAGGTCCTGGTCTACGACGGTGACGAGTGCGTCGGCTGGTGTCAGTACGGCCCGCCCGCGGAGCTGCCGAACATCAAGAACTCCCGGGCCTACGGCAAGGAGCTCGTCGAGCTGCCCGACTGGCGCATCGGCTGCGTCTTCACCGGCAAGGGTCATCGTCGGCGTGGCGTCGCTCGGGCCGCGTTGGCCGGCGTGCTCGCTGCGATCGAGGAGTCGGGCGGCGGTGTTGTCGAGGCCTATCCGGAGCAGGTCGAAGGTCGGAAGCCGCAGCACGGCGCCTACTTCCACACCGGCCCCGAGGACCTGTTCTCGGAGCTCGGATTCGAGCGTGACCGGCAGATCGCCAAGTGGCGCTGGGTGATGAAGCTGCGCGTGCCGACGAGCTGAGTCATCTCGGAATCACTCAGCGGCACGTCTGCTCTCGCCGAGCGGCCGGGTGCTCGGCCAGTCAGCAGCCGATCTGCTGGACCTCGTCCGCCTGGGGCTTCCCGGCTCCCTCGGCCTGCTTCCACTCTCCGCCGGGCTTGCCGTACAGGACGATCCCGTCGCTGTACTCGACCGTGTACCACGAGCCCTGCGGCGCTCCTCCCGGGTCGGGGTAGCAGCCGTAGCGGTGGGTCTTGGCGTCGGAGTTGGCGGCACAGGGCGGCACGCCGTTCTTGGTGGCCGGTTGGCCGACGGTGTCCCCGAGCTTGCAGGCGCCACTGGTGACCGCGCCGGTGTCTCCTCCGGAGGAGTCACCGGAGCAGGCAGTCAGGCTCAGGCCTCCACCCAGCACGACGATGGCGGCGATGGTGCTGATTCTCATGGTCGGTTCCCCTCTCGTGGCGCCCACTCTCGCGGTGCGTGCCGGTTCCGGCATCCTCCTCCGCGGACTAGTCGAGGGGATTGTCGCTGATCAGCCCGATATGGCTGGGCGTCACGACTCCAGCCGGACCGCGAAGCGGGTCGCCTGGGCCCCTTCCCTGGCGGCGGGCGATGATGGGCGGATGGTTGCCGATCACGACCCTGACCGTGCTCAGGAGCAGGCACGAGCCCGACAGGCGGAAGGGGTCGCGCTCGCCCCTTCCCTCGTCGGACTCGACGGCGAGGAAGCAGCCGCACATGCGACGGAGCTGGGGTTCGAGGCCCAGGTCGTGCCCCCCGACGTGGACGCCCTGACCGCCGACCTGAGGGCCAACCGGCTCAGACTGTTCCTGGACGAGAACGGGACGGTCGTCCGCGTGCGAGCGGGATAGTCCCACTGGACCCACAGGAGGACCGATGATCGTCGCCCGCTTCAAGGTGCAGTGTCGTCCGGAGCGGACCGAGCAGGTCGCGGCCGCGATCGCCGCCGTGGAAGCACCCAGCCGAGCGCTGCCGGGCGTCATCCACTTCGACGTCACCCGCAGCCTGACCGACCCGAGCTCCTTCGTGGTCCTCGAGGTGTTCGAGGACCACCAGGCCTTGGATCGTCAGAACGCGCAGGCCGAGGTCGCCGCGGTGCTGGAGCTCGTCGAGGCTGGCGCGCTGACCAGCGAGCCCGAGTGGACCGTCTGGGAAGCAACAACCACGGAGTAGGTCTTCACCGGCTGGACCTCGACGCTGCGCGGACCACCGTCGGTGTCGTCACCTGTCGCTGCTCACGGCGACGCCACCCGCTCGTCGTCGCGGTACCGGTCCCGCACCTCCGGCAGGGCTTGGAATCCCGCTGCTCGGTACGTCGCCACCCCGCCGACGTTGGAGCTGGGGGTGCAGACGATCGCGCTCGACGAGCCCATCTCCTGCAGCGCCGCCGCGGCGGCGAGCGTGATCGAGGTGCCGTAGCCACGCCCGCGATGCTCCCGATGGACGCCCATCGGCTCGAGGAGGCCGGGCTTCCCGGGGCCGGCGGACCACACCGTCACCGCCGCCACCGCCTCGCCCAGGTCGTCGTACGCGACCAGGCAGCGCGCGTCGGCGTACGGTCGTCCGGCGGCCATGGCGTGCCATCGCTCGTCGGTGAACGTCGACCGGTCGAACGCCGCCCGCTGGACGGCGGTCCGCGCGGGCACGCCATCGGGCCCGACCGCGTCGACCCGCAGGTGAGGGCTCTCCACCGGGTCGGTGAGGTCGCGGCGCAGTGGCGTCCAGGGCTCGTCCGACTCCCAGCCGACATCGCGGAGCAGGTCCTGGATCAGGGCGTCCCGGGGCGCCTCGACGTTGGCCCGGCCCTCCAGCAGGACGCCGTGCGCCGGCAGGGTCACGTCCTCGAGCAGCTGGTGCGCCAGCTCCTCGTCCCGTCGAGCACCGGGGGCCGTGGTCAGCCGCAGCAGGCGGGGATCGTCGAGCATCCCGACGGCCAGGATCTGCCCGTCCCGGCTCCACGTCCGGACCGCCGCGGCTGTCGCCTCCGCCCCGAACCTCCAGAACCAGCCGAGGTCACCCGGATGGAGCTGCATCGGCGCCCCGTCGGACTGCCACTCCCGCAGCGCGTCCACGACGGCGTCCAGTCCGTCGACTCCCGGCACGCCCCACACGATCGCCATGCCTCGATCACACCACCGAGAGGCCCGGGCATCACGGTACGACGCGTGAACCCGGAGTCACTTCTGGGAGGACCCGAAGACGTTGCTTCCCAGGTCACCCAGGAACTTGAGGAACCTCAGCCCGGCGATCAGGCCCGCGACCACGACCGCCAGCGTGAGCGCGAGCCGTAGCTCCTCGTCCGTCCTGCCCGTCGCATCCGCCAGCGCCCCGGTCACTCGTTTGGCTGTGCTTGTCTTCGCCATCTCATGCCCCCCGTCCCTCCATCATCCTGCACCTTCCCGCGCTCGTCGATGGTCAGGCGTCCGCGGATCAGTCGACCCACGAGCCCAGGGTCGATCACGATCACGCGGCCGAGCACGGCGGCGGCCAGGAGTACCCAGGAGACGCAGTAGAGATAGGTCAGGTAGCTGAACGCAACACCGATCGGCCCGAAGCGGTCGGCGCTCACCGCGATCGAGGTCGAGAGGTAGTGCGTGGAGAAGGGGTGCGCCAGCAGCAGCACCAGGCCGAAGATGATCGCGCCGGGAAGCAGCAGGCGTGGCGGCACGCGGCCGGCCATCAGCATCCAGGGGATGAAGCACGCGACGAACGTCGGAACGCCGAAGACCACGAACGTGCTCCAGAAGCCCGGCGGTGGAACCTTCGTGGCGAGGTTGTCCAGGGTGTGGCTACCCACGACCGCCGCCGCCAGCACGAAGACGGCGGCCAGCCATCGCCAGGCCTGCCGCGGGGGGATCTTGGTCTTCCCGTGCCGCCAGATGTTGTCGTACGCCCGGGTCAGAGCGCGCGACAGGCTGGTGGCCGAGATCAGCACCACCAGGACGCCGATCAGGCCGAACGCACCGAAGCCGCTCGAGGAGACGACGTCGTCGAGCACGTTCTCCGCATCGGGCGGGAGCGCATTGCCACTGATCGCCTGGGAGGCGTTCCGGCCGCCCAGGATGCTCGCCGTCATGATGATGATCGGGAACACCGAGGTGAACATCTGGGCGGCGACGGTCATGGCGCGGTCGAAGATCTGCAGATGACGGATGCCTGTGGCCATCCGGAAGGTGATCCGCCCGGGCCAGTGCCCGGCCATCCACAGCAGGACGTCCTTCGTGCGTGGCGACATGCGTGCCAGCACCTTGCGTTGGAGGTCGGTGACGTCATCCTCCGCGAGGCCGACCGCCGCGACGAGCCGCAGGTCCTGCTCGTCCAGCGGCTCCGGCGCCGCCTGCTCCTCCGGCGCCGCCTTCCTCTCCGGCGCCGCCTGCTCCTCCGGCTCCACCGGGTCCGGCTGCTCCACCGGGTCGGGTGGCTGCCGCGCACTCACCGGTACAGCGTCGGGGCCCGGTGCCGCCGAGCGATCACCCGCCACGGGTGAAGCGAACCACAGCGCACGCGTCGTTTGATGGAGGAACGTGCAGCGCCCGGTCACCGAGCGTTCACCACGAGGGGACATCCTGGTCGGGCCGAGCCGTTGTCGGGCGCGTCGGGGTAGGTCGGGGCCTGGCAGCCAGGAGGGGCGATGACGGGGACCACGGGCCGCTTGACGGTGCCTCCGCACCCCCTCGTGCTGGAGATCGACACGTGGCCCTGGCTCAGTGCCCTGACCGGCTCCGAGGGTCGCCGCATCGACCTGGGGAGCGTGCCGGCGCCCGTCTGGGACTCCGTCGCCGACGGCGGCTACGACGTCGTGTGGCTGATGGGCGTCTGGCGCAGGAGCCCGGCCGGGATCGCCGTGGCCCTCGACAACCCCGACCTCAGGCACTCCTTCGAGTCCGCTCTCCCGGACTTCACCGACGACGACGTCGTGGGGTCGCCGTACTGCGTCCGTGAGTACGTCGTCGACGACCACCTGGGCGGACGTGCCGGCCTGGCCACCGCGCGAGCGGAGCTGGGCAAGCGGGGGATCGGGCTCTTCTTGGACTTCGTGCCCAACCACGTCGCCCCGGACCACCCGTGGGTCACCGCCCATCCCGACCGATTCGTCCTGGGCGATGACGCGGACCTCGAGCGAGACCCGTCCACCTTCGTCGGGCTGGGGGACCACGTCTTCGCCCACGGTCGCGACCCGTACTTCCCGGCGTGGCCCGACGTCCTCCAGCTCAACGCGTTCTCACCGGAGCTCCGTGCCGGGGTGATCGAGACGATGCAGGACATCGCCGGCCAGTGCGACGGAGTGCGTTGCGACATGGCCATGCTCATGATGGACGACGTCTTCGCGGCCACCTGGGGTGAGCGGGTGGGGACGCCTCCCACCCGGGCGTACTGGCCGGAGGTCATCGACGCCGTACGCCGCACACATCCGGGCTTCGTGTTCGTCGCCGAGGCGTACTGGGACCGCGAGTTCCCCCTGCAGCAGCAGGGATTCGACCACTGCTACGACAAGCGGCTCTACGACCGGATCACGACCGGCGGCGCTCCCGAGGTGGCGGCCCACCTGTCCGGTGACACGACGTACCAGACCCGCCTGCTGCGCTTCCTCGAGAACCACGACGAGCCCAGGGCCGCCTCGATCCTCGATCCGGCGCACCATCGGGCAGCCGCGATGGCGACCCTCACCCAGTGCGGAGCGCGTCTGGTGCACGACGGTCAGACCAGGGGCTGGCGCACCCACCTGCCGGTGTTCCTGGGGCGGTTCCCCGAGGAGCCGACCGATCTCGACCTGGAGGCGTTCTACCGCAGCCTCCTCGACGCGCTCTCGGACCCGACGTTCCACCAGGGTGAGTGGCGGTTGTGCCGGACATCGGGCTGGGAGAACAACGACACCGCCGCCCAGATCGTGTCGTGGTGCTGGACCGGCGAGTCGCGATGGCTGGTCGTGGTCAACCTCGGTGCAGACGGCGCCGCGGCCCACGTGGCCGCCCCCTGGCGGGAGCTCAGGGCTCGGACCGTCCACCTGCACGACCCGACCCAGGACATCTCGTTCGACCGGAGCGGCGACGACCTCGACGACGGACTGTACGTCGAGCTACCCGGCTGGGGCTGGCACCTGTTCCGCGTGGACGAGGCGCCGGACGAGGCCGCAGGTGCGGCCGCCCGGACATCAGGACAGACAGGGGAGACGCCATGACCCGATCGGGCAAGAGGACCAGTGCATCGCCGACCGCCGAGCACGGGCGGCTGGCCGAGGCGACGGGTCGGGCGGAGGACGACCTCTTCGATGCGAACCCCTGGTACGAGTGGGGTCCCTATCTCTCCGAGCGCGCGTGGGGCACCGTCCGCGAGGACTACAGCGCCGACGGGGACGCCTGGTCCTCCTTCCCGCACGACCATGCGCGGTCGCGCGCCTATCGCTGGAACGAGGACGGGATGGCCGGGATCTCGGACATCCGTCATGAGCTGTGCCTGGCACTCGCGCTGTGGAACGGACGCGACCCGATCCTCAAGGAACGGATGTTCGGCCTGACCGGGCCGCAGGGCAACCACGGCGAGGACGTCAAGGAGTACTGGTGGTACATGGAGGGGCTGCCCAGCCACTCCTTGCTCCAGTGGCGGTACCACTATCCGCAGGCGGAGTTCCCCTACCAGCGGCTCGTGGACGAGAACGCCCGTCGGGGACTTCACGACTTCGAGTTCGAGCTCATGGACACCGGGGTCTTCGACGAGGGGCGCTACTGGTCCGTCGACGTCACCTACGCCAAGGCGTCGACCACGGACATCTCGATGTCCGTCGAGGTCACGAACCACGGGCCCGACGAGGCAACGCTCCACATCCTGCCGACGCTGTGGTTCCGCAACACCTGGCGTTCGTCCCAGAGCTCCGACCTGCCGGCTCTGTCGCTGGACGGCGACGCGGTGGTGGTCGACCATCCCTCGCTGGGCGGGTATCGCCTGCAGGCCGCACCCGCGGCCGACGGCGCCGGGCCCGCGGCTCTCTTCTGCGACAACGAGACCAACGTGCCGCGGCTGTTCGGGGGTGCCCCGGTCACCGAGTTCCCCAAGGACGGGATCAACGACCACGTCGTCGAGGGTGCGGCCACCGTCAACCCGAGTCGGCAGGGCACGAAGGCGGCCTTCTGGTATCAGGTCACCGTCCCGGCAGGCAGTACGTCGCAGGTCCGACTGAGGCTGCACCGACCCGTTTCCACTGACCGGACGGCCTGGGACGACAAGGCGTTCGACCGGGTGCTCACCGCGCGTCGGAGCGATGCCGACGAGTTCTACGCCGCCCTCGCCCGCGGTCTCGACACCGAGCGCATGCGCGTGCTCCGCCAGGCCGCCGCCGGGTTGGTCTGGAGCAAGCAGATGTACCCGTATCGCGTCAGCCGATGGCTCGACGGCGACCCGGGGGAGCCACCGCCGCCGGAGTCCCACCGACACATCCGCAACGCGGCCTGGCGGCACCTCGACTCCTTCGACGTGCTCGCCATGCCCGACCCGTGGGAGTACCCGTGGTTCGCCGCGTGGGACCTGGCCTTCCACGCCATCGCATGGGCGCACCTCGATCCGGCGTTCGCGAAGTACCAGCTGACGGTCCTGCTGCGCGAGTGGTTCCAGCACCCCAACGGCGCGCTCCCGGCGTACGAGTGGAACTTCGACGACGTCAACCCGCCCGTCCACGCCCTCGCGGCGCTACGGGTCTTCGTCATCGACGGCGCCACCGACGTCGCCTTCCTGGAGCGGGTCTTCCAGAAGCTGCTGCTGAACTTCACGTGGTGGCTCAACCGTCAGGACCCCGACGGCAACAACCTGTTCGGCGGAGGCTTCCTGGGGCTCGACAACATCAGCCCCGTCGACCGCTCCCACCTGCCCGACGGCGTCCGGATCGAGCAGGCGGACGGGACGGCGTGGATGGCGGCGTACTCGCTGGTCATGTCGATCCTGGCACTGCTCCTGGCCAGGGAGAACCCGGTCTACGACGACATGGTCGTGAAGTTCCTCGAGCAGTTCGTCCTCATCTCGGAAGCGCTCGAGAAGTCGGGTCTCTACGACGCCGAGGACGGGTTCTTCTACGACCGGCTGATCGACGAGGCCGGAAACAGGACCCCGATCAAGGTCCAGACCCTGGTCGGCGTGATCCCCGTGCTCGCCACCGTCGGAGTGCCGTTGAACCAGGTCCATCGACTCGCCGCACTGCGCAAGCATGCGGCGCGCCGCATCGACAGCGCCGAGCGCGGCGACGGGCCGATGTTCCCGGTTCACCAGTCCGGCGGCGTGGACCACATCGTCGTGTCCCTGGTGACACCGGAGCAGGCGCTCCGCACCCTGCAGCAGGTCTTCGACGAGGAGGGCTTCCTGTCCCCGCACGGTCTCCGCGCGGTGTCTCGCCGTCATATCGTGCCCTACACCGTGCCGGGGCTCCCGGGGGCGGTCATCGACTACGAGCCGGCCGAGTCGACGACGTCGATGTACGGCGGGAACTCGAACTGGCGGGGCCCGGTGTGGATGCCCACCAACTACCTCGTGGTGCGCTCCCTGCTCCTCTACGAGGAGTTCCTCGGGTCGGACTTCACCGTGGAGTACCCGACCCGCTCCGGGCAGGAGCACACGGTCCGCGAGGTGGCGGGCGACCTGGCCGACCGCCTCGTCGGCATCTGGCTCCCCGACGCGTCCGGGCGGCGGCCGGTCTTCGGGGGGATGCGACTGTTCGCCGAGGACCCCGCGTGGCGCGACAACCTGCTCTTCCACGAGTACTTCCACGGCGACAACGGGGCGGGGCTGGGAGCCAGCCACCAGACCGGCTGGACCGCCCTCGTCGTCGACCTGCTCCTCGACCCCCCCGAACGAGCCCGCCGGATGTTCGACCGCCGCCAGGACTGACGAGCCCCGCTCTGGGGTGGTTCAGGAAGGCGCCCGGGTTCTGGTGGTTTCGAGACGGTCGTGGAACGACCTCCTCAACCACCGGAAGGGCAGCGTCGGCTCTGGTGGTTGAGGAAGGCGCCCTGGCGCCTGTCTCGAAACCACCGGACGCGGGGCGTCCGGATTCCCGGTTAGCCTGCCAGCGTGTCGATCACCTGGTCGCAGGCTCTCGCGTGGCGGATGGAGCGGCAGTTCCTCGAGCCCGTCGGCCACGAGTCCGTGGAGGGCGTGGTGCGCCGACTCGGCACGGTCCCGTCGATGGACGAGGGCCTGGCCGAGCTCGCCGTCCGCGTACGGCGTACCCGCTCGGCACCCGCTGAGCTCGCGCAGGCGCTCGAGGACGGGCGTGTGATCAAGGCGTTCGCCTTCCGGGGCGCGATGCAGTACCTCTCACCCGAGGACGGCGGGGCCTATCTCGCGTTGCGCTGCGCCGGGCGGCAGTGGGAGCTGCCGAGCTGGCAGGAGTACTACGAGCTGACTCCCGGCGACTGGCCGGACTTCCGCGAGGCGGTTCGCGACGCGCTGACCGCCGGGCCGCTGACGATCGACGAGCTCGGAACAGCCGTCACGGCCCGCAGCCGCTTCCGGCACCTGCGCCCCGCCTTCGGCGCCGGAGCCGGCACCCTGGTCAAGCCGCTCACCTGGCAGGGCGACATGAGCTTCGGGCCCGCCCGTGACGGGCGGCACACCTTCCAACGACTGGACACCAACCCGCGCTGGGCCGGCATCTGGGACCTCGACGACGCGGGGCGGTACGCCGTGTCGGTGTACTTCCGGACCTACGGGCCGGCGACCTTCGACCACGTCCACTACTGGCTCGGCGCGGGCCTCAGTGCCGGGCGCAAGCGTCTCCAGGGTTGGCTGGCCGACGTCGAGGACCAGCTGGCCGCGGTCGACATCGAGGGCGAGACGGCCTACGTCGTGCGCACCGACGTCGAGGGCCTCATGTCGGCGAGACCCACGGAGGCCGTGCGCCTCCTTCCCGGACACGACCAGTGGGTGATGGGACCGGGGACCAAGGACCACCACGTCGTCCCGCCGGCCCGGCGTACGCCGATGACGCGCAAGGCGAACCCCGTGGTCGTCGGCGGTGTCGTGAGCGGCACCTGGGCGGCGAAGGGCGACGAGCTGCTGGTCGAGTGGTTCGACGAGGCCGGTCGCGTGCCACGTGCGGCGTTGACCACCGAGGCCCAGCGGCTCGGCAGCCTCCTCGGCCGGCAGCGTGAGCTGAGGATCCGGACCGGCTAGTCGGCGGGCTTGGTCGCGCGGAGGTGTCCCGGGCTCAGCGCTCCACTCTGCGCGGCAGCGGCGAAGTCCACCCACTCGCTCCGCAGGTGCTCGAAGGACTCCTGGCCGAACTGCTCGACGAACGTCCGACCCCAGTCGGAGTCGAAGCGGTCCCGCTCGGCCAAAACCATCTCGGCGTACCAGGGCTGGCGGTCGATGGCGTCGTCGACGACGAAGCCGCAGCGCTCGACGAGGGCGACGCTGTCGTCGAGCGTCACCATCGTCCACATCCCCTCGCTCAGGGCCTCGACCTCGGCATCGAGGTGACTGCCCGCTCCACGGAACCAGTCGCCCATCAGCAGCCTGCCTTCCGGGCGGAGGACGCGGCTGAGCTCGGTGAACGCCGCCTCCTTGTCGGCCGCGTGCAGCAAGGAGTCCTTGCTGAAGACGACGTCGAACGACTCGTCGGGGAAGTCCAGCGCGCCGGCGACTGGCATCAGCTCGTAGTGCACCCGATCGGACAGCCCCAGGCGCTCCGCCCGGGTCCGGCAGTACTCGATCAGGTGATCCATCGGGTCGATCCCCACCACCTCGGCCGCGCCGTGCCGCTCCACCAACGCGATCGACGCGCCACCGGCCCCGCAGCCGACGTCGAGCACCTGTGCTCCCACGAGGTCCGCATCACCGACGATCAGGTCGATCTCCTCGACGCCGCCGGGCGACATGAACCCCTCGCCCCAGACGGCCTCCAGCACCGGGAAGTCCTCGTAGAAGACCGGGCTGTCGTCGGAGTCCATGGTCCACCCCTTCGTCCGACCGGCTCACCACCGAGACCGCCCACCATCCTCACGACTCCCGACGCTGCCGGTCAATCGTGGCTGTCGAGCGAGCGTCGTGATCGACACCCGTTCGCATGGCGGGACGTCGCGCGGGGTACCGAAGGGTCAGGGAAGGACGGGGGCCCGATGGGTATCGCGATCTCCGGCGTCACCGACAACGTCGACGCTCCGGTACGCCGTGCCGACGACCTCCAACGTCGCCACCGCGTCCTCGGCGTTCCCATCGCCGTCATCTACAAGTTCTTCGACGACCAGGGCGGCTACCTCGCCGTGGTCCTGACCCACTACTCCGTCCTGGCCATCCTGCCGTTGCTGCTGATCGCGTCGTCGGTGCTCGGTTTCGTCCTGCAGGGGCACCCCGACCTCGAGCAGCAGATCCTGTCGTCGGCGCTGGCACAGTTCCCGATCGTCGGCGACGAGCTGGGACGCCCCGGGGGCATCCAAGGCAGCACGGCAGCCGTCGTGGTGGGGATCCT